>DAOTYG010000353.1:0-1781 GCA_034435155.1 Anaerolineae bacterium | reverse complement strand
CGCGCCCACGCAGAGCATGGGCGCGAGCACGGAACGCGCCCTACGACTGGTCCCCTCGTTCCCACGCTCCGCATGGGAACGCCAGCGGGAAGCTCCGCGTCGTGGGGGCAGTGCCATGCCCACGCCGGGCGCGAGCGCGAGCAAAGGTGCCAGGCACTTTGACCCTAGACTACCGGGTTCCTGACTCCACCTTCTACACGGGAGGAATAACTTGCCTACCGCCGTCGTCCCCCTCTATCGCCTTCTGGAAAACGTGGCCCATGCCTGCGGTGAGCGGCCGGCGTTAGCCTATCGCGGCGTGTCCCTCACCTTCGAGCAGGTGGGCGAACAGATGAACCGCTTCGCCTCATCGCTTCAGCAGGCCCTGGCCGTGGACCCCGGCCAGTGCATCGCCCTGCACCTGCCCAACTGCCCGCAATTCCTCATCGCGGCCCATGCCGCCTGGAAGCTGGGCGCAGCTATCGTGCCCCTGGCCCCGAGCGCTGAGGCGGCCCAGATCGTGCAGCAGACAACGGCCGCTGGGGCGCAGGTCATCGTCACCCTTAGCCCGCTGGTGACCACCGTCCTGGCCGCCCAGCCTCAGACCCCCCTGCGCCATGTGATCGTGGCCTTTGTCAAAGACTACTTGCCGTTCGGGGCCAGACTACGCTACGCCCTCTTCCGCGAGAAGAAGGAAGGTCAGGCGTTTGACTTTCGCACAGCCAGCCGTTTCGTCTATCCGTACACGAACATGGTGTTGCACAACCCCCGGCCGGACCCGGTGGAGGTGGAGCCGGCCGACCCAGCGGCGTTTTTCGGTGGGACCGGCCGGGCGTATACCCACGGCGACCTGCTGGCTGCCATTGGCCCGGTCTCACTCGCTGCCGTGCCCACGACCTTCGCCGCCACTGCGCCGTTCTGGGAGCTACCCGGTCTGGTTGCCGCCCTGGTAGCATTATACAGCGGCCATACCCTGTTATTACCCCCATAAATGACCAGCGCGATTTATTGACAAACCCCTGCTGATGCCGTATAATGCAAGCGTCGAATAGGCCCTGACCAAGACCTAAAAACACCATAAGGAGGAGTACCCATGGAGAAGATCTGGCTAAAGCACTACGAACCGGGTGTGCCGGAGCACATTGATTATCCCCAACGCCCCCTGTACACCAACCTTGATCGCGCGATCCAGAAGTACCCCGACAACATCGCTACCATCTATGGCGCCGTCGTCGAGCCGTTGGGTGGCCGGCTGATGGATGCCAAGCTCAGCTATCGGGAACTGGGCGCGGCGGTGGATCGGTTCGCGGCCGGCCTGCAACAGTTAGGAGTGAAAAAAGGCGACCGGGTGGGCATCCTCATGCCCAACGTGCCTCAATTCGTCATCGCCTACTATGGGATCCTCAAGATCGGAGCCGTCGCCGTGCCCACCAACCCCATCTACGTGGACCGCGAGGTAGAGTATCAGATGAACAACTCCGGCGCGGAGACGCTGGTCACGCTGAGCCTGTTCTACCCAATGATCCAGCGCATTCGGGCCAAGACCAGTCTCAAGCACGTCATCGTTGCCAACGTGAAGGAATATTTCCCCGGCCTGCTCAAGCTGCTCTTCACCCTGGCCATGGAGAAAAAGATGGGCCATCGCCAGGACATCAGCGGTGAGGCCAATACCTACGGCTTCCAGGATTTCCTCAAGAGCGCGCCGGCCAGGCCCGAACCCGTAGACGTGCAGCCGGAGGACCTGGCCGTGCTCATGTACACCGGCGGCACCACCGGCGTCTCCAAAGGCGCCATGCTCACCC
>DAOTYG010000352.1:0-26680 GCA_034435155.1 Anaerolineae bacterium | reverse complement strand
GCCAGGGTATCCGCCGCGTGCTGGATGGTGCGCCAGGGCCGGGCGAGGGTGCCGGGATTGTCGTCGCGCCCGTCCGGGGCCACGTAGTAGACGCCGCCAGCGAGACCCTTTGGGTTTGGAAAACCCGAAGGGTCCTGGCCGGCGCAGGCCAACAGCACGGCGCCGACGGCCAGGATCGTGAGCAGGGTTCGCCGGGTAGACATGGGACCATCTTTCTGATAGGCCCTGCGGGTTTGGGCAACCCGCAGGGCCGGGAACTACTTGTTGCGCAAGATGAGGGGCAGGTAGGTGCAGCAGCACTGGTTTCCCCCGGCCGCCCGGTCGGTGCCGGTGGTCAGGCTGTAGCCCCCGCCGCCAGTCGTGCCGCTCACCTGCCAGCGCAGACTGGTCAGTTGGTAGCCCCCGCCGGTGACGGTGCCGGCCTGGACGGTGTACCCTGGGCCTGGCCCGCCAGTCTGGGCCTGAACGATGCCCCCCAGCAGCAGACCGGCCACGACGAGCAGGAATGCGATTCGAGTGTTCATCATTCACCTCGCTTCTCACGGGGCGGGTTCCAGCCGGTGCTCTTCGTACCCCAGCCGCTTGGCCACGATGCGGTAGGAAAACTCGGCATTCGGCTCCCCGGCGCGCAGGCGAACCTGGAACTGGGTTGGGGTACGGTCGGTCACATAGAGTTCCGCATCCCCGTATGCCTGCAGGAACACGTGGTAGGGTTCTTGCAGGTTCACGGTCTGGGCAAAGAGGGGGTCTATGAGAATGATGGCCACGCCGTTCTGAAGTGTGCCAAAGCCATAGTCGCTGAACCAGACCTGGGTGGATTCCTCGGAGTAGAGCAGGCGGTTGCCTTTGTCCGTTTGGACGGTGGCACTTTTGGTTCCGCTGAGAACCGTCAGCCCGGTCTTGCCAGTGCCGACGCTGATCTTGACCCCGTTCCCGTTGGGAGAACCAAACATACCCGCCCAGCCGTTAGAGGACATGGTATACCCATAGACGCCGATGGCATAGCCATTGGGGGCATAGCCATAGACGCCGGCGGCCGAGCCATCACCGCTAGAGGTCTCGCCCATCACCCCGTAGGCGCTGCCGGCGCTCGATGCTTCGTTCTTGCCATACACACCGGCTTTGCCCGTAGTGGAAGAATAGCCTTCGACACCGTTACCGCCCGCGCTCCGGCCCGCAACGCCCGAGCTGGAGTTACTCCATCCATAAACACCCAGGCTGGTGGTGCTCTCGCCGCGCAACCCATTGCCGCCCCCGGTGTTATACCCCCAGAGAGCGGGACCATTGGCACTGTTGTTGATGCGGAGAGCCGCGTTCGACCAGCCGATGTTCGCATTCCATACCTCCCCAAGGTGGTCGTGGGGGCAGGCCAGGCCAGCCGAGGGGCTATCGGGTGCGGGAACGGCCGCGCTCACCCGCTGGCGCGGGGCCAGGGCGGTGAAGGCGGCCTCGCCCGGCCCGCGCACGGCCACTTCCAGCCACAGATCACTGCCGGTCAAGGCCGCCAGGGGGATGGGTTGCCCGCTGCCCAGGGACACGTTGAACGTGCCGCCCTGCACCGGCACGCCGGCCTGGGTCTCGGACCACAGCAGCGCGCCGCCGGTCTCTGCCGCGTACAACGTGAAGGTGAAATCGTAGGCTCCGTCAGGGGCGGGCTGCCCGGCCGCATCAGCCAGGCGGCCGGGATAAGGGATGGTGACGCCCGGTGGGACAGGCTGCTGGGCCGGGGGCTGCGCCCCGGCCAGTTGGGAGCCGATACCCAGCGCCAGGAACACGGCGCTGGCCGCCAAGACTGTGAGTAGTGCGCGTTTGGTAGACATGTGGCCCTCCTTTATTGGTAGATTGGTAACTGGTAGATCGGTCACGAATCACGTTTGACAGATGCCATTTGATGCATCACCTACCAAGAAACACTTTTCGTGTTTCTTTCTGAAAGAATTGTGCGGAGCACAGTGGAAAGGCTACTCCGAAAATAACCCCCTCGCTCGCGGCGGCGACCACCGGGAGTGTAACCCGCCGCCGGCGCGGGGTGGCACACCCCGCGCGAGCACGGTCGCGCAGCATATTTTAGTTCTACGGGGTGCGCCCCGCGCGTGCGGGTCTCCTCGCTAACGATTCCGGGGCTTCTGGCGGGTCTCAACCCCGCCAGGAGCTGGAAGTGGTTCGGACGTTCATGGTTACTATTCCGGTTTCAACGGGACAAAGCGCGCGATAAATGAAAGCATTTCACGCACATCATAGAACGACATTATCTCATCGCTCTGCACATGTTCAATGCGCCCACGCCAACCCATCGCTTGTGTTGAGTCTTCCCCCTGCCACTCCCACCAGAAACGAACGATGAAGGTATTGTGCGGCTGCTCTGTGTGGCCTGGCATTTGTCCTCCCAAAAAAGAAAGACTGTTCTTTCAAAGAACAGTCTATCACACGGGTGCCAAAAAACTATCAAAAGGCAAGCGGCCTTCAACTCACGCCTGGCGGTTTCCAGGCAGCCGGCCGGGCCGGCCTCATCCTGATTACGCCATCATCTCTCCCACTTCCCCCAACATCCTGACGACCTCTTTCGGCAGAGTGGGCGGTTTCTTCCCCACCGCGTAGCAACCCCAGATGAGCTGCGCCGTGCGTTCGATGGCCTCGACCAGGTTGGCGGCCCGGCGCAGGCTGCTGGCCGCCACCACAAGGCCGTGATTCCGCAGGATGCAGGCCGGGTTCTGACCCAACGCCTTCACCACCGCCAGGGCCAGCTCCGGCGTTCCCGGCATGATGAACGGCACCAGCGGCATTTCCTTGAAAAAGGCCGCGTCGGTAGTGATGGGCGAAAAAGGCAACCCGCTCAGGCCCAGGATGGTGGCATAGGGCGCGTGGGCGTGGATAATGGCCCGCACCTCCGGCCGCGCCCGGTAGATCTCGGTGTGCAGCGACCGCTCGGAGGAAGGGGCCAGCGCGCCAGCGTCGAGGGCGTTGCCTTCAAAGTCAATCCGCACCATCGCCTCCGGCCGCAGGTTGCCTTTGTAGAGTTGGGTGGGAGTGATCCAACACTCCGGCCGGCCCTCAATGCGGAGGCTCAGATTGCCGCCGGTGGCGGTGATCAGTTGTAACTGGAACAGTTCGCTGGCGATCTGCACCAGTTCCTGACGGGGGTCCTCAGGGATGTCCAGCGCCAGCGGGCTGGCCGGGACACCGATGGCGGGCTTGAGCAGGGTCAGGTCTATGCCGCCGGCCTCCTCCCGCGCCGCCGTGTAGAGCCGCACCAGGTCGCCCTGGATGCGCTGGAGGCCCATCGCCAGGCGCACGCTCCCGCTGAAGGAGAGCCTGCCGCTCATCGCCGCCTTGTTGCCACTAACCCGGCCGGTCAGGATGCCGTCCAAAGTCTCGGCGCTGGCTTTCATGCATACCTCGGCCGGCTGTGGTGGCGCGCCTAAATCGGCCACCACCGCGCCATCCCAGAAACCGACATGGAACTCCAGACCCAGGTCGGTCAGGGTGTAATGGGAGATGACCCGGCGTTTGGCAGCAAAGGCGTTCAGGGCCGGATCGGATCGGGCTTTTTCGCAGAACCGGCGCAGGATGGCCTCCACCTGCACGCGGGCATTTTGAGACGGGGCGGCGATTGTCATGGGATGTTCCTCCTTGGGGCGAATCTGAGGCGAAGGGGTCTGTTGCAGGTCGCTGACGGCCGGCCCCGGCCGGTCGGCCAGGTCCGCCAGGGCTGCCAGGTCACCGGCCGGGCGCTGGCCTGTCCAGGCGAAACCGGCCAGGGTCTTCGGGTTCAGGATATACTGGGGCCGCTCGCCGATCACCATGCGCCGGAGGTCAGCCACGATCATTCGCCCCTGATGGGCGGCCACCTCCACCGTGTTCCCGCCCACGTGCGGCGTGGCGATGACGTTGGGCAAGGCCAGCAAGGGGTGATCGGCCGCGGGCGGCTCCTGGGCAAAGACATCCAGGGCGGCCCCGGCCAGGTGGCCGGCCTGCAAGGCCGCCAGCAGGGCCGCCTCGTCCACCAGGGCAGCGCGGGCGGTGTTGACCAGGAACGCGCCCTTTTTCATGCCGGCGATGGCCTCCGGCCCGATCAGGCCGCGCGTCTCGTCGGTGACCGGGGCATGCAGGCTGACGATGTCGCTCTCGGCCAGCAACTCTGCCAGGGGGACCGACCAGGCGTCGTAGCGGGCGGCGTCTTCCGGGCCGAGGTAGGGGTCATAGACCAGCAGGCGGACGCCGAAGGGGGCCAGTCGCCGGGCCACCTGCCGGCCGACTGCACCCAGGCCCACCAGGCCGATAGTTTGCCCCCATAACTCGCGGCCGAGGAACTGGTCGTGCGCCTGGCCCAGACGGCCCATGTCGCCGGCCTCGCCGCCCAACTGGTGCAAGAACCGGTCGGCCGGGATGAGTTTGCGAGTCAGCATGAGCATGAAGGCCACCGTCAGGTCAGCCACGGCGTCGGCGTTGCGGCCGGGGGCGTTGAGCACCGGGATGCCCAGGGCCGTGCAGGCGGCCAGGTCCACGTTGACCGCCCGGCCGCGACAGGAGACTACCACGCGCAGGTCGGGCAACCTCTGGAGGGCCTCCAGGTCCACGATGTCCACCTCGGTGATGAAGACGTGCACACCCTGGAGAGCCTCCACCAGGTCGTCGCCGGTCAGCACGCGCAGGACCTCACGGTAACTGGCATACTCCACCTCGCCGAGCGTGCGCAGTTCGGCCAGGCTGGCATCGTCCAGTTGAGCGGTGACCAGGAAGCGCGGGCGGAACAGAGGGGGCCGGGTCGTGATGGGGGGTGGCTGCTCCGCCAGTGTCTGCAAGATCAGGTCGGCAGCCTGGTCGTGCGCCTCGACCTGGGCGGCGCGCAGCCGCTGCCAGTCAGCGTAGACTATCTGGTAGATGTTGGCGGTTGCTTCGTGGGGCGCGATGGTGTGGGTGCGGGCCAGGTGATCGGCCCCCTCGGCCAGGCTACCAAAGACGCCGGCGCCCACCCCGGCGCAGATAGCCGCGCCCAGGGCGGTGCTTTCGGGCAGATCGGCGACGCGCACGGGCCGGCCCAGCACGTCGGCCACCAGTTGCGGCCAGAAGGGGCTGCGGGTCATGCCGCCGGTTACCCACACCCCTTCCCCTCTCCCATGTGAAGAGGGATCAGAGGTGAGGGCAACTATCTGCTCGACATTGGCGCGCACGGCACAGGCCAGTCCCTCCAGGATGGCCCGGGCCAGGTTCTCCCGGCGGTGGGGGGCGTCCCCGCCCGGCAAGTGGGACAGGGTGAGGCTGCCGACGGGCAGACTCAGGGTGCGGGCGTTAAAGACCTGGGTCCCGAAGGTGGAAAAGATGCCGGTCGCGCCGGGCCGGGCCTGCCGGGCCTCGGCCATCAGCCGGGCCACCGGGCGCGGCGAATCGGGGTAGAGCAGGCTGGCGAACCACTCCAGCGGCTCGCCCATGGCCCCGGCGTTGCTCTCCAACACCCAACGGTCGGGCCGGGCGTGCAGGCCAGTCCAGAGCCGGTGCTCGGGGTCCAGGATGGGTTGCTCCAGCACTGCCTGGACCGGCGTGGTGGTCCCGGCGACGACGGTGACAGCCCCGGCCTCCAGTGCGCCGACGCCGAGGAGGGCGCACTGGGTATCTGCCCCACCGACGGCCACCGGGATGCCCGGTGGCAGGCCCAGGTCGGCGGCGGCTGCGGCGTTGAGCTGGCCCAACGGTGTCCCGGCGGCCAGCACCGGCGGGCAGAGGGCGCGCGGCAGGCCGGGTTCGTCTATCCAATCCCACATCCATTCTCGCCGGTGGATGTCAAAGAGCATACTCTCGCCAGCCTGTGACAGGTCTGTCGCCGTCTGGCCGCACAGACGCCAGGCTACCCAATCGCTGATCGCCAGGGCCACGGCCCCTTCGAGCCAGGCCGGGTGGTGCCGGGCCAGCCATCGCAGGCGCGGGGCCATGAAGACCGGGGCTGGCCAACGGCCGGTGCGCTGCGCCAGCGTCGCGCCGCGCCCGGCAGCCAGCTCTGAGCTTTCGCCGGCAGCACGGGCGTCCTTGTTCGGCACGGCCAGGAGGACGCGGCCATCCCGGACCAGGACCAGGCTATGGCGCATGGACGTGGCGGCGATGCCGGCGACGTCGCCAGGGGCGGCGCCGGCCTTCTGCACGACCTCGCGCGCCGCCTCAGTCAGCAATGCCCAGGCGCAATCTGTGTCGAAATCGTAGGCCCAATCGCCGGCCTGGGGAGCCGGACACATGGCGTGACTCCACGGGCGAACGGCAACCATAGCCCGGCCGGTCTCAACCTCCACCAGCAAGGCGCGGGCCGAGCCGGAACCGGCGTCGAGTCCGAGCAGGAACTTCATCTCAGCCTCCCATTCTCTTCACCTGGGCCCCGGCCTTCTGCAAAGCCGCGGCCGTCTCAAAGCGCGTAGAACCTGGCCGTGGGCCTGATGGGCCTGCCCGGTGCCGATCCAGCTCTCGTCGCTCTGCGGCACCAGCTCAACGGCGCGCCCGGTGTGCTCCAGGGCCTCTTCGGGCGCACCCTGAGCCAGCAGGGTCAGCCCCATTTCCAGCTCGCCCCACATCTCGCCGGCCGGCACGGCGATCTCGCGGGCGACCTGCACCGCCTCTGCCGCGTGGGTGAGAGCCGACGCCAGATCGCCCACATGCCGGTCGGCGCGGGCCAGTGCCGCCAACGCCGCAGCCAGGTTGCCTCGAGTCTCGCTGTCACGAGCCACGGTCACGGCTTCGGTCAGGCAACCGTGCGCCGTCAGGGGCTGGCTCGCCGAGATCTCCACCAGGCCCAGCCCGATGAGCGCTTCCGTCAGGCGTCTGCGGTGCCCGATCAGGCGCGCTCGTTCCACCGCCTGCCCCAGCCAACGGCGTGCTTCCGCCAAATCGCCCAGGTGGTACAGGGCGAAGCCGATTCCCACTTCGGCCGCCACACGTCCGTGTTCGGTGCGTAACGCCTGCTGCATAGTCAGGGCTTGCTGAAAGAGATCCGCGGCGGCCGCATAGTCGCCCCGGCCCAGTGCCCAGGAACCGTACTGGATCAGGCCATAGGCCTCGGCGGGCCGCGCCCCGATGCGCCGGGCCAGGCTCAGATGTTCGGTCAGGTATTGCTCCGCCTCAGCCGTGCGTCCCATCTCTCCCAAAACGGCCCCGATGTCCAGGCCGGCCCAGGCCATGCCGTTATAGTCGCCAGATGCCTGGTGGCTGGCATAGGACTCTTGCTGGTAGGCAAGAGAGCGAGCATAGTTCCCCAGGTGAAAGTGCACATAGCCCAGAACGTGGGTGATGTGCCGGCGTGTCTCACGATCAGCTTCGGGAGTGAGAGCCAGGGCCGATTCGAGGGCGGTCAAGGCCGGCCCCGGCTGCCCCAGAAAGTAGTGGGCAAAGCCGACCTGGCTCAGCAGGTAGCCACGAGCCGCCGTATCCTGTAGATGGTCGGCCAGGGTCAGCCCCTTTTCTGCCACGGCGATGGCCTGCTCATACTGCGCGTCCAGGTTCAGATAGCGAGCCTGGAGGCTCCATGTCTGTAAACGCAGATGATCATCGCCGCTGACCCCGGCCAGGGCGGCCAGCGCCGCCAGATCGGCATCCCGCTCCGCCAGCCGGCCCTGAAGATAGCGCAATTCGGCGCGGTCAGTCAGGACCTGGCCACGGCGACGCAGGTAATCCGGCCTTGTGCAATCGGGGTCCAGTTGTTCCAGCAATTGCAGTATCTGGCCTTGATGCGCCTCCGCCTCCTGCCAGGCAAACACCGCCGCCGCCCGCTGCGCCGCCAGGTCATGGTAATGGAGCGCCTTCTCCGCCTCGCCTCCGGCCGCAAAGTGGTGCGCCAGGGCGCCGGCGAGGGCCGGTTGCTCCTTATACAGACTTGCCATCGCCTGGCCGATCAGACGATGCAGCCGTCGTCTCCGCCGGTGGTGTATGCCGGTGTAGGTCACTTCATGTACCAGACTATGCACGAACTCATAATCACGCCCGCCGAGGCCGCTCCCCTCGCGCAATAACCCCTGTCGCAGCAGTTCATCCACCGCTTCCAGAGCGGGGTCCTCATCCAGTCTCCGGGCACGGCAGACGAGGTCGAAATCGAAGGTGCGCCCGGCCACGGCCGCGCAGGTGAGCCATTCGCGTGCCGACACGGAGAGTCGCCCTAACCGCGAGGCGATGAGCGCACGCACATTGCCAGGCACAGGCAGAGGGCCTTCCGTCAACGGGGCCTCCGTCAGCGCCCGCAGGGTCTCGATCGCAAAGAAGGCGTTCCCTTCGGTATGCGCGTACAGGCGCTGCACAAACCCGGCCTCGGCCTCGACCCCTAATGTGCGCCGGACCAACTCGGAGATCGCCTCCACCGAGAGCCGTTCCAGCGTGAGGTGCTGCGCCAGGCCGTCGCGCGCCAGTTGTGTCACCATCGCTGTCAGCGTATGGGTCTCCCGGGCCTGCTCTGGACGGAACGTACCCAGGCATAACACGCGCAGGGTGGCTATCTGGCGCGCCAGGTAATGGATCACAGCGAGCGTCGAATCAGTCGCCCAGTGCAAATCTTCCAACACGATCAGCAGCGGGGTACGTGCCGCGAAATGGTGGATGAAAGTGAGCGTGGCGTGAAAAAGAATGGCTTGCCGTTCTGGCTGTGGAGGGCCGGCGATGGTCTCGCGCCGCATCGGCCGGGCGCCCAGTTCGGGGATGAGCCGGGCGAGTTCTGCGCGCGCCCAGGCCGGGAGCGCCGGCGCCGCGTCCTCTTCCTGCGCCAGCAAGTCGCGCAGTATCTCTGCCAGTGGCTGGTAGGGTAACATGCGCTCCGGCTCGTAACAGCGTCCGCGCCCGACCCTGCCGCCGCGCCAGCGCACCATGGCCGCGAATTCTTCGGTCAGGCGTGTCTTGCCGACGCCGGCCTCACCGCCGATCAGGACCATGCCTCCCTGCCCCTTTATTGCCTGCTCCCACCGCGCCCACAGCGCATCCACCTCGCGCGCGCGTCCGACGAACGGCGGTCGCTCGAGGTTGCCCCGTCGCGGTGACTGCTTCACCAGGGCCGGGGCAACCGGCAGGGGGATGGTGGCCGGGGTGCCGAGGATGCTTGCGGCCTGTTTGAGCATCTCGGAGGAGGGGGACATGTGAAGTTCCTGCTGCCGTATCGCGCAGCAGAGTTGCCACTGCCGCCGCGCCCCGGTCAGATCGCCCAAGGCGACAAGGGCGCGCATCGCCGCCAGGTGCATGGCCTCCGCCAACGGATCATGGGCCAGATATTTCTGGGCACAGGCCAGCGCGGGCCGGGCTTCGCCCCGCGTTTCGTGCCAGACGACCAGCCGGGCCAGCACGTCGAGATAGCAGGCTTCCAGGCGATAACGTTCCTCCAGACACCAATCATCGTAAAAGCCTTCCAGGAGATCGCTACGGTAGAGGTCAACTGCCTGGTGCCACCGGGCAGCGTGCTTCTCGTCCGGCTCCTGGCGGCCCAGGGTCAAGAGTTTCTCGAACTCGGCCACGTCGAGCCAGAATGAACTGGCCGGATTGAATTGCACGGAGGTAGAATCGGCCAGGAGATAGCCTTCACCCAGCAGACGGCGGATGCGCCACAGCGCCGTGGAGAGGGAACGGCGGGCATGGACATCATCGCGATCGCCCCAGAAAAGAGTGGCGAGTTCGTCGCGCGAATGAGGCCGCTGGCGATACAGGATGAGATACGCCAGGAGCGATTGGGTCTTGCGCGTGGCGAGGGGCGGCAGCAACTCATCGCCCCGCCAGAACTCCGGGCTTCCCAGGAGGTAGATATTTACCCGGGCGGGGAAGGATTTATCTGCACACATGCCGATCTCCCTTTCTCTAATTATACCACCTTACGCTGTAACTGCCTACCCTGAACCCTCCCGCAGGTTAGAAAGGGGCTGGCAACCGGTGCAGCCGGACCTGGGCGCGCCTGCGGCGTCTGGTCTGGTCATTGCGCCCAAACCTGCGGGAGGGCAGGTAGTTACCTTACGTTTCCCAGAAGCAAGGCTATGGCGAGAGCGTTACACATTGGGGACATGGGCGATAAGCCCGCAGAGGCTCACTGGAGTTGAGCCTTTAGGGGCACGAACCGGCTAAAGCCTCGACTCCAGAGCCGTAAATCTGTCCCCAACGCGATACGCTCACCTATGGCAGAGACCCGGTGATTTCGGCTTCAAGCAGCCAGGTCCCCCCTCTGTCCCCTATCTGCCTGCCTGTTTCCCCTACCCCGTTCCCCCTCCCAGGTGCGGCGCCTGTCGCGTGACCAGACGAGGGTTGACCTTCTCAGTCGAACCAGGCCCCCGTTCAGTATGTCCCTGGTGAAAATTCGCACTAAATTACAACCATGTTCATGGGGCTTGACTTATCGCCGAGAATGAGGTACCATCACATCATATGAATAAAGCATCAACGCCGGTTGATGCCCGGCCGAGAGCGCCCCCAAAGGCCGATTTTCACTGGTTCGAGGCGGGTATGCTACCCGCCGTCGGGTCTGGGGTCACAGACCCCAGGTGAGCATATAATACGAGTAAGGATAACTGCCTACCCTGAACCATCCCGCAGAAGGGATTGCGCCCCAACCGGCGGGAGGGTAGGCACAAGGAGGGTCTATTGATGAACACTAACGTCCCGTTGGAACCTGGCGCACCCGAACCCGGTCCGACCCGGCCGGCCGTCACCTTCATGGGCAATACCTATGACCTGGTATCCCTGGGGGCCCTGGGTAGTGCCCTGTTGACGGCCTTTCTATGTCTGACGCTGAGCTACGGCATCTATTTCCTGCCGATCTTGCCTCTCGTTCTGGGCTTGATCGGGTTGCTGGCGGCCAACCGCGCTGTGGATGAGCAGCGCACCCGCACATTCTCCTGGATCGGCCTGCTCCTGGGAGCCGGCATCTTGCTCTTGATAGTCCTCTGCCTCATCGGTTCTATCGTGCTCTATGCCCTCTTTTTCGCCCTGCTTCTGAGCACTGAGGGTATGACCGGCAAGCCGGTCAGCCTGCTATAGTCCAATCCGGACCGGCCAGACACCCTATGCGCAAGTCGCTGGCCCTCAGCAACTGGAAGATGGCGATGACGGTGGCCCAGAGCCAGGCTTTTGTGCGGGAGTTCCTGGCGGCAGCCGGCGCGTTGGTCCACCTGGTGGATGTGGTGATCTGTCCGCCCTACACAGGTCTCTACCCGGTGGCCCAGGCTATCGCCGGCACCGGGTTGATGCTGGGCGCTCAGGACGTTTCGGCCGCTGCTGACCCGGCTCACACCGGCGAGGTCTCGGCCGGGCTATTGGCGGATGTGGGTTGCCAGTGGGTGATGCTGGGGCATTGGGAACTGCGCCGCCACCACGGTGACAGCGACGAAACCGTGAACCGCAAGTTGCACCGGTTGCTGGCGGCTGGCCTGCGTCCGCTTCTGCTGGTAGGCGAAGCCAGCGAAGACCGGGGACGCGCCTTGCTGGCCTTGCAGGCCCAGTTGTTCACCATCTTGAACGGCTGCACCGCCGAGCAGGTGGCGCAGATGGTGTTCGTTTACGAGCCAGAGTGGACTATCGGCGTGGCGGAGCCAGCGCCGGCCTTTCACGTGGACATGGGTTGCCGGTTCATTCGCGGCTGGCTGGCGGCCTGGTATGGCCCGGCTGTCGGCCAGGCCGTGCGCGTGATCTATGGCGGGAGCGTGGCCCTGGAATATGCCCCGGACCTGCTGACCATTCCCGATCTGGATGGCCTGGGCGCCACACGCAAAGGTCGTGACCCGGCCGTCTTTGCCGAACTCGTGCGGCTCATCGCGCAAGCAAAAGGCGTGGAACGTAAGGCGTAATTGCGCTTTGTGTATGACGAGGAGTGTGACTATGGCACCGATTCACATCGCCGTTGTGGGCGCGGGGCGCATCGGGCTGGTCCATGCGGAGAACCTGGCCCGTGGCGTGCGGGGCGCGCGGCTGGTGGCCGTCACCACGTCGCAGGCGGAGCGGGCGGCGGCGGCGCGCCGGTGTTGTGGCGATGTGGCTGTCTACCCGACCCTGGACGCGCTGCTGCGGGCGGAGACGCTGGACGCGGTGGTCATCGCCTCCAGCACCTCGGCCCACGTGGCGAACGTGGAACAGTGCGCGGCGGCCGGCCGGCACATCTTCTGCGAGAAACCCCTGGCCCTGGACCTGGCCGGCTGCGACCGGGCCATCGCCGCCGCTGAGGCCGCCGGCGTCAAACTGATGATCGGCCACGTGCGCCAGTTCGATGCGGCCCACGTGGAGGCCCGGCGGTTCATCGCGGCCGGGGCCATCGGCCGGCCCATCGTCTTCCGGGCCATCAGCGGCGACACGGACCCGCCGCCGCCTGGCTTTGCGAACCCGGCCGTGAGCGGCGGCCTGATCCTGGACGCCATGTACCACGACCTCTACCTGGCCCGCTGGCTGATGGCCGACGAGATCGTGCGCGCCTATGCTGAGGGCAGCGCGCTGGTGGACGAGGGGGTGCGCTCCGTAGGTGACGTGGATAACGCGGTGGTGAATCTGCGCTTCGCTGGCGGCGCGTTGGGCACCCTGGTGGTCAGCCGCACCACGCGCTATGCCCACGACCTGCGGGTGGAGGTCATCGGCGACGAGGGCGCGGTGCAGATCGGCCGGCTGGCCCAGACGCCGCTGCGCCTGCTGGATCGCCGCGGCATCCACCGTGACACCGTCCGCACCGCCCCCCAACGTTTCGGCGAGGCCTTTATCGCTGAGCTACAGGCCTTTGTGGACTGCCTGGTTCAGGATACCGCGCCGCCGGTCACCGGCCAGGACGGCCGGGCCATCATAGCCGTGGCCCTGGCGGCCACGCGGTCCCTACACACTGGGGAACCGGTGACGGTTTGAACCACTGGGGAGCAAGCCGATGACAGCGATGAGTACTGTGGCCCTCTACCAGGGTACCGACCGCTATCAGAACGTCACCAACGCGCTGACGGCCATCGCCGGCGACGTGGATTGGGCCAGCAAGCGGCGCATCCTCATCAAGCCCAACTTTACCTCCACCGTCATCCCCCTGGCGGCCACGCACGTGGAGGCGGTGCGGGCCGTGCTGGACTTTTTGAAGCCGCGCACCACCGGTCGCATCGTCATTGCGGAGGGGGCCGGGCTGCGGGACACCTGGGAGGGCTTTCGCAACTATGGCTACCTGCCCCTCCGCGAGCAATACGGTGTGGAATTGCGGGACCTGAACCGCGATGCCTGGGTCACGACGACGGTCTATGACCAACACCTGCGCCCCCTGACCCTGCGCGTGGCCCGCACCGTGGTGGAGAGCGACCTGCGCATCTCCATTGGGCCGCCCAAGACCCATGATACCGTGATCGTCACCCTGGCGCTCAAGAACCTGGTGATGGCCGCCCTCATCCGCGACGAACGGGGGCCTGACGGGCCGGCCGCTTTGGCGGGTCCGACGCGAAGCAGGGGCAGCACCCTGCAAGCCATCGCCCGCCTGGCGCCCCGCCGGGTCAAGGGCTGGCCCCTGATCATGTGGCTCAAGGGTCGTCTCATCCGCCGGCTTATCCGCAGCGACAAGATGCTCATGCACCAGGGCTACCCGGTCATCAATCTCAACCTGTTCCTCCTGGCGCGGTTCATCCCGCCGCACCTGGCCGTGTTGGATGGCTACCAGGCTATGGAGGGCGATGGTCCCAACCACGGCACGGCGGTGGACTGGCGCGTCGCCCTGGCCAGCGCCGATTGGCTGGCGGCCGATACCGTGGCGGCACACCTCATGGGCGTGGAGGTCCAGGAGGTGGGGTATCTGGACCATTGCCGCCGGGCCGGGCTGGGCCAGGGCGATCTGGATCGCATTAGCATAACCGGCAACGTGCCGGTGGCCGCATGTCGCCGGGTCTTCCAGCCCTCGCCCACCGTCGAGCAGCAACGCCGGTGGCGGGACCCGCGCGTCGAGGCCCTGGTCACTGAGCTTGTCGGTGGTGGATGAGGTTCACCACCTCGCTGGCGGTCTCTTCCACCGGTTTGTTGGTCACGTCAACGACCGGCCATTCCGGGACGCGCCGGAATATCTCCTGGCTATAAGCCAGCTCCTGGCGGATGTGTTCCAGATCTACGTATGGGAGATGCTGGTTGAGCGGGTCCAGGCCCCGGGACCTCAGCCGCGCCGTGCGCAGCACCGCGAGTCGCTCCGGCCGCACGGTGAAAGCCACCACCCGGCGGGGGTCCACCTGGAAGAGTTGGGACGGCGGGTCCACGCCCAACACGATGGGCACGTTGGCCACGCGCCAGCCCTGGTAAGACAGGTAGATGCTCACCGGGGTCTTGGAGGTACGGGACACACCGGTGAGCACGATCTCGGCCTGGGGCAGATCGGCCGGGTTGCGGCCATCATCATGGCGCACGGTGAACTCCACGGCTTCGATGCGCCGATAGTAACTATCTTCCAGTTGCCGGGCCAGACCCGGTTGGGCTTTCGGCGGTGTGGCGAGCAACAGGCTCAAGCGGGTCAACAAAGGCCCCATCAGGTCAATGGTGTGCACACCACAGAGGCGGCCCTCTTCCAGCATTAACTCGCGCAGTTGGGGCAAGACCAGCGTATGGACGATAAAACCACCCTCCTGGGCCACCTGGGACACGATCTGCCGCACCATTGATTCATCGTTCACGTTGGGGTAGACGCGGATCTCCAGGTCCGCGTCGAACTGGACCAGGGCTGCCCGAACAACCTGGTGGGCAGTGGCCCCGGTGGCATCCGAGACCACGTGGACAGCAGGCATGGACCACCTCCTCATGATCGCGCAGGATATACGGGCCTATTATACCACATCTGACCAGGAGCGGATGCAGCAGGCCGCTGGCCGGGCCGCCCGGCGCATCGAGGATACCATCGCCTGGTACACAACACCGGGGATAGAAGCGGCCGTGTTGCGGTTGCTGGGTGTGCCGCAGGCCCCGGAGTTCGCTGCCCGACTGCACCGGTGGGGGGTTTTGGGCACCGGCGCCGCCCACTGGCTGGCCGGGGCCATGATCCGCCTGCGCGCGGCTGCCCCAGCCAATGTGACCGGCCGGTTGCTGCAAGACCTGGAACCGGCGGACCTGGCGGTGCCGGTGGAAGTGGCTCCGACGGTGCTCCAGCACGCCGTGCGCGGCGCGTTCCGCACCCTGGAGGCCCGCCGCCGGGCGCGTGACGAACGCCTGGCCCTCCTGGCCGTCGGGCCGGGCCGCCGCACCATCGAGGTGGCGCTGGAGACCGGGACCGTGCCAGATGACACGGCCGATCTCGTGCTCCTGGTCGGTTCGGCGGACCAGGAGACGGTGGAAACAGCCTTGCGGCGTGCCCGTGAGCGCGCGAACCAGGCCAGCGAACGCGCCGGACGCTACATCCGCCTGGGTTGGCGCGTCCCGGCCACCGCCACCGCTTACCTGAGCGTCGTAGCCGCTCTGACTGGTCTGGATGCCCTGGTGTTAGCTGAGGAGGCAGAGAGCGCGGAGGCGCATTTCGCCCGGCGCATCTGTGCCCAGGCCGGCCTCCTGGTCCTGGGAGCCGGGCCGGCCGGCGATGACCCGGCCAGGGAGCTGGCCCAGGCCCTGGTGATGGAACAACTGGCGAGGCTGGCCGGGGTACCGGCCACATCCTGGGGCTGGGTGGCGGGCCACCCGGCGAGTCACGCCGCGTTGGCCGCGCTCTTCCCCACCGCGTTCATCACCCCTGCCGGGCCGGCGATCAGCCCGCAGACCACCGGTAGCGTCTCCTGCGCCCAGGTCCTCTCCTGTCTGGAGACCTGGCCCGCGCTGGCTCTCAACTCGACTTTGGTCAACAAAAGCCCTGGCTATTGGAACCCTTTTATCTGACTATGGGGAGGAGATCTATGCAAGAAGATGCCGCCGAGGTCCTCATCGCCCCGGCCGATTTGCACCGGCGCACCGTGGAACTGGCCCGGCAGATCGAAGCCGACTATGCGGGCCGGGACCTGGTGCTCATCTGCGTCTTGAAAGGGGCCATCATGTTCCTGGTGGACCTGATGAAAGAGCTACACCGCCCCTTAGAGGTGGACTTTATGGCCGTCGCCAGCTATGGAGCCAGCACCGCCAGCAGCGGTGTAGTGCGCCTCACCAAAGACCTGGATATGAGCATCCAGGGCCGCCACGTGCTCATCGTGGAGGACATCATTGACTCCGGGCGCACTTTGCAATACCTCACCGAGATCCTCAAGCTGCGCCAACCGGCCAGCCTGCGCATTTGTACCTTGCTGGACAAGCGCGCGCGCCGCGAGGTGGACGTGCCGGTGGATTATGTGGGCTTTGTCATCCCCAACAAGTTCGTCATCGGCTACGGGTTGGACTATAACGAGGTCTATCGCAACCTGCCCTTTGTGGGCGTGCTGAAACAAGAATGCGGTAACATGTAAAGGGCGGGCGGAGACGCAAGAGGGGCAAAGAGAGGCTGAATCCAAGACGCACTCACACAAGCTGGCCGACCGGCGCACTTCGCGGTCGGGGCACAGCGGCGTTTTCTGCATCTCTCGGTGGTGGCAAAGTTCTCGATGCGCAAGACACATTTTGCCTCAAGTGGCTCACTTGCGCAAGGCTCTCACCGAGCACCGTTCTCACATCATCCTTAAGTTGACACAGATGAAAGTCCAACTCTGAACACGTCCGGCGAATCGTGTTCGTTGCCTCAGGTCCAGCCTTCCACCGGCCAGCCCCGCTTGTGGGCCAGCCGACGCAAGCGAGGGTCCGGGTTCACGGCCACCGGCTGCCCCACACGCTCCAGCATATCCCGATCCGTGTAGCTATCCGTGTAGAAATAGCTGCCGGTCAGGTCCACACCACGCACTGCCGCCCACCGTTCCGCATGGGTGATCTTGTGGCGGCCAAAGCACGGCGGCTCCACGATCTGGCCGGTGAAACGGCCATCTGATCCCACCACCAGCCGGGTGCACAGAAAGTCCGGCACGCCCAGGTGCCGAGCCAGCGGTTCCACCACATAGTTGGTGGCCGCGCTGAGGATGACCGGGATGTGGCCCTGCGCGCGGTGTTCCGCGATGCGCTGTCGGCCGGTGTTCGTGACCGTATGTACGATGCGCTCGCGGAATAGTTCCTCGCACAGGGCGCGCAGTTGCGGCTCGGTGCCCCCAGCCAGTTCCGCCACCAGGTCCGTGCTGAGGCGGGGAAAGTTCACCAGGCCCAGCTTGTATAGCGTGCCGTACCACAGGATGCGGAACATCTGGCGGCGGTTCAGCCGGCCCCGCTCTCGCAAATAGCGCACGTACATCATGCCCGAGCTATCGCTGAGCAAGGTCTTGTCCATGTCAAAGAAAGCGGCGATGGTGGTCATGGTGGCTCCAAAGGCGGTGTAATCGCTAATAGGATCACCCCTTCCCGTTCGATCACCGCCCGCAAGAACGGGCGGGCATGTTCAACCTCAACCAGATCCACCCCGATAGAAGGATCCAGGTCTTGCAGGCGCGACACGGCCCGGTAATAATGGCGTTCCTCCAGTCCCCAAACTGCCAGATCAACATCTGAACGCAGATGAAAAGTGGTCGCGCCGGTCAGGGACCCAAAGAGGGCCACCTGCCTGGCTCCGAACTCGTCTTTCAAAATGGCAGCAGCCCGGTGGGTGACTTCCCAGGCTCGGCTCCGCCGTGCCTCCAGCCGTTCCTGGCACATCCTGGCCCGCGCCCGGGCGGTCCGGCGATAAGCTTCCATTGGCGATGGTTCTACAGCAGGCTTGATCATTGATGCCCCAGACCCCAGAAGCGATGTGCATCCATTGTAACCGGTTTCACCAGGGAGGTCAAGTGCCATAGGGCCTCCTCAGCGTAGCCCAATCGTCAGCTTCAGGAACCTCAACCGTCCCCCAAGCGTCTTCCAGGCGCATAGACGCCACCGGGTTTTTGTGGTACAATCAGGTCGCAAGTCTCAAGTTCCAGGTCTCAGGTTCCTGCGACCTGTGACCTGTGACCTGTGACCTGCAACCTGTAACCGGCCAACTTGGAGGTGAACCCATGAACCGTCAACCCCGCACGCGGAGCTTGCATCGTGCCTCTTGCCTTCTGCTCACCCTGGCGATAGTCCTGGCAACCCTGCTGGGCGGCTGCGACCCGCGCCAGTTCGCCGCCGCGCCGACCGTGACCAGCTTTTCTCCCCCGGATGGGGCTACCAACGTCGCGCCGGACACGCCCATCCGCGTCACCTTTGACCAGGACATGGACGAGGCCTCCGTGGTCAAGGCGTTTACCCTGACGCCGGCCGTGTCCGGGAGCACGACGTGGGAGGGGAAGACCTTTGTGTTCATGCCTCACGCTGGCTGGCAGGCCGGGGTCACCTACATCATCACCGTCTCCCCGGTGGCCCGCAGCAGCGTCTTTCGCAGCCTGGACCAGCCGGTCTCGTTCCGCTTCACCGTGGCCGGCGGCGCAGCAGCGGCGGGACCGGTCGCCCCGGCTGAACTGACCGTCGCCGTGGTCCAGCCGGCTGATAGAACCACCGACGTGGCTGTGGATAGCGACATCCTGGTGCAGTTCAGCCGGCCGATGGTCCCGCTTACGACCCTGGACGCCCTGGACAACACGCCGCCCTTCCGCATCGAGCCGGCCGCAGAGGGCACGGGCAAGTGGCTGAATACCGCCATCTATGCCTTCCACCCCAAGACGTTACAGCCAGCCACGCAGTACCGCGTGACCGTGCCCCAGGGCACGCGGGACGTGAGCGGCAACACCCTCGCGGCCGACTACACCTGGACCTTCACCACTGTCCTGCCAGCCGTCGTCAGTACCTATCCGGCAGACAACACCAGGTACGTGGGACCGTCGGACCTCATCACGGTGACGTTCAACCAGCCGATGAACCGGCCCTCGGTGCAGGAGCATTTCTCGCTCCAGGTGGGTGACCGGCGCGTCCCCGGCCGCTTTACCTGGCGCGACGACATGACGATGGTCTACCGCCCGGCCGAAAAGCTCGCCCTGGAAACCACCCACACCGGTCGCATCGAGGCCGGCGCGTTGAGCGCCACCGGCGCGCCCCTGCCCCGGCCCCACGAGTGGTACTTTCGCACCGTGGGCAAGCCCACCGTCAAGGAAATCCGGCCCAAAGACGGCTTCACCCACTTTGACCCCTACGACGACGTGCAGGTCTTTTTCAGCAATCCCATGGACCAGGCGTCATTGGGCCTGAGCCTCACCATCGCCCCCACCGTCACCCACGTCTATAGCTACTGGTACGAGTCCAACACCATCTGGCACATCCACGCCAACTGGCAGCCATCCACCCAATACACTGTCACTTTTGGGCGCGGGGCCACCGACCGCAATGGCCTGCCGCTGGACAAGGAGTACCGCACCTCGTTCACCACGCACGCCCTGGAGCCGCAGGTCTACCTGTACCGGCGCGGCGATGAGGCGTTTTTCCCGGCCGGCGACCCGGCCACCATTTATGTCAACCATCGCAACACAGAGCGGCTGGATTTCGCCCTCTACCGCGTCAGCCCGGAGCAGGCCCGCCGCAACAGCTCCCGGTACACCGGCATGTGGGGAGAGTACAAGCCGGCCAAAGAGGACCTGCTGCGCACATGGGCCATCACCGTGACGGCGCCCCTGAACGTCGCCCGCATCGTCTCCACCACCCTGACCCTCACCGACGGCGTGCCCCTGCCCCCGGGCCTCTACTTCCTGCGCGTGGTGGAGAACAAAGGCCGCACTCATGACCAACTGGCCCTGATCGTGTCTCGCCACCAGCTCACCCTCAAGCGTTCCGCAACCCAGGCCCTGGTCTGGGCCGGCGAGCTGCGCACCGGCGACGCGGCCCCGGGCCTCAAGCTGACCTTTTACGATGAGGACGGCAAACTGCTGGGCACGGCCACCACCGACAAGGAAGGCATAGCTCAGGCCTCGTTCCCGGCCCTCACGATCCCCTACCGGGGCCTGTGGGCCTTTGCCGCCGAGGACACGGCCCATACCACCGCCGGGGCCGACTTTGGCCTGGTCGCCTCCTGGTGGAACAGCGGCCTGGAGGGTTGGTCCTTCGGGCTGCCGTTTAACCTCGAACGAGAATCATATCGCGCCTTTCTCTACACCGACCGCTCCATCTATCGCCCCGGCCAGATAGTCTACTTCCGGGGCCTCGTCCGGGCCGACGACGACGGCGCGTTCAGCATCCCCCAGGGCCTGTCCGTCCCAGTCACCGTCTACGACAGCCAGGGGCGCAAGATCTTCGATAAGAATGTGCCCCTCAACGAGTTCGGTGCGTTCGACGGACAACTGACCCTGGCTGAGGAAGCGGCCACTGGCTATTACCGCATTGACGCGCAACTGAAGGACCCGGCCCGGCCGGACGAGTGGCGTTCGTTCTCCCACAGCTTTGCCGTGGCCGAGTACCGCAAGCCCGAGTTCGCCGTCACCGTGCAGACCGATGGCGAGGAGTACATCCACGGCGACGCCATGAAGGTGGCCGTGGATGCCCAATACTACTTTGGCGCGCCGGTCGTCGGCGGCCAGCTCCACTGGCGCGTGATGACCGAGCCATACTACTTTACCCTGCCCGAGGCTGACGGCTGGTACAGCTTCACCGACTATGACGACGAATGGGCCTGGGATCGCCGCCCGGATGGTCGGGCCGACATCGTCACCGAGGGCCGTGGCCAGACCGACGCCCAGGGCAGGTTCGCCACAGAGGTCAAGGCCGACATCAGCCAGCGCAAGACCAGCCAGCGCTTCACGGTCGAGGCCAGCGTGGTGGACCTGAACAACCAGGAGGTCTCGAACCGCACCATCGCCATCATCCACAAGGGGCTGTTCTACATCGGCCTGCGGCCCGACGATTACGTGGGCGCGGTCGGCAAGCCGCAGATAGTCCACGCCCTCACCGTGGACCCCCACGGTGAGCCGGTGACGAACGTGGCGTTGGACGTGTCGTTCTACCAGCGCCAGTGGTACAGCGTCAAACAGAAGGACGCCGACGGCTATTTCTACTGGACGTGGACCCACACCGATACCCTGGTGGCGACCACGGTCGTCACCACCGGCGCGGACGGCCGGGCCACCGCCGTCTACACGCCCACCGTGGCCGGGACCTACCGCATCGTCGCCACCGGCACCGATGAACGCGGCAACGTCATCCGCTCGGCCGCCTTCCAGTGGGTCTCCGGCCACGAGTACGTGAGCTGGCGCATGGAGGACAACGACCGCATCGAGCTGGTGGCGGACAAGCGTGAGTATCAGCCCGGCGACGCCGCCAGGATCCTCGTGCCCTCGCCGTACCGCCAGGCTAACCTGCTCGTCACCATCGAGCGGGGCAAGATCATCAGCCACCAGGTGCTCACCCAGACCTCCAACAGCATGGTCATCACCGTGCCGGTGCTGGCCGGGTACGTTCCCAACGTCTACGTCTCCGTGGTGGTGCTCAAGAAGCCCACCCCGGACGACCCCAGCCCCGGCTTCAAGGTCGGCTACGCCGAGCTAAAGGTTTCCCCGGCCGATAAGGTCTTGAATGTAACGCTGACCCCCGACAAGGAGACCTATGGCCCCCGCGAGAAGGCCACCTATCGCCTGAAGGCCCTGGACTCGCAAGGCCGGGGCGTCCCCGCCGAGTTCTCCCTGGCTCTGGTGGACAAGTCGGTGCTGGCCCTCACGGATGACACCACCGGCAGCATCGTGGAGGCCTTCTACGGCCATCGTTGGCTGGGAGTGGAGACGGCCGGCTCGCTGGTGCGCAGCCTGGAGCGCGTGAACCTGCGCGCCGCCAAAGAGGGGGCTGACACCGGGAAAGGTGGCGGCGGTGGCGAGTACGAGGGCCTGGTGCGTCACTTCTTCCCGGATGTGGCCTACTGGAACGCCCACGTGGTCACGGATCGCTCCGGCGAGGCCGTGGTCACGGTGGACCTGCCGGATAACCTCACCACCTGGCAGATGCGGGCCATCGGCGTCACCGGCCCGGACACCCTGGTGGGTGACACGACGGCCGAGATCGTGACGCGCAAGCCCCTGCTGGTGCGGCCGGCCCTGCCCCGCTTCCTGGTGGTGGACGATGAGGTCCGCTTCCTGGCTATCGTCCATAACTACACGGCCGGGTCCCTGGACGTGGACGTGACCCTCACGGCGGAGGGTCTCACCATCAAAGACGCGCCCACGCAGCGCGTCACCGTCCCGGCCAACGGCGCCGAGCGCGTCACCTGGGATGTGATCGTCGGTAAGGGCGAGCAGGTCACGGCCACGGTGGCGGCCCAGGCGCCGGCCGGCCCGGCGCCGGATGCGGTCGAACTGACCCTGCCGGTCTATCGCTACAGCGCGCCCGAGACCGTCGCCACGGCCGGCCAGGTGGACCAAGGAGGCCGGCGCACTGAGGTCATCCAACTGCCCCCTGAGGTGGATCCCAGCCAGGGCGAGCTGACGGTGCGCCTGGACCCGTCGCTGGCGGCCGGGATGCGCGAGGGCCTCAAGTACCTGCGCGATTACCCCTACCTGTGCGTCGAGCAGACGGTGAGCCGCTTCCTGCCCAACGTCCTCACCTATCGCGCGCTAAAGACCCTGGGGGTCAAGAACGAGGAGTTGGAACGGGAACTGCCCGGCGTGGTCCACAGCGCCTTGCAGCGGCTCTACAAGTACCAAAACCAGGATGGCGGTTGGGGTTGGTGGGGCGGCGAACGGTCTAACGCCTGGCTCACGGCCTATGCCCTCTACGGCCTCAAGATGGCCCGGGAGGCCGGCTTCCCCGTAGACGACGGTGTGATGCGGCGCGCCGCCGATCACCTGAAAAACTACCTGGCCCTCAAGACCGACGCCCGGGCCACGCCGGACCTGGACACCCGGGCCTATGTCCTCTACGTGCTGGCGGAGACCGGCCAGAGCGATACCGGCCGCACCATCGCCCTCTACGAGCAACGCGCCGGGCTGGCCCACTATGGCCGGGCCTTCCTCCTCCTGGCCCTGGTCCGGCAGGTCGGGCGGGATGATCCCCGGGTCAAGGCCCTGCTCAGCGACCTCACCAATGCGGCCGTCCTCAGCGCCACCGGCGCCCACTGGGAGGAAGAGACCCTCCACTACTGGACCATGAACACCAACCGGCGCACCACCGCCATCGTGCTGAGCGCGCTGGTACGGGCTGACCCGGCCAACCCGCTCATCCCCAACACGGTGCGCTGGCTCATGGTCGCGCGCAAGGACGGCCGCTGGGAGACCACCCAGGAGACGACCTTTGCGGTGCTGGCCCTCACCGACGTGATGCTCTCCACCGGCGAGCTGGAGGGGGACTACACCTGCCGTGTGGTCCTCAACGGCCGGCAGCTCACTGAACGTGCCGTCACCAAAGCCAACGTGGGCGAGCCGGAGACGGTGGTCATTGACGTGGCCGACTTGCTCATGGGGCTGGATAAACGGAACGAGCTGACCATCGAGCGATTGCCCGGCGAGGGCAGGCTGTGGTACACGGCTCACCTGCGCTACTTCCTGCCGGCCCAGGAGGTCCTGGCCAGTAGCCAGGGCATCGGCATCGCCCGTGAGTACCGGCCCTACGGGGCCAAAGAGGGCGAGCTGACGGCCGGCGTCCGCACCGCCCAGGTGGGCGACGTCATCCAGGTCAGGCTGACCATCATGGCGCCCCATGACCTGTATTACCTGGTGGTGGAGGACTGGCTCCCGGCCGGGTTCGAGGCGGTGGATACCAGCCTCAAGACCACCAGCGCGGCCTACGAGGAGCCGGAGTTGACCGGCAAGGAGCGGCGTTGGTGGTGGTATTACGTCACCAGCACCGATCTGCGCGACGAGAAAGCGGTGCTCTTTGCCACGCGCCTGCCCAAGGGGACCTACACCTACACCTACCTGATCCGGGCCACGGCCGCCGGCACGTTCCGCACCATCCCCACCACCGCCTACGAGATGTACTTCCCGGAGGTCTGGGGCCGGTCGGACGGGGGAGTGTTCACGGTGAGACCATAGGTGTAGGACAGCCTTTCCAGGCTGTCCAGGCAGGCTGGAAAGCCTGCCCTACAGTTTTTCGGACAGGCACTAAAGCCTCTACTCCTTGTGGTGTGCGAATCAATGGAACCACAAGAAAAGCCAACTCCCGGCGTTCCGCTCATCACTGGCACCCCCGGCGTCGAGGTCTACCCGGTCCAGACGCCGCGTCGTTCTGCTCCGGGCGGGTCGCAGACCCGCCCGGCTGGCCGACGGGTCACAGACCCGTCGGGAGCTAAACAGCGGGTGAGGCGCCTGGCCGGTTGCGCCCTCCGCCTGATCGCTTACGCCGCGCTGGCCCTGGCTCTATTGCTGTGCCTGGCCCTCGGTGGCGCGTTATCCGTTTATGCTTATTATGCGGCCACGCTCCCGCCGCCAGAGGCCCTCAGCGGCCGTACCCTCTTTGCCTCCACCAAGATCTATGACCGCTACGGCACGCTCCTCTACGAGGTCTTTGACCCCCACGGCGGCCGGCGCACCGTCGTCCCCATCAGCCGCATCTCGCCCTATCTGCAATACGCCACCGTCGCCACGGAAGACAGCACCTTCTACACCAACCTGGGCGTGGACCCCAGGGGCATCCTCCGGGCCTTATGGCAGAACCTCCAGGGCGGCGAGATCGTCTCCGGCGGCTCCACCATCACCCAGCAACTCGTCAAGAACGCCCTGCTCACTCCGGAGGTCACGTTTCAGCGCAAGCTCCAGGAGGCCATCCTGGCCCTGGAGGTCACCCGCCGCTACTCCAAAGACGAGATCCTGGCGATGTACCTGAACGAGATCTACTACGGCAACCTGGCCTATGGCTGCGGCGCGGCGGCTGAGACCTACTTTGGCAAGGACGTGAGCCAGCTCACCCTGGCCGAGGCGTCGCTGTTGGCTGGCTTACCACAGGCCCCGGCCTACTACGACCCCTACACCAACCTGGAGGCCGCCAAAGCCCGGCAGCGCGACGTACTGCGCCTCATGGTCCGCGATGGCTATATCTCCCAGGCCCAGGCCGACGCCGCCTTTGCCGAGCCGCTGGCCTTCCGGCCCCAACGGGTGGACATGAAGGCCCCCCACTTTGTCGTCTATGTGAAGCAGGAACTGGAGCGACGTTACGGCACGGAGATCCTCTATCGCGGCGGCTGGCAGGTCATCACCACCCTGGACCTGACGTACCAGGAACGCGCTCAGCGCATAGCCCGCACGCACGTGGCGGCCCTCCAGGCCCAGGGCCGGGACGTGGACAGCGCCGCCCTGGTGGCCCTGCGGCCCGAGACCGGCGAAATCCTGGCGATGCTGGGCAGCGTGGACTATTACGACGAGACCATTGACGGCCAGGTGAACGTGGCGATCCGCGACCGTCAGCCCGGCTCGTCCATCAAGCCCTTCACCTACGTCACCGGGCTGGACCCGACCCGGCTCCAACCGCCCTTTACCCCGGCCACCCTCTTTGCCGACGTGCGCACCGAGTTCCCCGGCGGCATCGGCCAGCCGCCCTACGTCCCCCGCAACTATGACGACAAATTCCACGGCCCCGTCCTGTTGCGCACGGCCCTGGGCAGCTCCTACAACATCCCGGCGGTCCTGGCCCTCCAGCGCGTGGGCCTGGGTAACATGCTGGACACGGCCCACCGCCTGGGCATCACCAGCCTGAACGAGCCGGCCCGCTATGGCCTCTCCCTCACCCTGGGCGGCGGCGAGGTCAAGCTGCTGGATATGGCCTATGCCTACGGGGTTTTCGCCAACGGCGGCGTGATGGCCGGCCAGCCGGCGACCGTAGGGAGTGCCGCCGACTATCGGCCCGGCTACCGCGAACTGAACCCGGTCGCCATCCTCCAGATCACCGATGCCCAGGGCAACATCGTCGAGCGATTCACCGAACCGCAGCGCCGGCCGGTAGTGGACCCCCGGCTGGCCTACCTCATCACCTCCATCCTATCCGACAACGAGGCGCGGACGCCAGCCTTTGGCCCGAACAACATCTTTCGCCTGGACCGGCCGGCCGCCGTCAAGACCGGCACTACTGATCAATACCGTGATGCCTGGACCATCGGCTATACGCCGGACCTGGTGGTGGGCGTCTGGGTGGGCAACCCCGACGGCCGGCCCATGAAGGGGATAGCCGGCAGCCAGGGAGCCGGGGTCATCTGGCGCGATTTCATGGTGGAAACGTTGCAGGGCACCCCGCCGCGAGACTTTTCCATCCCATCGGGCCTGGTCTCCGCCGAGGTCTGCGCCGTCTCCGGGATGCGGGCCGGGCCGGATTGCCCCCGCCGGACCGAGATCTTCCTGGACGGCACCGCGCCGGCCCAGGAATGCACCATCCACCAGCGCGTCGCCATCTGCCGCGTCTCCGGCGAACTGGCCACCGGGCTGTGCCCGCCGGGAGATGTGGAGGAGCGGGTCTTCCAGGTCTTTGGGCCGGAGTTCGGCGATTGGCCGGCTCAGCAGGGCTTCCCCAGCCCGCCCACGACCCATTGCCACATCCACGATTTCGCCCCGGAGGTGCTGATCCTCCTGCCCAACGAGGATGCCACGGTGGTCCCACCGGTCACGGTCTGGGGCACGACCCGCGTGCCCCTGTTCCGCGATTATACCGTCTACGTGGGGGCCGGGGATGATCCGCACGCCTGGCTTCAGCTCATCCCATTTCAGACCACGCCGGTCCTCAACGACCGGCTGGCCGTCTGGGACGCGGCCGGCCTGACGCCGGGACGCTACACCATCCGCCTGGTGGTCACCGACCAGCGCGGCAACGCGACAGAGGGCCGGGTCCATGTGATCCTGGTGCAGCCCACACCCACTGCGACCCCCACGCC
>DAOTYG010000351.1:0-14590 GCA_034435155.1 Anaerolineae bacterium | reverse complement strand
GACCCCCAGCCCCCGCCCCTGTACTTTACCCTGGATAGCATCCCCTCCCTGGGCGAGTTCCTGACCGCCAGCCAGTCGCTGAGCCTGGAGGAGGCCCAGCACACGCCGTTATTGCGCAGCCTGCGCACCATGATCGAGGCCCGGGGGACCCACGCCCCCTTGCTGATCCCCCTGCTCCTCCGGGGCCAGATCACCGGCATGTTCTACCTGGGCTTCCGCACCGAGGCCCGCCCGTTGCAGAGGGATGAGGTGCAACTGGCCCATACCCTGGCCAACCAGATCGCCACTACTATTGAGAATGCCCGCCTCTACGAGGAGATCAAGAATTTCAATGCGATCCTGGGCCGACGGGTCCGGGAAAGAACCCAGGAGTTGGCCGCCGAAAAGGAACGGGTGGAATACCTCTACGCCATCGCCAGCGAGACCAATGCCAGCCTGGACCTGAACCTGACCCTGGAGCGCACCTTGCAACTCGTGACCCAGGCCGCCAAAGTCGAGCGCGGCGCGATCCTGCTGCGGGAACGGGAGACGGATCACCTGGTCTGTCGCGCCGCCATCGGGGCGGGCGGGCTGTTGGATGTGGGGGAATCCATCCCCTTCCGCATGGGCGAAGGCCTTGCCGGCTGGGTAGCCCTGCATCGGGAACCAGCCGTGGTCGCTGACGTGGAAGAAGACCCTCGCTGGCTGATCATCCCCGGCCACGAAGTCCCTTACCGCTCCTACATCGCCGTCCCCATCATCACCGGCGGCGAGATCGAGGGGGTCCTGACCCTGGCCCACCCTGATCGGGCTTACTTTACCGATGAGCACCTGCGCCTGCTGAACGCCGTGGCCCAGGAACTGGGCGAGGCGATCCATAACGCGGAACTCTACCGCTATGTCCAGGCTCAGACGGAACGCCTGGGTCAATTGCTGGCAGTCCAGGAGGCCGAGGCCTCCAAATCCCGCGCCATCCTGGAAAGCATCGCTGATGGCGTCGTCTTTAGCGATGCCGAGGGGCGCATCGTCCTGGCTAATGCGGCCGCTGAACAGATCCTGGGGACGACTGTCGAACGCATCCGCGGCCGAGACATCCGTGATCTGGTCCAACTGGCGGCGGTGGAGGACCGCCCCGCCTGGCAGTCGGCCATCAACAACCTGATGACCGGCCGAAACCTCAGCCTGGGGACGGCTGCCAGCGCCCGGTTGACGGTGGACATCGGCGAGCGGATCGCCAATGTCCATCTCAGCCCGGTGATCATCACCAAAGAAGAGTTCCTCGGCGAGGACCGGGGAGCCTTCCTGGGCCTGGTCATGGTCTTTCGGGACGTGACCCGCGAGGTCGAGGCTGATCGCCTGAAAACCGATTTTGTGGCCACCGTCTCTCACGAACTGCGTACCCCCCTCACTTCCATTCGTGGCTATGTGGACCTGCTGCTGGATGGTGACGTTGGCGAGGTTTCCAGCGAGATGCGCGAGTATCTGGAGATCGTCCGGAACAACAGCGATCGCCTCACCACCCTCATCAATGACCTGCTGGACATCTCGCGCATCGAGACCGGCCGGGCCCGCTTTGACCTGGCCCCCCTGGCCCCGGCGACGGTGGTAGAAGAGGCCCTGGCCCTGGTCCGCCAGGCCGCCGCAGAGAAAAACCTGACCCTGCAAACCGATCTGCCGGCCGTCCTGCCCCCCATCCTGGCGGACCGCGAGGGCTTGACCCAGGCCCTGCACAACCTGCTGGATAATGCCATCAAATACACCCCCACCGGTGGGGTCACCGTGCAGCTCACGGTGCGTGAAGACAACAAGGTCCAGTTCGACGTCATAGACACCGGGATCGGCATCGCCCCAGCCGACCGGGACAAGTTGTTCACGCGCTTTTTCCGCGCCGATGACCCGCTGGTCCGATTCGCCGGCGGCACCGGCCTGGGGCTATCCATCGCCAAGGCGATTGTGGAGGCCCATCATGGCGAGATCTGGGCCACCAGCCCCGGACCGGCTGGCCGGGGCAGCGTGTTCAGCTTCACCATCCCACTGGCGGCTGAGACCCCGGCCTGGACCCCGGTCAGCCTGGCAGAAGCGCCCCGGCTGGCAGCCCCGGTCACAACCCCCCGGCGACTGCTGGTGGTGGACGACGACCGGGACGTCATCCGCCTGCTGTACCACCGCCTGCGCCGCGATGGCTACCTGGTAGATACCGCTACCAGTGGGTCAGATGCCCTGATCCGGGCCGCGGAAACCCAGCCGGACCTGATCCTGCTGGACATCTTGATGCCAGAGATGGATGGCTACCAGGTGCTGGAAAGACTCAAGGCGGATCCAACCACCAGCGATATCCCGGTGGTCATCCTATCCATCGTCGGGGAACGGGAGCAGGGGCTGGCTCTGGGGGCGGCGGAATACCTGACCAAGCCGTTCGATGAACAGCAATTGGAGGCGATCATCGGGGAAATACTGGGGCGCGTTGGCCGGGTGCTCATCGCCGATGATGACCCGGACATCGCTGCTTTGCTCCAGCGCGTCCTGCAGCGCCGGGGCTTCGAGGCCGTCGTCGCCGGTGACGGCGAGGCCACCCTGGCCCGGGCCAGAGCGGAACCGGCCCCAGACCTGATCTTGCTGGATTTGCAGATGCCCAAGGTACATGGCTACCAGATCCTGGAAGAATTGCGTGGCAGCCCCACGACCCGCTCGATCCCGGTGGTGATCATCACCGGCGCCACGCCAGACCTGGAAGCCAAACGCCAGCAGAGCTTTGCCCTGGGCGCGACGCGGTTCATCCCCAAACCCATTGATATGGAATCACTGGTGCGGGAGATCGAGCGCCTCATCGGATCATAGGCCGCGTTCTGGACCCAGCCGCGCGGAGCGGGAGGGGAAAAGCCTGGCGGGGTTAACCCCCTATGAGGCAGTCTTTCCCCTCCCCGAAGGGACGCGAATGTCAGGGAGGGAACAGGGAGAGAGAAAGCCTTTCTGGGGGTTTTTGCGGCGGCTTCGCCGCCGCAAAAACCCCCTACCAGGCATTCTTTCCCCTCCCCGCATCGCGTAGCGGCGAAGGGACGCGAAATGGGGCGTGGGGCAGGGCCCTGATGCGTTTAATTACGCACGGATGTCAGACCGGCCACTTGTGCAATAGGGAAAAATGAGGTATACTTCAGCAGAATGGCGGGTAGCGCACCCGGTGGTCGCTGCCACGAGCAGGGCATCTCATATCTCGCTCGTATAATATGTGCTCACGCGGGGTCTGCGACCCCGCGCCCAACGGCGGGTGACATACCCGCCACGAGCGTGAACATCCGAGCATGAACATCTCATATCTCGCTGACAAGGACTCTCCCAAGAGGTAAAAAGCATGGGGGCGCGGATACTGGCGGTAGACGACGATCCCAGCATCATCAAACTCCTGGAAATCAAGCTCAAACGCTCCGGCTATGAGGTTACCAGCGCCGTGAACGGTGAGGAAGGCTATCGCCGGGCCGTGGAAGAGCGTCCGGACCTGGTCCTGTTGGACATCATGATGCCCAAGATGGATGGGTACGAGGTCTGCGAGCGCCTCAAGAAGACGCTGGGGGCAGAATCACCGGCCATCGTTATGCTCAGCGCCCGTGGCCAGCAGTCAGACCTGGAAAGAGGTTTTGAGGTGGGGGCCGATGACTATGTGATCAAACCTTTTGATCTCAAGGCCCTGGTGGATCGGATCAACACGGTGTTGATCCGCACCGGCAAGAGGAGGTCCGCCGCTATCTGAGCATCCTCTTCGCCCTGCTCGCCAACGGGCAAGGGTAGTGCCCTCCCGCAGTAACCGGCGGGAGGGTGCAAGGCTGGGGGTTGGGGAGTTCTCCCCAACCCCCAGCTTTTTATGCCTGGCCTGATTCCTCCCGTGGGCCGGTCAGAGACTCCACAGCGGCCAGCGGCTCAGGCCGCTGTCAGTGAGTTGATAGAATGGGCCGGCCAGGGACACCCAATACAGGTCCTGCAAATAGGCCACCACAACGGCCTCGCCGGCGGGAGACCAGGCTGCCTCCGGGACCATGAGACCGATCTGGCCCGGGAGTGGGAACAGCCGCCGGGCCTGACTGCCGTCCGGCCGGGCCACATAGAGGTCATAAGGCCCCACGTGGCTGCGCGTGGGGTCCCGCGCCAGGCCATACAGGACAGCCGTGCCATCAGGTGACCAGCGGGGCATGGCCCACATACCCACGTTGTAAGCGATCATCTGGTGGTCCTCACCCCGGGTATCCAGGGACCAGATGTTGAACACCGGGCTATCCTCCGGCGCCTCGCCTTTCTCGGCGGCCCCGTGGGCCACGACCACCAGCCGGCGGCCGTCCGGCGACCAGCTCAGACTGCTGGTCCAGACCCAATCCGCGTAAGTATGGTAGACCGGGTAGGTGAGCAAAGTGCGCCAGTGCCCGCTGGCCCGGTCAATCACATGGATCCCATCGGGTGTGGCACAGGCGAAGCGAGTCCCATCCGGCGACCAGGCAAAAGTGTAGCCCCACCAGGCATATGGATGGCGTCCGCTGGGCCGGAGGAGTTGGGTCGTTGTCACCACATCCCGCACACCAAGCCAGAGGTCATTGTGCGCCTTCCAGCCAGGGGAGCGGGGGGTCCGCTCGGCAGTGGAATAGGCAAAGGTCTGGCTGTCTGGTCCCCACCCGGCCCAGATCACGTCGCGGATGTTCAAGAATACCGGTTCCTCCCCCACCTGCCGGGTCCCCACCATCCATAACTCGTTGAGAGCCGTCTGCTCATCCGGGTTGCGGGGCCGGCGAGTGAACAGCAACCAGCCGCCATCTGGGGAGAGGTCAAAAACCCGGTGATCCAGGTCATTGGCAAAGGTCAGGGGGCGTTTGGTGCCGCTACGATGCCGCATCACCCAGGCATTGTCGCCAGCCAGGTATGCCACGGTCCCGGTGAAGGTTACAGAGGTCAGTAAGCCCCGGGTCCCCACCACGATCACTTCCCGTTGCGGCTCCTTGATCATGCGCCGATTGAATAGCTCGCGTTTGATCTCCCGGTCATCCTCGTAGGTCACCTGGAAGATCAATTCCTCCTCGCCGTTGATGCCCACCTGTAGCAGACGCGTTTCGCCCCGGGGCGTCCCTTCATCACGGATGACCTGCTGTTCATAGGCCACCGGCACGACCACCTGGTGGTATTCCTGGCGCACGCGGATCACGGTGATGGTCATGCCGGCGCTCACCGCCGCCCACCGTTCCGGTTCGGTACGGTCCAATGGACCCAGGGTCACGCCGTTTTGGCGGAGCACCTCGGCGACCGTCCCGGCTGTGGTAGCCACCTCCCAGGACCGGCCATCCGCCACCACCAGAACCCGGCGACTGGGCTGACAGGCCGGCAGCAGCAGTCCGCCCAGAACCAGCAACCCGGCTAACAGCCAATATCTCATGGGAACGCCCGTTCAGTCCATTCCAGCGGATCCACGATGACGCCGGCGACGCGTATCTCCCAGTGCAGGTGCGACCCGCTCACCAAACCGGTATCACCGACCAGACCAATAACCTGTCCCTGCTCCACCCAGTCACCGGCCTGGACCTTTAGCTCAGACAGGTGACAGTAGCCGGTATGCACACCCATTCCGTGGTCAATGATGATCATCTTGCCGCGCACCCTTAGCTCCTCGGCCAGGACGACCCGGCCGGCGGCTGCGGCCCTGACCGGGTGCCCGATCTCGCCGCGAAAGTCCACTCCGCCATGATAGCCGCCCGGCGGCCCACCATTATAGGCCCGGCGCACGCCGAACACGGACGTGATGGTGGTGGTAATGGGGCGGGTAAAGACACCTGACCACCAGGCGACCGGGGCCACCTCCGCATATACAGGGTTGATGCGGGCCAGCTCGGCCCGCACGATGTCTGGGGCCAAAAGGGAAGCCCGGCCGGGGACCAATTGCACGTGTTCGATGGGGTAGCTGGCGGCGACGACGGTAAGAGTGAGGGTCTGCGTCGCCAGACGAGCCAGGTCATCGGTGGCAGTGACCCGGATCGGGTACGCGCCCTCGGCGGCATAAAAGTCAATCCCGGCAATAGCCCAGCACGCAGCATGGTCCGGGCCGGCCCACACAAAAGTCAGCGGTGTGCCACTCAAGACGCCGGTGACGGTGATGGGCCGGTTGCCGGTCACCCACACGGCCACGGTGTGCGCCTGGACCACCTGCGGCGGATCGGTGCGGACCTGGATCTCCAGCGGCAGGGGAGTAGGGGTTGGAGGAGGTGTCGGGGTACAAGTGGGGCTGGGGGTAAAAGTCGGCCTGGGGGTCTGTGTTGCCCTGGCTGTCGGTGTAGCCATGTCCGGCAACCGGGCTGAGCAGGCCGCCAGGTTTAGCAGCAGCAGCGCCCCCATTGCCCAGCCAATGCCCACCAACCAGGGCTTTTTCACGGGCATCTTAGATCTCACAGACCTTTTCGATGGGGTGGATCAGCATGAGGCGGGTGGTGGTGCGAAAGCCATAGCGCTGCCAGAAACCCACCTCGCCGGGCACGGTCACGGCCAGGTCATGGGCGCCGCGTGCCCGGAAACGCCGGGCGATCTCGCAGAGCAACGCCTTGCCGATGCCCCGGCGCTGGTATTGAGGATCAACGGAGATGATATGCAGCAAAGCCCGGGAGCCGTCATATACGCCCCGGGCCATACCCACCACTTGCCCGTCCTCCTCGGCCACGATGAACTCGGCCGCCGGGCAGGCGCGGACACGCAACATGGCCTCAGGGCCGTCAATCTCCTCATGCCCGTATTGCTGGTTGGCCTTGAGAATCGCCACGATCGTCTCCACATCACGGGCTTCGAAATCGCGGATAAGCATGTTCGGAACCTCCTTTGGATGGGATAGGGGTTGTGCTCGCCAGGGGTCTGCGATCCCGCGCCCGGCGGCGGGTGGCACACCCGCCGCGAGCCAGGTCATCTCATACCTCGCTTGGATGGGATAGGGATATGAGCAACCCCCTGGTCTCGCCGGCCGGGGAACTATAAAGCCGCCGATCCGGCGGCTGGGGAACTCTGGTGGGCGAGATAGGACTCGAACCTATGGCCTTACGGATGTGAACCGTACGCTCTAACCGACTGAGCTACTCGCCCGTTTGAGGCTATTATACCACAAGGTGCGTGCTAGAGCAAGGGCACCCCCTTGACATCCGGGCGTAATTAAACGCATGAGGGCCCTGCCTCACTCCCCACTTCGCGTCCCTTCGCCGCTACGCGATGCGAGGAGGGAAAAAAAGGCCTGGCAGGGGGTTTTTGCGGCGGCTTCGCCGCCGCAAAAACCCCAGAAAGGCTTTCTCTCCCCTTGTTACTTCCCTGACAAAAGTTATGCCCGGCTGTCAGTGGGGGGCTTGCATGGCCTGGAGAAATACAGTATAATTGCCATGACGTTGCGGCAGCAAGCGATCCACATCCTGCTACGATGGAGAGAAAGGAGGTGGTCGAATCAGCTCATAGCCAACACGTGGTAAGCGCGTTTAGCTCTGACCGAATAGCACTAACCGATCACATTTCCAGGAGGAGATAAGAATATGCGTAAAGTGTTATTGGCCATGTTGGCCCTGACGATCATGCTCTCACTGGTCGTGGCTGGTGCGCAGTGTCCGCCCACCGGCCCCACGGAGAAAAAGTTCCGGGTGGGCATGGTGACCGACGTGGGCAAGATTGACGACAAGAGCTTCAACGAGTCGTTGTGGAATGCCGTGAAGCAGGCGGAGAAGGAATTGGGCGCCGAGGTCTCTTACATCGAGACCACCGACCCCAAGGACTATGGCAAGAACATCGCTACCTTCGCGGACAAGGGCTACGACGTCATCTGCACCTCTGGCTTTGGCCTGGGCGAGGCGACCATCGAGGCCGCCAAAAAGTACCCGAACATCAAGTTCATCGGCACCGACCAGTTCCAGGCCGAAGCGCTGCCCAACCTGGCCGGTCTGATCTTCGAGGAAGATAAGGCGGGCTTCCTGGCCGGCGCGCTGGCCGCCCTGATGAGCAAGAGCGGCGTCGTGGGCGCAGTGCTGGGCACAGACGTGGTCCCGCCGGTGGTCAAGTTCGGCAAGGGCTATGAGGCCGGCGCCAAGTACATCAACCCGAACATCAAGGTGCTGTTGGCCTACCATCCAGGCGGCCTGGCCAAGGGCTTCATTGACCCGGAGTGGGGCAAGCAGACCGCTGTGCAGCAGATTGACCAGGGGGCGGACGTGATCTTTGGCGCCGGTGGCAAGACCGGCAACGGCGCACTCATCGGCTGTGCGGAGAAAAAGGTGTTCTGCATTGGCGTGGACACGGACCAATGGTACACCGTGCCGGAGGCCAAGACCTACATGCTCTCCAGCGCCATGAAGCTCATCACCCCCGGCTCTTTCAACCTGATCAAGGCAGCCAAGGAAGGCACGTTCAAGGGCGGTAACGTGGTGGGCGATGTGGGCCTGGCCCCGTTCCATGACACCGAGGCCCAGGTGCCGGCTGAGGTCAAGGCCAAGTTGCAAGAGATTGACAAGGGCCTGAAAGACGGCTCGATCCAGACCGGCGTCAAGTTATAGTCCCCAATTTCGTGCCTGTTATAGGGGGAAGGGAAAACAATTCCCTTCCCTCTATTTCTAATTCCTGGCAAAACCGATTTTTTGGACTTTGGACAACGGGTCGCATACCACAAAGAGTAGAGGCTTTAGCCAATTGTGACCACAAGACCTGAAGGCTCAACTCCAGAATTGTCCAAAGGTTTGTAACTGCCCATCCTCCCGCAGGTTTGGGAGCAACGATCAGACCGGACGCCGCAGGCGTGCCTCAATGACCGACTGCATCGGTTGCCAGCCCCGTTCTAACCTGCGGGAGGGTTCAAGCTCTAAGGGGGAACCTGGTGAATATGGTCTCTCGATACCTGGCCCGCTTGAACCTGGTGGTGATCCCGGTGCTGGCCGTGCTTACAGCCCTGGTCATCGGCGCGTTCTTGATCTGGTTCTCCAGCGGGGAGCCATACAAGATCGTGCAGGCGTATTGGGGGTTGTTCATCGGCTCACTGGGCAGCCCCAAGGCCATCTCGGAAACCATCGTCTGGGCCACGCCGTATATCTTTGCCGGCCTGGCCGTGGCTCTGGCCTTCAAATGCGGTCTGTTCAACATTGGGGCCGAGGGACAACTCCTGATCGGCTCGTTGACCTCCGTCTGGGTGGGTTATGCCCTGTCTGACCTGGTGGGCTTTGCTATCCCGGCGATCATCCACATCCCCCTGTGCCTGGCAGCCGGCGTGCTGGGCGGTCTGGTATGGGGCGCGATCCCCGGCTTTCTCAAGGCCAAGACCGGCGGCCATGAGGTGATCAACACCATCATGATGAACTATATCGCCCTGTTCCTCACCAATTTCTTGCTGGCCGGTCCCATGATGGACAAAAGCCCCACCAATGCTGTAGCCCAGACAGAGATGATCGATCTTTCGGCCCGGCTGCCCCGGCTCATTCCCTGGGACCCCAACCTGCGCGTCCATTGGGGCTGTGTCCTGGCGATCCTGGTGGCCCTCGGGGTGTGGTGGTTCCTCTACAAGACTACCTGGGGCTTTGAGATCCGCACCGTGGGCGCGAACCCGGATGCGGCCCGTTATGCCGGCATCAGCGTGACGCGCAACATCGTGCTGGCGATGGCTCTGAGCGGCGCCCTGGCCGGCCTGGCCGGGACGGTTGAGGTCATCGGCCTGAACTATTACCACACGCCAGGCTTTAGCGCGGGCTATGGCTTTGACTCCATCGCCATCGCCCTCTTGGGCAAGACCCACCCCATCGGCGTGATCCCGGCGGCGTTCCTCTTTGGCGCCTTGCGTAACGGGGCCACCGAGATGCAATACCTGACCCAGATCCCGGTGGACATCATCTCCGTCATCCAGTCCTTGATCCTGCTTTTTGTGGCTGCCCCAGAGATCGTGCGGCTCATCTACCGGCTTCGCCCACCGAAAGAGGAGGAAAGGCTGGTGCTCACACGGGGCTGGGGAGGGTAGTGGCATGATCGCAGGAGTATTGACTCAACGTCGCTGGCGGGGATTGTATTACCTGGTCTGCTTTTCGTTGCCCATTGTGGGCGTGGTATTGAGCCTGCTGGTCTGGCGGCACAAGGATAAACGGGCCAAAGACCTGGGACGGGCCGGCCTGGGTGTTACCGCCCTGGGCCTGGCGATCCAGTTCCTGACCCTGTGCACGGCCAATTTCATCCCCCTGCCGGGTACTCTCTCCTCGGACGTGACCAGCCTGCTGGCCTCCACCATGCGTATCTCCACCCCGTTGGCCCTGGGCGCGTTATCCGGCCTGTTCTGCGAGAAAAGCGGTGTGGTAAACATCGCTATCGAGGGGATGATGCTGGCCTCGGCCTTTTTCGGGTTCATCGTGGGCCTGTATACGCAGAATCTGTGGATCGCGCTTTTGGCGGCCCTGCTCACCGGTACCCTGTTGGGCCTGTTCCATGCCGTGCTCTCGGTGACGTTCCGGGTGGACCAGATCATCAGCGGCACGGTGATCAACATCCTGGCCATCGGCATCACCGGCTATCTGAACCGCCAGCTCTTCATGGGCAAGACACCACCGCCCAGCGCCGGCACATTTCCCATCCTGACCAACATCCCCATCATGGAGACCCGGCTGGCCGAATTGCCGCTCCTGGGGGCAGTGCTGGGGAACTTTTTGGATCCCATCACCATGTCCCAGCCCATTGGCTCTATCCTCAGAGGCGTTCCCCTGCTGGGGCCAGCGGTCTTGTATCAGCAACCGCTGGTGTTGACCACCCTGCTTCTGGTGGCCCTGGCGCACGTCATCATCTTTTACACCCCGTGGGGCCTGCGGACCCGGGCCGTGGGCGAGCACCCCCGCGCCGCCGACACGGTGGGCATCAATGTGTTCCAGGTGCGCTACATCAACGTGACCATTGGGGGGTTGATCGCCGGCCTGGCCGGGGCCTATTTTACCCTGGAATCCATCCCGGCCTTCGAGCCATTAGAGACCAACGGGCGCGGGTTCATCAGCCTGGCAGCCATGATCTTTGGCAAGTGGACGGCCTTCGGGGCCTGGGGGGCGTCCCTGCTCTTTGGCTTTGCCGAGGCGCTGCAGATCTTTTTCCAGAACAAGGGGATCACCGTTTTTCCCAAGGAATGGGGCGTGGGGACCGGCTACCAGTTCATCGGCATGTTGCCCTATATCTTGACCATGGTCGTTTTAGCCGGCGTGGTGGGCCGGGCCGTGCCCCCGGCGGCGGATGGCATCCCGTATGAGAAGAGTTGAATCTACGAATAGACGAATCTACGAATGCCGGATACCGACGGGATGATTCGTCCATTCGCCCATTCATAAATTCAAGGAGCGCTCATGACCCTGGCTCTTGAGATGCGCGGCATCACCAAACGCTTCCCCGGCGTGCTCGCCAACGACCACATTGACTTTCAGTTGGAAAAAGGCGAGATTCACGCCCTGCTGGGGGAGAACGGCGCGGGCAAGACCACGCTGATGAACATCCTCTACGGCCTCTACCAGCCGGATGAAGGCGAGATCTACCTGGACGGCCAACGGATCGAGATCCGCGACCCCAACGACGCCATCCAGCACCGTATCGGCATGGTGCACCAGCACTTCATGTTAGTCAAACCGCTCACCGTGGCCGAGAACATCATCCTGGGCACGGAGACCACGCGGGGCCGGGCCTTTCTGAACCTGCGCGCCGCCGAACAGCGCATCCGCGAACTGTCGGACCAGTATCAACTGGAGGTGGACCCCACCGCCCGCATCCAGAACCTGCCTGTGGGCACGCAGCAGCGGGTGGAGATCATTAAAGCCCTCTATCGCGAGGCCGATGTCCTCATCCTGGACGAGCCGACGGCCGTGCTCACGCCCCAGGAGACGGAGCGGCTATTCCTGACCATCTTCTCCCTGGCCCAACGGGGCAAGTCCATCATCTTTATCACCCACAAACTGAAAGAGGTCTTTGAGGTCGCCACGCGCATCACCGTGCTACGCAATGGTCGAGTGGTGGGGACCACATACCCCAAAGAAACCAACGAGCGGGAGCTGGCAGCCATGATGGTGGGCCGGCAGGTGATCCTCAAGGTGGACAAGGAGCCGGCCCAGCCCAAAGATGTGGTGTTGGAGGTCCAGGACCTGGCAGTGGAAGATGACCGCCACAACCTGGCAGTGAACGGCGTGTCGTTCCAGGTGCGGGCCGGCGAGGTGCTGGGCATCGCCGGAGTGCAGGGCAACGGCCAGACCGAGCTGACCGAGGCTATCACCGGTCTGCGCCACGTCAAGGGCGGCAAGGTGTTCATCCAGGGGCAAGAGGTGACCAACGCCTCCCCCCGCCAGATCACCGAGGCCGGTTCCGCCCATATCCCGGAGGATCGCCACAAACACGGCCTGGTGCTCAGCTACCCGGTCTGCGATAACCTGGTGCTGTCTACCTACTACAAGCCGCCTTTTGCTCGGGGCCTGGTCATCCAGGAACCGGTCATTGCCGAGAATGCGCGCCGGCTCATCAAGGACTTTGACATCCGCACGCCCAGCGAGTACCTGCCCGCCGGTAACCTGTCCGGCGGCAATCAGCAAAAGACCATCGTGGCGCGGGAACTGAGCCGCCCCATCAAACTGCTCATCGCTGCCCAACCTACCCGCGGCCTGGACGTCGGCTCCATCGAATACATCCATCAGCAGATCGTCAAGATGCGCGATGCCGGTTGCGCCGTGCTGCTGGTGAGCGCGGAGCTGGATGAGATCATGGCCCTGAGCGACCGCATCGCGGTGATGTATCGCGGTCAGATCATGGATACGGTGCCCATCGAGAAGGCCACCAAAGAGGGCCTGGGACTGTTGATGGCCGGGATCAAAGAACCGACCGACTACGAAGAGGCCGTACTCAAAGCCTTCAAATCCGAGGGTTGATGGCCCGCCGTTCCCCATAAACCAATATCTTAGGAGAGGAAGTATGGGACTTGGTGTCTACTTTAGCGAGGATATTGCAAAGATTCTGGCCGGGTTGGCCAGTGCTGGCGACCGCTATGGGCCGGAGTATCACAAAGCCTTGTCCGACGTGGCGATCGCCCTGGGCGTGCAGGCGCCCCGGCCAAACATGACGATGGCCAGACCTGCTGTGCGCATCGTTGAAGAACCGACTCGTATGCTGGCTGCGGAGTGGGATTGATACTGCCGTTACCCGGAGGTCGCCCCCCTTGGACCTGGAGATCATCGCCCTGACGACAGGGCCAGGACCTGTACCCATCGTGTTCGTGCATGGGGCCTGGCTACACGAGCAGGGTTTATAAGCGAAAATTGCCCAATCGAGGTGGAGGATGAGGAAGATCTGGTGGATGTTGACGCTGTCGCTGGTCGTGCTATGGACCACGGCGGCGATCCACGCCCAGGCGGGAACTATCAACCCGCTTACCGGCCTGCCAGTGGCAGATGCAAGCCTGGTGCAACGCCGGCCCATCGCCATCAAGGTGGAGAACTCGCCATCGGCCCGGCCCCAGTCAGGCCTGGACCGGGCCGACGTGGTCTACGAGTCCCTGGCCGAATTCGGCGTCACACGCTTTTGCGCCATCTTCTTGAGCCAGGAACCAGCCACGGTCGGTCCGGTGCGCAGCGCCCGGCCCTCGGACCTGGAGATCGTGCCCCAGTACCAGGCAGCCCTGGCCTACTCTGGCGCATCCATCCCGGTGAAAAAGATGCTCCGGGCCGCGCCAGACATCCCCCTCATCGGCCAGATGGAGGACTATTACGCCTATCGCCGCATCCCCCGGGGCGATGTGGCCTACGAGCACACGCTATACACCAACGTGGCCCGGCTGCGGGAGACGCTGGCCCGGCACGGCTACGAGACCCCGGTGAACCTGAGCGGCTGGCACTTTGCCACACCAGCGATCACCGCGCCGGCCGGCACGCCTGTGGCCCACGTGGAAGTCCCCTTCTCTAAATGGGCCACCTGTAGCTATCGTTATGATGCGCGCCTGGGGGCCTACCGGCGCTTCCAGCAAGGGGAACCACACCTGGATCGGGAGACCGGCCGCCAGTATACCGCTGAAAACGTGATCATCCAGTTCGTGGACATCTGGGAAGGCCCCTACGTGGGTTACAAGGATGGCAGCGGCACGAACCTGCTGGTCCAGAAGCTCACCGGCGAGGGCCGTTGCATCGTGCTGCGCGGCGGCGTGGTGACCAACGGCCGGTGGGTACGCTGGGAGCGCAACGCCTTGACGCAGTGGGTTGATGATAGTGGGCAGCCCATCCTGCTCAACCCCGGCCGGACCTGGATCGCGGTGGTGCCGGTGGACCTGACGGTGCGGGTGACGTTGGGGACACCGTATACCGGCTCACCCTCGCTGGCTGGGGATAGTCGCACCCCGGTCGCTAAACCATCCGACAACACCAGCGCCCGGTCAAACGGCCGGGGCCTGACACCTTGAACAGCGAGATGTCCCTGCTCGCGGCGGGTGTGTCACGCTCGCGGCGGGTGTGTCACGCTGGCGGCGGGTGTGTCACGCTGGCGGCGGGTGTGTCACGCTCGCGGCGGGTGTGTCACGCTCGCGGCGGGTGTGTCACCCGCCGGACGTGGGGTCACAGACCCCGCGTGAGCACAAAAATCCGCCGCCGGACGCGGG
>DAOTYG010000350.1:0-4151 GCA_034435155.1 Anaerolineae bacterium | reverse complement strand
CGCACGACCGGCCACAATGTAGGGCAACTGCGAGCAGTTGCCCTACAACTCGTCGCCACGGCCAGCCATAGCCTGCTCTCGCTCTCTTCTCGCGCAAAAAAGTGACGGACACCCGTTACAAATTTGCAAGCTCCTCAAAGATCGGCGCCAGGACGGTGTAAGTTTGCCGGAAAATATCGTACAGAGCGGCATAGCGTTGACTGCGAGCGGGGTCGGGCTGCTCGCCCGCTTCTGCCCGGACGAACTGATGGGCCACGTCAAAGTCGGGAAAGAGGCCCACGCCTACACCGCCAGCAATAGCAGCGCCTAACGAGGTTGCCTCGGCCAGCAATGCCGGCCGGAGAATTGGCAGAGCATAGACGTCGGCCAGGATCTGTCGCCACAGCGCATTGCGCGCTCCGCCGCCGATAAGACGCATGGTCTGAATTGAGGCCCCTTGCTCCAGAAAGGCGCTCAAAATTGCCTTCAGGTTCAGGGCCACTCCTTCCAGCACGGCGCGGGCTACCTCAGCACGACCGTGGGCTGTGGTCAGGCCAACGAAAGCCCCCCGCGCCAGCGGATTCCAGTGGGGGCTTCGCTCGCCAATAAGGTAAGGGAGGAAAAGCAGTCCCCTGGCTCCTGGCGGAACGTTTTCTGCGGCGGTGCCCAGTTCGCTGTAGAGGCTGCTGTCGCCACGACCATCCAATAAGCGCACCAGCCAGTCAAAGGAGCCGCCGGCGCACTGCATGGTGCCGGTGGGGAAATAGAGTCCCGGTACCATGTGGGCGAAGGTAAAGGTGCGCATCTGGGGGTCGTAGAGGGGGCGTTCGGCGGTGATAGCGATCCAGGACGAGGAGCCGATATAGGTATAAGCCTCTCCGGGCTGCACCGAACCGGCCCCCACTGTGGCACAGGCTCCGTCGCCGCCACCGATGACCACCGGCGTGCCGCTCAGCAGACCGGTTGCGGATGCAGCGGATGGCGTCACCTGCCCGATGACGGCTGTGGAGGGGTGCACAGGGGGGAGCTTGTGGAAGTCCAGCTCCACCGCGCTGACGATCTCCTCTGCCCAGGCGCGCCGCTCCAGGTCAAAGAGGTTCGTACCGGAGGCGTCAGAATAATCAGTGGCAAACACGCCACAAAGCTTATAGGCCGCGTAGTCCTTGGCCTGGAGGACCTGAGAGGCACGGGTGTAAAGGTCTGGTTGATGGCGTTTCAGCCACAATACCTTGGCCGCCGTGTAGGAAGCGCCAGGACGGTGGCCGGTGCGGCGATACACCTCTTCGAAGCCGCAACAGTCGGCCAGGTACTGAGCCTCGGTGGTGGCACGCTGGTCAGCCCAGATGATGGCCGGGTGGAGCGGCTCACCCTCCCTGTCCACCAGCAGAGCACCGTTCATCATACCGCTGAAGCTGACGGCCGCCACATCTCCGGGCGCGACGCCGCTGCTGGAGAGCAACTCCTGCGTCGAGTCGCACACCGCCCGCCACCAGTCAGCGGCATCCTGCTCAGCCCATCCAGGACGGGGATAGAATGTTTTGTAAGCCTTAAATGCGGAAGCGATCGCAGCACCACTGGCATCAAAGAGGGTCGCCTTGTCGCCTGTGGTGCCAAGGTCATGAGCCAGGATGTACATAGTCACCTACCCTTTGACCGCGCCGATCAGCAGCCCACGGGCGATGTAACGTTCCAGCGCGATGGCCATGGCGATAACTGGCACAATCATAATCAGGATCAAGACTGACATGTACCACCACTGCGGCCCACGGGTGGCATTCTGAGCCGCCACAGTGAGCGGAAGTGTCTGGGATCTGGCGCCGGAGAGGAAAAGGGCAAGCAGATATTCATTCCAGGAAAAGACCAGCACGAGGAGAAAGGTGGCCACCAGGCCTGGTTTTGATAGAGGCAGCACAATAGACCAGAAAGTGCGGTAGCGCGAGGCGCCATCAATGGCTGCGCATTCTTCCAGCTCCAGCGGGATGGTCGCGAAGTAATCGCGCATCAACCAGACGACGATAGGCAGATTAACGGCCAGGTAGGTAATGATCAGTGCAACGCGGGTATCCAGCAAGCCCAATCGCTGGAAGAGCACGTAAATGGGAATGACCACAGCCACCGGAGGCAACATACGTTGGGAGATCAGCCAGAAAGCAATGTCCTTGTTCTCCAGATAGCGCTTAAAGCGCCTGCCGATCGTTTGCAGCAGCACAATGAACAGAAGAAATGCACCACCCAGGGCAATCTGCCAGGAAGCTCCCAACGTAATGGCAAAGATGGCTATGATCACACATGCGATAAAAGAGAGGATCGCGCCCAGCCGGGGCCGGTAGTGGAAACGGGTCAGGCCATAGGCTGCCGCTGTTCCCAGGAGCAATGCCAGTGAGGCGCTGGTCGGAGCCACAATGGCTGTATTCATAAAATTGCGCCTGGTATCGCGGCTCAGATCGCCGACCAGGATGTAATGCCAGGCGTGCAAAGATGGTTTGTAGTCAATACCTGGCAGATAAAACGGGCCCATGTTCACATCAACTGGCAGTTTGAATGAAGTGGTAAGCACCCAGTAGAGTGGGAACAGAACTACCAGTGCCCACAAGGCCAGCAAGATGTAAGTGAACGCTATTTCTATATACGAGGGAGTGGTGAGAGAGCGGCGCTTAAAAAGATACCTGATCATCCGCTCATACCTCCGTTACACGGCGGCGGACCAGGTTGACATAGGCCATCCCGACGAAAGTCACCAGGAAAAGCAACATGTAGGCAATGGCCGCTGAGCCTCCCAGGTCCAGAGATCGCCAGGTAATAAAAGCCTGTAACGTCATGGATTCAGTCGCTGTGCCGGGCCCCCCGTTGGTCAACACATTGGGCAGGTCCACGATCTTAAATGCTTCGATCATTCGGATCAGGATCACCGTTGTGCTGACAGGCAAAATCTGAGGGAGGGTGATGTGCCAGAAGATTTGCCACCGGTTTGCCCCGTCCACCAGCGCGGCTTCGATCAGCTCCATAGACTGGCTTTCCAGAGCTGCCAGCAGGACGATAAACATAAAAGGGGTCCACTGCCAGATATCACCGATCATCACCGCTGCCCGGGCCCCCCAGGGATCGTTGACCCACGAGGTCAGGCCCAGTCCCAAAGCCTGCCATATGGGCCGAAAGGGGCCCTTATCGGTATCAGTCAGCATACGAAACATATAAGCCACCCCTACCGGCGTGATCATCATCGGTAACAGAAAGACCACGCGGAAGAAACGAGTACCAGGGAGACGTTGTGTGGTCAGAAGTGCCAAACCAAGCCCTAACAGATACTGTGCGGCGATTCCCACAAACACGTACAGTATAGTGACGACCACCGTGCCGGGGCGGCCGCCGGGGCTGAGGGTTGACACGAGCAGCCAGGTCAGGAAGCTGACTATCAGAATTGCGATAATCCGGCCCGCCGCTCCGCCCGCAGAACAGTGCTGGCTACGGAGATACCGTATCAGCGACCAGATGAGAAAAGCCACCACCGTCAAAAGTATCAGCCAGCCAGGCGGTGAAGGGTGTACGATCAGCCCCAGGAAGTGCTCCCGCTCACTACCGAACAAGAGCTTGCGGTAGTTGGCAAGGCCGGCAAACCTGATCTCAAAGCCGCCTTTGACAAACTTAAGATGCGATAACGACAGGTATAAAGAAATGACCAGTGGAAAGATTGACAGAAACAGGACCACCAAAACCGTTGGCCAGATGAAGACATTGCCGGCCATGCGGTTCGCCCATGAGGCAAATCCCTGCCACCATTTTTTCCAGGCCGGTAAGGAGCGCGCTCCCCGGGAAGTTCGTTCCGCAATCATTGACTTATCCACCTATCCCCCATTCAGTGAAAAAGGGCCTCAAGGCCCGTCGGAGCGAGCCTTGAGGCCGTCCGTGTACCCCCTGCTACTTCTTGACACCGAGGGTGTTCAGATAGGCTTCAAGTTGTGACTGACGCCCAAGTTCCTCGGTGATCTCCTCCCAGCCGTCATAGATCTGCTTCATGCACTGCTCTGCCGTGATCTCACCGGCCAGGTACTGGCTGACCGCCGTGTCGAGGACGACCCCCTGGTAGCGCTGGTTCTGGGGGATGCGCAGGTCGAGCACCATATTGGGGCTGGCCAGGCTGGCCTCGATGGCCCCCAGGTAGTCGCTGGCCGCCT
>DAOTYG010000349.1:0-10734 GCA_034435155.1 Anaerolineae bacterium | reverse complement strand
AGCCAGAACCAGTGCCGCCGCCCCCCGCCACTCCCACACCACCTCCCGGCGCGGCAGAGCGGAGCGCCCTGGCCGAAGCCGCCGCAACCGCCGGTTGGAACAACCCGATCTTTGGCGAGGAGCCGGAGCTGGCCGGTAAACGGGCCTACCATGCCTGGAGCGTGGCCGTGATCTTTGCCACCGGAGCCGACCGCATCATGGAGATCCGCCAGTACCCGGATGACGCGACAGCAGCCCGCGGGCTGGACCACGAGTCGGGTAGCTCACTCACGTTCCACGGACTGCCAGCCCGGCGGCACCGGGCCACCGGTATGCAATACGGCATCATGGCCCACCTGGACACGTTGGTCTGGCGAAGCGGCCGCCGGCTCTTCTGGGTCCGGGATGCCAATAACCTGGGCGGCCTGGCCGATGCTCTGACGCCGGCCGAAGCCCTCTACGCCGCCGCCAACCGCCACGGTCTCCTGGCGCCCCCGGCCATCACCGTGACCCGGGACCTGAGTGCCCGGGGCACTGCCGCTGGCTTTGCCGTAACCCTGCAGCTCCAGACGCACGGCCCCGACCTCCCCGATCGCGCTGTGGTGGAGGAGCGCTTCACCGGCGCAACTCTGGCCGACCCGCTGGGCGCCACGCCGCGCCGGGAACCGGACGGCACGTGGGTGTTGGTCTGGGAACTGTCAGGCGCAGGCGTGACCGCCGGGGAACTGATCTACCTGGTGGCCGTACCCTGTTCCGCGACCGGCGCGTTTCAGGCCCAGGGCACGGTAACCTTTGACGTGGCCGGGGAGACGGTCACTTATCCCATCGGCGGCGATACGACGCGGCCGGTGGCCGGTCCTACCTGCTCGCCCGCTGCACCAGAGGCAGATAGACGCGGCTGAACGGCGCGGCCCGCGAACCCAGGTGCACCTCGTCTACCCAGGCGCACACCGGCGTCTGAGCCGATGACCACTGAACCCGAAAGTTCAGGGTCACGGGACCGATCATGCCGCTCACATCACTGACAATGTAGGTCCAGGCAGTGGGCGTCGTTGTATGTGTGACAGACACCGTCCCACCCGGAGCTTGCACCCACACGTCAAAGGCATCCGCCGGCGCAGTGGGGCTAAAGGCACAGGCGAAGGACAGCGTGGGCGAGATCAGCGCGTCGGAGATGACCACGGTCTGCGTGAGCCAGGCCACGCCTGGACCGGCCTCACAGCCCAACCACGCGGCCCCCTGGCCGGTGTGGGCCTGGACAGTCACGGTGGGCGGCGCAGCGCCCCCCAGATGCCAGCCGCTCAGCGGTGGGTCCGCTTCGAAATCGCCGTTCTGCACCACGTCGTCGGCCGGGGGCAACAGAAAGGCCAGACCAGTCACGTTGCCGGTAACCGGGAGGTGATGCGGGGGCAGGTCGCCATAAGCGCTGGCCCCCAGGGTAGGCGTGACAACCAGCGAGTAAGTGCCGGTGACCGGCACGCCGATCCGGAACTCCCCCATCGCGCCAGTGGTGGTGGTGATGATCGGATCGCCGGTCACCGTGATCTGCGCGCCGGGGACGGCCTCCCCGGCATTGTTGTTCACGCGCCCGGCCACGATCCAGCCGGCCGTGGTCTGGGCGTCCGGCGCCTCTGGATACTGCTCCACCCAGCCCCAGGTCCGGCCCTCGTTCGTGCCGCCGGTGGCATCGTGGGCGCGGCAGCGAAAGGCATAGGTGCGGCGGGGTTCCACCAGCACCGGGTTGCCGGCCCCGAACGTGGCCCCGGTGGTGAACGTGTTGGTCAACCAGGTCGTCCAGGGGCCATCGTCCACCCGGTACTGCACGTCGTAAGAGTAGGCAGCCGGCGGGCTGGGCGGCGGGGCCTGGAGCGCTGCTGCCTCCAACCCCCACTGCACCGGGAACGAGTCGGACGGGACATAGGCGGGCAGGGGCCACACCCGCGAGTAATTCGTCGTGGTCACCGGCGACGGGTATAGCTGAGCGTCATCCCACAGGGCCTGGCAATTCTCACCCGGCCACAGGTTATTGATGTGGATAAAGACGGTGGCTGTGGGGGTTTCGGCGGTGAAAGACAGATAGGCAAAGTAGGCCCGGCGGTCGCGGAAATCCTCGGCGCCCCGGAGCAGACCCGGCTCCGCCCAGTCAGTGCCCCCGCGCAGGTCCACCGCCAACTGCTTGCCGATCTTCTCGCCGGGCACTGGCGGGCCGCCGGCCGCGCCATAGATACTGAGGATCCATACCTGGAACGTGTATGATTCGCCGGGGATCAGATCGCCCACCGTCTGGTAGAGACCACACTGATAGCTGTTGTAGCTGGACCAGACCCACTGGCTGGTGGGTGGATCGCGGTACTCGTCAGAGTTCCGCTTGAACTCTGGGACCACGGCACTATAGCTCTGCACATACGGCGTCCAGTGCTGGGCCACGAACTCTGGCCGACCGTTGATGGTCCATTCGATGAAGGGATCGTTGAAGCTGCCGTTGCGGAGCGCGGGGCCGACCATACGCGGCACGCCGGCGCCGGTCAACAGGCCGCCGAGGAGCACGATCACCAAACTGCTGGATACCGCCTTGAACACAGCCATATCCCGCACCTTACCCCATCCCGTCTCGCCAATGGACCTCTGGTCGCCCCCAATGCCGCAGTCGCCACCACCAGCCCACCGGATAACCGCCCATCTTGGCCAGGTCACCGGTCACGCGGATCAGGGGTACCCAGGCCAGGGCCTTGAGTCGGTCCAGGGGCGATAGTGCGCCCAGGTAGGGCCACAACCGGCGATATGGCGTCCAGAGGTAGACGGCGAAACCGGCTGGCAACAGTAGCCAGAGCAACGGGTGGACCAACCAACCGGCCAGCAGCAACAAGGGGGCGGCCACCAGGTACGTGAGGTAACGGATAGCGTGACGCTTGCGCCACAAGTCGGCTTTGCCATCGCCCCGCGCGTAGTGCCAGTATTGCTTCCAGAAGGCGCGCAGGCTGCTGCGCGGCCGGAACCAGGCCAGGGCCTGGGGGACAAAGGCAAAGCGATAGCCCAGCGCGCGCAGGCCCAGGTCAAAGATGAGGTCCTCGCAATAATCCAGCCATTCCGGGTATGGCCAGCGCAGCCAGGCCGTCCGCCGAAAGGCCACGGAGCGACTGGAGGGCAAAAATGTGGCCGGGTCAATGTCGGCCTCGACCGGCAGGACCGTGGCCCCCATCGCCACCTCGAAAGTGGTCTGCGGGTCCGGGCGGAAAAAACCGCCGACCACGTCCGGCGGACCAGCCCCCTCAAAGGGTGCCACCAGTTCCGCCAGCCAGTCCGGCGCGAGCCGTACCCCGGCGTCTGTCACGGCGATGACGTCGCCCGTGGTGGCGGCAATAGCCCGGTTGCGACCTTTGGAGATATTGTCCGCGCCCTCATCTACGATGACGCGCAGGGGCAGCCGGTCTTCATAGGTGCGCAACACCGCCACCGTGTCATCAGTGGAGCCGCCATCCACGATGACCACCTCATCCAGCGGTCGGGTCTGGGCTACCACCGAGTCCATGAGCCGGCCGATGGCCGGGCCTTCGTTGAGCACCGTGGCGATCAGAGAGACACGCATGGATCTAGGGCTGAAAAATAGGGGGCAAGGCCCGCTTGTGCGCCGAGCGGGCGATCTTGTCCTGGACCTTCACCAGGGTGGCCGGGTCAATCTCGCCGGTGTCGCCGCGCTCCAGGGCCAGCAAGGTCCGATCCAGGACAGCATAGGTGATCCCCATCTCCCCCTCATCGGTCTGACCGGGCCACAGGCCGGCGCTGGGCGCACGGTTCACGATGGCCTCCGGCACTCCCAGCGCGCGCGCCAATTCCCACACCTGGGTCTTGAGCAGACCCCCCAGGGGCAGCATATCCACCCCGCTGTCGCCGTATTTGGTGAAATAGCCCATCATCAGTTCGCTGCGATTGCCGGTCCCGGCCACCAGATAGTTCCGCTCGTTCGCCAGGTAATAGAGGGTGGTCATGCGCAGGCGTGGCTTCAGGTTGGCCTGGGCCAGCGCGGAACCGGGCGGCAACGAGGCCAACAGGGAGTCATAGGCTGGGGTCAGGTCCACCGTCAGCGTCGGGAGGCCGAAGGTGCGCGCCAGCAAGCCGGCCAGCTCGCCATCCTCCGGCAGGCTGTGACAGGGCATGAGAACACCGAGGAGATCATCGCCCACGGCCCGTTGCCCCAGCACCGCCACCACTGCCGAGTCCACTCCGCCGCTCAACCCCACCACCAGGCCCTGTGCTCCGGCCTGGCGTACCTGAGCAGCCATCCACGCGCTGATTCGATTCGCCAGAGGCATCTTCCACCTCCCAGGCCCTCGCTCCGCGAGCCAGGGCTTCATACTGACCACTAAAGACACAAAGGACACGAAGAATGGAGACTATCACAACCCTGGATCATCCTTTGTGTCCTTCGTGTCCTTTGTGGTGAGAGAAGTTACTGGCCTGAGCAGCTACGATCTTGCCTGATAAGTATCTCCAGATGCTGAGCCGGCCTCTCACAAGTGTGCTGATCAGGCCCCACAGGATGGCGCCACCTGCTGCGCCCACCAACAACGAGGCCAGGGACACGCCCTCGACGATCACAAAGGGGACCAGCTTAAGCCGCCAGACGTTGACCACCACGAATATGCCCCCTAACCCGGCCAGCACCGCGCCGGGAAAACCCAGCCACATCCGCGATCTAAAGACCCACTCCACCACATAGCCACACACGATAGCGCCAAGCAGGTAGATGATGAACTGCGATAACGTGATGGCAAACATGGATTGAAAAGACATAAAACCTCCCGAACTAACGACCAGTCGCCGATAGCAAATAGCTGACCGCGCTACGAGCCAGGGTTGGCGGATGCAGTAACATGTTCGTGTAGCTCACGTTCGCCATGGGGCAGGCACACTCACCGGCCCGGATGCTGTGTCGCAAGGCCTGGACCCGGTCACCAAACCAGATAGCCGCAAAATCGAAATCCCTCTGGCGCAGGTTACCGACCGGTTCGGCCCGTGTGCAACATGTCCACACGTCACCCGTGGGGTCAATGTGCACCGAGGCCCAGCCGGCATAACAGGGGATGACCTGGCGCTGCTCATGCAGGATGCGCGCCGCCAGACGATAGTATTGCCCCCGCAGGGCCTGGGCCACACGGGCGAACCCGGCGGCCGGCCGTCGTTGTAACTGCGCTATTAGCCAGGCGGCGGCCCGGTCATACTCGTCCGGTGCAGGCGTGATCCCGGCCCCCAGCGTGCCCAACTCCACCCGCTCCTCCGCCGCTTCAGTGATATAGCTATCCGGCTTGAGGGCCATCAAACCCTCGGAAATAGCTGGCAGGTCAGCCACGTTGAACCGCGAGACCACCGTATGGATGCTGAGCATCAGGTTGGGGTAGCGCAACTCGCGCAGGGCCTGATATGTCTGCATAGCCCGCTCCCAGGACCCGGTGCGGCCCCGGATCTCGTCGTGTTTTTGGCCCACGCCATCCAGCGAGAGATTGATCCCCACCTGAGCCTGGGGTGTCGCTTCCAGGATGGCTATCGTCTGGGCCAGCACCGAGTCCGTGAACCAGCCGTTCGTGGGGATGGTGATGACCGCCGGGCGACACAGGCGGTACCCGGCCGCCACGATGTCGGCCAGGTCCGGGCGCAGGAACGGTTCTCCGCCGCTAAAGGTGAGGTAATATGGGGCCTGGCCCAGCCCGGCAAAGACCCGCTCCCATTCGGCCAGGGATAGCTCTGCCACCGGGGGCCGCTGCCAGATATTGCACGTCCGACAGCGCGAGTTGCAGCGATACGTCACGCTGACGACGACGTTAAACGGATACAGGCGCGGCCAGCCCCAACGCCGAAACGCGATATGCGCCGGGATACGCGGCAACAACGCCAGCAGACTAGTGATAGCGCACCACCTCGAAGCGATACAGATTAACCGGCTCGTTGGGGTCCGTGATCCCGGCCTTGTGGACGCGGGTGATGAACATCTGCTGCTCCGGCGTATCCACGCCTTCCAGGTCTGGCAACAACAGCCCCCGTTTCCAGGGATGGTGCCTGGACTCCACGATCAGGCCATAGCGTTTGGGGTCCAGATCTTCCAGGCCCTGGATCGGTTCCGGTGGGGCCAGGACATCCACCGAGATGTCCAGTTCGTCCAATTCAGAGGGCTGGACTGGATGGAACCGGGGGTCCCGGGTGGCCGCACTGATGGCGTTCTGGATGATCTCCTGGGCCACATTGGGCGTGGTGGGGGTAAAAGTGCCGATGCAACCCCGCAACTGGCCGTGCTTTTTGAGGGAGACAAAGACCCCGGCCCGCTGTTGCATCTCCGGCGTCAGTTCGGCTGGGGGCTGGATGGTTCGGCCCCGCCGCACGTAGGCGTTGATCGTCTCGCGGGCCAGCTCGACGAGGGGATGAGCCATGCTTATACCTCCTGGCATAAAATATGCACAAAACCTGCGCAAGACCCGTCGCCATCGCACAGGTCAAACACTTGCAAAGCCAGCACTTTTGTGCTAACATTATATTGGAAGCCGCTGTGGTGTGCGTGATGCTGAACCGCGTTTTGAGCCAACAAACATACACCAGGGAACCGAACTCGGAAGGGGGTGCCCCGGTCGTGAACCAGGGCCGAACCGGAAGGTAGGTACCCACCTTGTATTCCAGGTTCAAAAACCCAGTAGCACACGGCACCACGGGGTTTCCCCCGCCAACCCTCCTGTGGGGCGAGCCTGGCTCGCCCCCTTTATTTTACCCCCTTGCCAGAACACGAAAGGGGCTCCCGCCCCTGAGAGCCCCTCTTGACTGACGCCGGTCCAGGTGACCGGCTAGTCCGTTACATCCTCCTCAACCTCGATTGCGGCTGCTGTTGCAATCGCTGCCTCCCGGCGCTGGCGGGCAGCCTCTTCCCGGTCCATGCGTTCCTTCACAACGCGGCGCTTTTCCTCAAACTGCTCCAGACGGCGCAGATACCTTTCCACCTGGCCGGTCGTATCTACAATGCGTTGCTCCCCGGTGAAGAAGGGGTGACACGCTGAACACAACTCGGTCCGCAATTCCGGCCTGGTAGAACCCGTAACCCAGGTATTGCCACAAGCGCAGCGGACGACGGCCGCCGGGTAATAAGCCGGATGAATATCTTTTTTCATCTCCTGAAACCTTTCTACCGGAAATTAGCCCCCCTTGTCTCGTAGACGCTGACCCGTTTTCTGGTGTGCGAGAGCGGCTCAAACTTGACATAGCCATCTATGGTGGCAAAGAGTGTGTAATCGCGCCCCATGCCCACGTTGGTGCCGGGCCGGATGTGGGACCCTCGTTGCCGGACCAGGATCGTGCCGGCGCGCACGGCCTGCCCGTCATAACGTTTCACACCCAGGCGTTTCGATGCGCTATCCCGCCCGTTGCGACTGCTGCCGGCGCCTTTCTTGTGTGCCATCTTACTCCCCCCTCTCTCCAGGGCCAAAAACAACCTGCTCCCGAATCTCGTCAATAGCCAGGCGGGTGTAGGGTTGCCGATGCCCGGTCTTGACATGATAGCGTTGCTTGGGCCGGTATCTGAAGATCGTCACCTTGCGGCGTTTGCCGTGCTCTAACACCGTGGCCTGGATCGCCGCCCCGGCCACTGTCGGCCGGCCGACCGTTACCCGGCCCTCGCGGGCCAACAACAGCACGCGATCCAAGATCACCTGCCGGCCCACCGGGGTAGCCAGGGCCTCCACATCAATCACATCCCCCACACTGACGCGATACTGCCGGCCGCCACTCTCCACAATGGCGTACTCCATTGCTCCTCCTCGTCATCCGTACCCAAAATGAAAGCCCCTGGACGCGCTCGGGGCCAGACAGGCACGCTTACGGGGGCTAATTATAGCAATGTGGGGAAGGCTTGTCAAGCGCCCAAGTGGATTGCGGAATGCGGAATGCGGAATGCGGATGATGCAGGATACGGGTTTTGAGTTTGAGGGGCTTTACTATCGCACGGATCGAAGGGACTGCAACAGGTCTCAGGTTACAGGTCTCAGGTCTCAGGTTACAGGTCTCAGGTCTCAGATCTGGGATATTCCCCAAATGAGCCAAATCGAATGGGCTGTAACTACCACGATCAATTTTGCATATTTGCCAATTTGCCTTTCAGTATCCTCGCACGGATCGAAGGGCCTGCAACCCGGGTGGGCGACGGCAATGCCGTCGCCCACCCCTTTCAGTATCCTCGCACGGATCGAAGGGACTGCAACGGGCTAGGGCCCGGGCCTCGGCGGGGGAGGCTGCCCCTTTCAGTATCCTCGCACGGATCGAAGAGACTGCAACTTCCTCTCGAGGAGGAGCATCTTCCCTCGTTCTACGACTTTCAGTATCCTCGCACGGATCGAAGAGACTGCAACTCATGACCGACCCCATTGACGCCGACGCATATTCGGCTTTCAGTATCCTCGCACGGATCGAAGAGACTGCAACTTGCTGGGGCTATCATCGCCGAGCAAGGTGTTCACCTTTCAGTATCCTCGCACGGATCGAAGAGACTGCAACCCGATAGACTCGTTGGCGTGGTCTCGATCTGGATCATGCTTTCAGTATCCTCGCACGGATCGAAGAGACTGCAACAAGTGTAAGTTACGAAATACACACGGCACACGCACAGCTTTCAGTATCCTCGCACGGATCGAAGAGACTGCAACCGATCAGGACCTGCTCGGCCTTGCGCAGGGCGGCGAACTTTCAGTATCCTCGCACGGATCGAAGGGACTGCAACCGTCGGTCGCGCAATTCCGAGGCGTGCTGGATAACACTTTCAGTATCCTCGCACGGATCGAAGGGACTGCAACTGGTTCGCAGAGTCGTTGGTCGGGCGCGATTTGGACTTTCAGTATCCTCGCACGGATCGAAGGGACTGCAACCGTCGGCCAGTATCCCGCTGTGATGCGCGCTGTCCACTTTCAGTATCCTCGCACGGATCGAAGGGACTGCAACGTCACGCGGCGTCTTGTACAGCGTGACGTTTTGGCCTTTCAGTATCCTCGCACGGATCGAAGGGACTGCAACCGCTGTCTCCGAAATGACACCGCCGCCGAAGACAATCCTTTCAGTATCCTCGCACGGATCGAAGGGACTGCAACGGCGGTTCATTACGAACTGGAGAAGTACACATATGCTTTCAGTATCCTCGCACGGATCGAAGGGACTGCAACGTCCAGCTCCTCCTGGACGAGGAGGGCCACCAGGTCCTTTCAGTATCCTCGCACGGATCGAAGGGACTGCAACAGACGAAGGGCGACAGACACATGATTCGCCCTTTCCCTTTCAGTATCCTCGCACGGATCGAAGGGACTGCAACCACCCGGAAGACCGGCGCGGCAGAGACGGTGTTCACTTTCAGTATCCTCGCACGGATCGAAGGGACTGCAACCGGCATTGACGCGGCCCTGAAGGCCCTGGCGAAGGAGCTTTCAGTATCCTCGCACGGATCGAAGGGACTGCAACCCAGGGGCAGGTCCCAGTACGTCGTGTTCTGGGTCACTTTCAGTATCCTCGCACGGATCGAAGGGACTGCAACAAAAAAATTGGCCCGCGAGCGCCAGGCCCAGGCCACTTTCAGTATCCTCGCACGGATCGAAGGGACTGCAACCGACCCGCTCCTCGTGTTGTGGGGGGGCCTGGTCTGCTTTCAGTATCCTCGCACGGATCGAAGGGACTGCAACACGAATTGGAGTGTGTAGCGGCCTCGCGTGCTGGTCTTTCAGTATCCTCGCACGGATCGAAGGGACTGCAACTAACCTGCACCCAATAGAAAAAGCCCGTCCAGAGAACCTTTCAGTATCCTCGCACGGATCGAAGGGACTGCAACTGACCCCAACCCAGCGGCTCAACCCCTTCCAAGGGACTTTCAGTATCCTCGCACGGATCGAAGGGACTGCAACATATTGTGAAAGGAGGTAAAAGATGAGGTGTTCGCACCTTTCAGTATCCTCGCACGGATCGAAGGGACTGCAACCGACCAGGTTGCGGGTCACTGTCGGGCCGCCCAGGGCTTTCAGTATCCTCGCACGGATCGAAGGGACTGCAACACCGTCACCGGGTGGTCCCCCGGGGCGTTGTAGACCAGCTTTCAGTATCCTCGCACGGATCGAAGGGACTGCAACATGGCCTCCTCGCTTGAGGAGGCCGTGAGGCGCGCTCTTTCAGTATCCTCGCACGGATCGAAGGGACTGCAACCGCGCGCCAGGTTGTTAAAGTGCGGGCCTATTATACCACTAAAGCCCCATTTTGTCCATAGGCTGACGGCCCAGGTTGGGCTGGCGCTCCCACCTGACGACCAGGCCCGGCGAAAATCGTTTTCTGCGCCAAAACCCCGCCGATTTACGACTGCTCTGACAGCCGGCCCGCCCACAGGGCTTTCAAGTAGCCCTACCCCCAATAAGACCAACTTGCCAATCCGGGGCGGAGGTGTTATAATATGCCCCGCCAGGAGTAGACCATGATCAGGTTGACTGAACACAGCAACGCGGTGAGCTTTGCGAAGCCCTAGAGGGCTTTCGCAGCGTCTGGCCGGCGGTTCCAAGCCCTCTCCAAACTGAAGGGAAGAGGGCTTTTTATGTGCTTGTTGCGGACTTGGAGTAGAGGCTTCAGCCGGATTTCCCGCCTGAAGGCTCAGTAGTCATCATGAACTGCGTTCGCCACAACGCATGAAAATGTGATAGGCAGCAGGCAATAGCCGTGCCTTCCTGAAGTCCATTTTCAAGTCAGATGGAAATTTGTGCTCCT
>DAOTYG010000348.1:0-7371 GCA_034435155.1 Anaerolineae bacterium | reverse complement strand
CCCCGAACTGGATGCAGCCGGCGTCATGGAGGGCCTCATCCTGGCCCTCCATGACGCCGGCTGCATCCAGTTCGGGGAGTTCACCCTGGCCTCCGGCAAACGCTCGCCCGTCTATGTGGACCTGCGGCGCGTGGTCTCGTACCCGGCCCTGTTCCGGCAGGTCGTGGACGCCTGCGCTGACCTGGCTCGCGTGCTTTCGTTCGACTGCCTGGCGGCCGTGCCCTACGCTGCGTTGCCCATCGGCGCGGCCCTGGCCCTTCAAACCGCCCGGCCCTTGATCTATCCCCGCAAGGAGGTCAAGGCCCACGGCACGGGCCGGGCCATCGAGGGCGTGTTCCGGCCGGGCGATACAGCCCTGGTCATCGAGGACGTGCTGACCACCGGCGGCAGCCTGTTCCAGACCATCGCCACCCTGGAAGCGGCCGGCCTGGTCGTCCATGATGCCGTGGTGCTGGTGGACCGGGAACAGGGCGGCCCGGCGGCACTGACGACCCGGGGCTATCGCCTCCACGCCGTCCTCACCATGACCCACATCCTGGACGTGCTGCACACCGCTGGTCGCATCACCCCCCAGGAACACCAGACAATCATGGCCTATCTACAGTCTGGAGACCTGTGACTTGCAACCTGTGACCTGTGGCCTGCAACCTGTGACCTGCAACCTGTGGCCTGCAACCTGTGACCTGCAACCTGTGACCTGCAACCTGTGGCCTGCAACCTGTGACTTGCAACCTGCAACTGGGACCTGAGACTTGATACTTGAGACCTGTCTGCTCCACCTGCGCTTGCGCAACCCCGTCGTCCTGGCGTCTGGCGTGCTGGGGACGAGCGCGGCACTGCTACGACGGGCGGCGGAGGCCGGGGCCGGCGCGGTCACGGCCAAGAGCTGCGGGCCGGTGCCCCGGGCCGGCCACCCCAACCCCATCGCTGTGGACTGGGGCGGGGGCCTCATCAACGCCGTGGGGCTGACCAATCCCGGCGCGGAGGAGGAGGCCCGGCTGCTGGCCCAGGCCCGCGCCCTGCTGGACCCGCTGGGCGTGCCCCTCATCGCCAGCGTCTTTGGCGGCACACCCGCCGAGTTCGCCCAGGTGGCCCGGACGGTGGCGACGGCCCGGCCCCACCTCATCGAGCTGAACATCTCCTGCCCCAACGTGCACGACGAGTTCGGCGCGCCGTTTGCCGCCTCGGCCCGGGCTGCGGCCGGGGTGACGGCGGCGGTCAAGGCGGCCGTGGACATCCCCCTCACGGTCAAGCTGGCCCCCAACGTGCCGGACATTGGCCGCATCGCGGCGGCGGTGGTGGAGGCCGGCGCGGATGCCATCACCGCCGTCAACACCATGCCGGGTCTGGTGATTGACGCGGCGGCTGGCCGGCCGGTGCTATCGAACCGGATCGGCGGCGTCTCCGGCCCGGCCCTCAAGCCCATCGCCCTGCGTTGCGTCTACGAGATCGCCCAGGCGGTGCACGTGCCCATCATCGGCACCGGCGGCGTGCTCACCGGCCGCGACGCGGCGGAGATGATCATGGCCGGGGCCACGGCCGTCGGCGTCGGCTCGGCGGTGTGGTACCGGGGCGTGGCGGCTTTGGGCGAGATCGCGGCGGAACTGGCGGCGTTCATGGCCGCCGAGGGCTATGCGACGCTGGAGGAGATGAGGGGGTTGGCACATGAGACGACTGACGGATGACGGATGACGGATGACGGATGACGAATGACGGGTGACGAATGACGAAAGACGACAGAGCGGGTCTGCATCGGGCGTTCACGGTGGCGGAGATGCGGGTGGAGAACGCGCGGACGCGGCGGTTCTTTTTCCGGGAGTCACTGCCGGCCCGGCCGGGGCAGTTCGTCATGGTCTGGCTGCCCGGCGTGGGCGAAAAGCCTTACAGCGTGGCCGGGGCCGCGCCGCTGACCCTGCTGGTGGCCGACGTGGGGCCGTTCAGCCACGCCCTGCACCAGTTGGCGCCCGGCGACCGGGTCTGGGTGCGCGGGCCGTTGGGGCAGGGGTTCCGCCTGGTGGCCGGGCGCGCCCTGCTCGTGGGCGGAGGCTATGGCGTCGCGCCGCTGCTGTTCCTGGCGCGCCAGGTCATTGCCCAGGGCGGCGCGGTGGAGGTCTGCATTGGAGCGCGGACGGCGGAGGAGGTGCTGCTGGCCGACGAGTTTGCGGCGGCCGGGGCTGGGGTGCGCATCACCACCGAGGACGGGTCCGGGGGCGCGCCGGGGCTGGTGACGACGGCTGCGGCGGCGGCCATCGTCGAATGTCGGCCCGCTATGGTCTACGCCTGCGGGCCGGTGCCCATGCTGGAGGCCGTGGATCGCCTGTGCGTCGAGCACGACCTACCGGGCCAGCTCTCGTGGGAGGCGCGCATCCGTTGCGGTCTGGGGCTGTGCGGGAGTTGCGAGCGGCCGGGGACCGGCTGGCTGGTCTGCCGGGATGGGCCGGTGGGACCGGCGGGCAGCGGCAGGTAGTCACTAAAGGTGACGGCTCACCCTCCCGCAGGTTTGGGCGTTTTCTCGGCCGACAATCGCCCTGATAGACAGCGCGCAAACCCGGATCACAGTTCCCATCAACCTGCGGGAGGGTAGGCTGAGAAGTAACGGCTAAAGTTGATTTTCCGCCGGGAATCGGTACAGATTACCCACGCCGGCCGGGACAAAGGCATCCAGCAGGGCGGCGGCTATGGCCCGGTTGCCCAGGGAGCCGGTACAATGCGAGGGCACGACACGCCCCAGGCCCAGAGCCGCCAACTCGATGACCGTCCGCTCCACGCGCCAGGCCGCCTGAGGGCCGATCAGGTGAAACCCGCCGATGAGGGCCTGAACCGGTGCAGTAGAGATCAACTTCTGAGCATACCGCGCCGTGTTTATGATCCCGGCATGGGCGCAACCGGTCACCACCACCAGTCCCACCCCCCGCACATGCACGATCAGGGCCTGATCGTCCAGCAGCAGCGGGTCCGGCTGCCAGTCGTTGCCCACCAGGTGCATCTGGTTCGGGCGCCCCGGCTCAAAGTCGGTGTGACGCGGGATCTCGCCGGTGAGCAAGACCAGGTTATCGGCCAGCAGCAGCGGCCCTTTCACCAGATGCACCATGCCGCCGGCCTGGCCGAGGGCCGTGGCATCAGGGAGGGGAGGCTCGCGTTGCACCGTGCCATCCGGCTGGCGGCTTCCTCGCACGCGGAAGGCGTGCTCATGGACAAAGACTGGCACAGCCGGTCGCCCGATGACCTGTAATACCCCCAACAGCCCGCCGAAGTGATCCGGGTGACCGTGGGAGATGACAATGGCCTCCACCGTGCTCAGTTCGATGAGCAACCGCCGGGCGTTGAGCACTGCCGTCATGGGGCCGGCGCCGGTGTCGAACAGAATATTATGGGCTGTGTCACCCTCATAGACCCGCACCAGGGCCGCGAACCCATGCTCAGCCCAGGGCACAGCGGCGCGCCTGGGTTGGGGCACCCACTGCCAGAACCGTAGCACACCGGCCGGGACCTCGCTTTGCAAATCCACAATGTTGTCTATCAAACTGATGACCTCTAGCCGGTCCACCGGTCGTAAGCCAGAGGCCGGGGTAGATTCGTTCGGCACGGGTTATCTCCTGTCTTTTTTCATTTCAGTGGTGGGTCTCGTGATGCCCGGCCAGAGCCTGCTCCCGGCTTCGCACCGGCACATCCCGCACCACATCAGCCATCTCCGCCTCTGTGGCCCCGGCCGCAGCCCGGTCCACCACCTCGCGGAAGGGGTCTGATACGTCGCCGCCGACCTCCTGGAAGAAGCGGGCCATCTCCCGCCGGTTGCGCCGGTCCACGCCGGCCGCCCGTTCGGTCAGCGCTGCTCCGCGTTGCGCCTCCGTGCGGCCCACAGCAAAGCGCGAGAGCCGTTTGCGCGTCTCCCCCTCGCCGCAGCGGGGGCAGACCGGCGCAGGCGCGCCGAGGGGCAACAACTCGCTGAACACGACTCCACAGCTCGGGCACTCGTACTCGTAGATCGGCATATCCTCACCCCAGAAGTTAGCGACGCGATCCAGAGAATACCGCAAAGTCGTCGCGGCGTCAAGGGGTGTAAATTGACATCAGGGCGTAATTAAACGCATGAGGGCGCCGCTACGCGGTGCGGGGAGGGGAAAGAATGCCTGGTAGGGGTTTTTGCGGCGGCTTCGCCGCCGCAAAAACCCCAGAAAGACTTTTCCCCTGTCCCCCCCTAACAGAACAGAAGTTATGCCCGGATGTCAGGCATAAAAAGCCCACCGCTCATCACGGTGGGCTTTTGCAGGCTCGTTAGCGCAAGCTTAGCCGCGCCAGTGGTTGCAAGTCTGGGGGATGGGCCGGGATGCCCGGCTCCGTTTCCTCGATCAACTCCCACTGTCCCGGCCTCCCCAGTGCCTCTAACGCCAAAGCTACATTGCCCATGCAGATACCGCCATCGTAGAGTCGGTACAGGTCACTCCCGGCCCCCACGTACCTGGGGTTACGGCGTGTGACGAACAGGTACAGTTGACCGCTGCGCCAGAGGAATCGCCAGGGCTGGGCGTTCACCGCCGACGGCGCCTGGCGTGCGGCCTCGATGATGTGAGCCAGGTCTGCGGGCGGCGTGGCCGGCGCGTCGAAAGTATCCTGGAAAAAGATGCGCTCCGCTGGCAGCTTGTTGGTGGCCCCGGCGGCCCGGCGCATGGCGGCATTAAAGGCCCGCCCACCCCAGGCAACGGCCGGCCGGCCCAGGATGAGCAAGGCCCCCACCCGGGCCGTTGCCGGCAAGGCGAACCGCTCTCGCACCGCGTCTTCCCGTGACAAGGCTCCGATGTAACATGTGCCCAGGCCCATCATCGTCAACCGCACGACGATCTGCTCCACCCGATAGCCCAGGTCCGTGAGGGGATGGCGTTCGCCCACAATGTAGGGCACCAGATAGTGGGGCGGGGTCACCAGTCGCCCATAGGCCCCTAGCGTCTCCACCAGCCGCTCGTCGGGTTGCACATCCCGCATCAGCACGACCAGGCGGTTCGTTGGGATCAGCGGTGCTGTGCTGGCCGCGATCTCGCGCACCCGGGCCAGTTCATCAGCGGCCAACGGCGTGCGCTCATAGCGGCGCACGGAACGCCGGGCCAGGATAGCCGCATACAGTTCAGATTGGGTTGCCATGTTCATTGATAACTGCCTGCCAGGCCGACTGAAGGAGTGCCCACGCGCGGGGCGCACCCCGTGGCACGAAAATACGCCGGTGTGCTCGCGCGGGGTCTGCGACCCCGCGCCGGCGGCGGGGGGCACACCCGCCGCGAGCGAGGGGGTTATTTTCGGAGTAGCGCGGTCGCCGCCTCGCCCCTATTTACCTGAGGGGGCATTGTGCCCCTTACGGAAATGGATTTATAACATGGGGATAAGGGACTGTCAAGTCCCTGGCTGAAGCCATCTTGCATCTTTCTACTCGTCGGTGTATAATCAATCACGAGCAACGGCAGGTCCGGCCATCGAAGGGACACCACGCGGTTTGACGTTGGAACGCCTGGGAGCAAGTGGTCATGTATACCATTGATGACCTTCTGGCTATTGGCGAAACCTATTTGTCAGACTCTGACCTGGCCCTGGTGCGACGAGCCTATGATTTCGCTGAACGGGCGCACGGGACCGAGTTGCGCAAGTCCGGCGATCCCTACATCGAGCACCCGCTGGCCACGGCCATCGAACTGGCGAAACTGGAGCTGGACGCCCAGACGGTGGCTGCCGGCCTGTTGCACGATGTCCCGGAGGATACTCCTGTGCCCTTGCAGGAGATCAAAGAGGCCTTCGGGGCCGAGATCGCCTACCTGGTAGATGGCGTGACCAAGCTGGGCAAGTATCGCTGGGGCCAGGGGGAGGAGGGCTCCTCGTCGGACGTGGCAACCGTGCAACGCGAATCCGGCCAGCTCGATTTCGTCATCCCCGCGGAGCCGGAGGAGCGCGATCTGCGGGCGGAGACGCTGCGCAAACTGCTCCTGTCCGCCTCTCAAGACCCCCGGGTCATCTTTATCAAACTGGCCGACCGGCTCCATAACCTGAACACCCTGGCCCATCTGCCCCCCCGCAAGCAGAAACGCATCGCCCAGGAGACGTTGGAGATCTATGCCCCCCTGGCTCACCGCATCGGCATGTGGGAGTTCAAGTGGCAACTGGAGGACCTGTCCTTCTATTTTCTGGACCCCGATGCCTACTCGCGGATCGCCAGCCCTCACGACCTGCGGCGGCAGGTGCGAGAGGATTATATCCGGCGCGCCACGCAAGAATTGCAACGCGCCCTGCGCGAACAGGGGATCGAGGCCGAGTTCTCCGGGCGAGCCAAACACATCTACAGTATCTACCGCAAGATGCAACGCAAGGGACGGGACGTGGAACACATCTATGACCTGGTGGCCCTGCGCGTCATCGTCCCCACCGTGCAGGCCTGCTACGCCACTTTGGGCGTGGTGCATTCTCTCTGGCAACCGATCCCCGGCGAGTTCGATGACTATATCGCCATGCCCAAGGAGAACGGCTACCAGTCGTTGCATACCTCCGTCATCGCCTACGATGGCAAGCCCCTGGAGATCCAGATCCGCACGCCGGAGATGCACCGGGAGGCGGAACGCGGCATGGCCGCCCACTGGCGGTACAAAACCCAGCAGGATGCCAGTTCTGACCAACTGGGCCGCCATCTGAGCCGGGACCACACCACCCTGGAGCAACTGGCCTCCTTCCAGGCGATCATGGAGAGCCGCCATGAGATGGACGATGCCCGGGAGTTCGTCGAGTCCATCAAGAGCGATTTCTTCCAGGATACCATCCACGTCTTTACCCCCAAGGGGGATGTGAAGGAGCTGCCGGCCGGGTCCACGCCGATTGATTTTGCCTACCGCATCCACACCGAGGTGGGGCATCATTGCCGGGGCGCTCGCGTCAATGGCGTCATGGTGCCCTTGAACTACCGTCTCTCCACCGGTGACCGGGTGGAGATCATCACCGCCAAAAGCGGTGGTCCCAGCCGCGATTGGCTCAATCCCAATCTGGGCTTTATCCACACCGCCAATGCCCGGCAAAAGATCCGGGCCTGGTTCCGCCGTCAGCAACGCCCGGCCAGCATCGCCCAGGGGCGTGAGTTGCTGGACAAGGAACTACGCCGCCTGAGCCTGACCCATGTCTATCAACAGGTGATTGATAGCCTGGGTTATAATGGCAGTGTGCGCCCCGACCCGGATGATCCCCTGGTCCGCCAACGACAGAGCCAGGCCCTGGAAAAACTCGGCTTCCATCACGAGCAGATCGAGGGGCTGCTGGCCTTTTTCCGCCGCTATGATAACCTGGATGACCTGTATGTGGCTATCAGCCACGGTAACCTCTCGGCCCAGGACCTGGCGATCCGTTTCC
>DAOTYG010000347.1:0-5443 GCA_034435155.1 Anaerolineae bacterium | reverse complement strand
CTGGCGGCCGGGCGTCCCCCTACGGGGACGCTCAAACCGACCGCGTAGGCGGTCGGTCGGCGGTTTACGCCCATCAGGTGCGGTTTCAACCGCCATATCTCACACCAAGCGTTTTAGAGGCATAGCTCACCTAAGTGCCTATCCGAAAAACTGTAGGGCAGGCTTTCCAGCCTGCCTGGACAGCCTGGAAGGCTGTCCTACACCTTTTTCGGATAGGCTCTAAAGGCTCGACTCCGGATTTGTAAGAACAGCCGGGCGATTAGAAAGCTTAACAACTTCCCATAAGCAAGGATTTCACGATGCAAGCTTAAGGAGGAACTAATGGCCACACGAACAGAGGAGATGGTTAGACAATTAAAGGCCCTGCAAGCAGGTACGCCAGACATCGAGGCTTCGGCTGTGGTCAGTGTAGACGGCCTGATCATGGCTTCTGCGTTGCCCCAAGACGTGGAAGAAGACCGGGTCTCGGCCATGAGCGCGGCTATGCTCTCCCTGGGAGAGCGCATCTCCCGCGAGTTGGGGCGTGGGGTGCTCGACCAGGTATATGTCAAAGGCGACAACGGGTATGTGATCTTGATGGCGGTGGGAGAGGAAGCCGTGCTGACCGCGCTGGCCCGCCAGGATGCCAAGCTGGGCCTGGTATTCCTGGACATGAAACGCACCGCCGCAGAGCTTACGCGCCTGGTGTAAGCCTGCACCGATCCTGGCTGCGGGCCAGCAACGCCCCGGCTGCTGCAAAAGAGTCAAGAAAGGAGGGAAAGGTCGCGGCTGGCTGATAAACCGCGACCGAGACCACTCATGGCAGAAGACATCATCCGTCCTACCGCCACTGTGGAACGAGGCAAAGTTGACCAATCCATGGCTCATGATTTATATCATCCCAATATCATGGGCCGTATCTTCCTCACCGTCATGGAAGAGATCATGGGCACCAATGGCGTCAATGCCATCCTTAACATGGCCCAGATGCAACAATTCATTGGGAACTATCCCCCCCGCGATCTGGAACGCCAGTTCCCCTTTGAGGATTATTCTAAATTGAGCCAGGCGATCCTGGACTTTTATGGTCCGCGTGGCGGTAAGGGTTTGCTGCTACGCGCGGGCCGGGCCACGTTCAAATATGGCCTCAAGGAGTTCGGTCCCCTCCTGGGCCTGGCCGACCTGGCTTTCCGGCTGATGCCGTTGGGTATGAAGCTCAAGATCGGCGTCAATGCCGTGGCTGAGACCTTTGACAAGTTCAGCGACATGGTCGCCTATGTCATCGAGGAAAAGGACCGTTTCATCTACGTGATCGAGGTTTGCCCGGAGTGCACCGGGCGCGAGGGCAAGATGGATCGCCCCAGCTGTTTCCTGGCCACGGGCATCTTACAAGAATCTGTCAACTGGCTGAGCGGCGGCAAGAACTTTCGAGTAGTGGAAACCGATTGCATGATGGTCGGTAATAAGGATTGCCGCTTTGAGATTGACAAAACACCTTTGGACTAGAGCCGTCCACCACCCCCGGTAGGACAGGCCCATAGCAGGGCCCGGTCCACCATAGGCTGGGGCGTGGGGAAGCTCCTGGCCGGGCAAGACGTCGCAGGAGCCAGCGCCAGGTCCCTCCATCCGCCGGGAACCAGGCTGGCCAGCCCGCCCCGCGAGGGGACTTATGCGCAAGATCATCCTGAACGACAAACGCCGTATCCCGCCATTCAATGAACCAGCTCGCGATCTGCGAGTGCTGAATAAGCCGTTGTGGCTGCACCAACGCGATCTGTTGGCCCGATATTGTAGCAATGAGTTTGCCGTGGATTCCTTCGAGGACATCCCGCCTTATGATGACGAACTCTTGATCTATCGGGCCAATATCTACTTCAACGAACTCTTGCTCCAAACCTTCATCGAGAAAGCCCGGCAGGGGCGCAGCCCCTATCGCGTCGCCTTCCGCCTCGATGACCCCACCATCTCCCAACATATCTTGCACTTGCAGACAGACCTCAAACGCAAGGCGGATTTGTATTGGGGCGATATGTGGTATTACCCCCGTTGGCCGGCCGAGGCGGAGCCAGCCCCCCTGATCATTGATAGCGAACCCCTGGAACTGGGGCTATATAATGTACCCCGCTATATGGTGGACACCGGTGACTTTGTCTTCCAGGCTCCTTTGCGCGCCTTTGTGCCCATCTGTAGCTGGGTACATATCCTGCTGGCGAATACCCTTTGCGGCCCCTATAGTTGGGCGGTGCGGGCCTTGAAGGAACAGCGCCGCCTGAGCTTTAAGCTCAAGGTGGCCCTGCACGTGATCCTGGAACGCAAACATTATCTGCGGACACGGGCCCTGGTCAAGATAGGCAAACGCTGCAACATTGACCCCACGGCGATCATCGAGGGGCCGACTCAGATCGGCAACAACGTGACCATCGGGCCGGGGGCGGTCATCGCCCAGAGTCTCATCGGCGATAACGTGAACATCATGCAGGGCTGCCAGATCTTTGTCAGCGTGGTGAGTGACGGTTGCTGGCTCCCCATGCGGGCCGCCCTGTTCGCCACCACCCTGATGGAGAACGCTACCGTGGCCCAGAATGCCTGCCTGCAAGGTTGTGTGATCGGACGCAATAGCTTCGTGGGGGCCAATACCTGCTTCACCGACTTGAACCTGTTAGGTAAACCGATCCGCACCATGCATCGCGGGCGACTGCAAGAGGTGGGCCTGCCCATCGTGGGTGGCGCGGTGGGCCACGATTGCCGCCTGGGTTCCGGCCTGGTCATCTACCCGGCTCGCACCATCGAATCCGGCACGATCCTGGTCTATCGCGATGGTTATACGGCCATTGACCGCAACGTGAGCCGGCGCGAGACACCAGACCTGTGGACTAGGGGCGTGGCCTTTACCAACCCCAACTATCGGGGCGATTGGGATGAGTGGGAATAAGAGGGTGTTACGGTGGGTTCGGTAATCATTGATGGTGGTTTGGTCCACTATGAAGTCATGGGCCGTGGAGAGCCGGTTATTTGCCTGCACGGCTGGCTCGGCTCCTGGCGTTACTGGGTGGCGACGATGGAAGCCCTCTCCTCGCGCTACCGGGTCTATGCCCTGGACATGTGGGGTTTCGGCGATTCCGACAAGCTGCCCGAGCGCTGCAACGTGCCCAGCTTCGTGGACCTGGTGGACAAGTTCATGGAGGAGGAAGGCCTGAGCTGGGCCACCCTCATCGGTCACTCCACCGGCGGGACCGTCTCGCTCAAACTGGCCCTGGATCGGCCGGAGAAGGTGCGGCAACTGGTGCTCGTCGGGGCGGTGGTGCAGGGCAGCTCCGTCAGCCCCATCATCGGTATCATTAATAACCCCCTCACTGCTTCGGCGTTCATCGTGGGCCGGGTCCTGGGCCGTCTGGTGATCAAGGTCATCGCCATGTGGCTCTCCTCAAGCTGGCAGGTGTGGTATCGGGAGATCCTGGACGACGCCCTGAAAGTGACCCGTGATTCCAGCTATCGCAGTATGCAATCCCTGCGCGGGATGGACCTCAGCACGCGCATCGGCTTGCTAGACATCCCGGTGCTGGCCGTCTACGGCGAGCATGACAATATCGTGGACCCCCGGCAAGGCGATCTTATAGCGGAGCATGTTCGCACCGCGACTCTGGTCAAGATGAAAAAATGTAAGCACTTTCCGATGTTGGATAAACCAGACGAGTTCAACAAGCTGGTAGTCAATTTTCTGGAGCGGCGCCGCCCCTGGTAGATACGCGCGCCATTTTGGGCGCGGGCAGACTCGCGATGACTCATGGACAACGGAACAGGCCCACGCCTGACCGTTGTCTTGTTTTGGGAACAGGTGCATCAGGATGTCTGACCACGGAGCAACCCGGTCTGCCATTTCCCACCCAACGCCGTCATCAGCCTGGTCGGTCCTCTCGCCAGCCACCGGCCTGCTGGTGGTGGTCTCTGGACCGTCTGGCGCGGGCAAGGATAGCGTCATCACGCGAGCGCGGGAGTTGGGCTGTCCCCTGCATTTTGTGCCCACGGTAACCTCCCGCCCGCCGCGTCCCAATGAGGTGAACGGTCGGGATTATCACTTTGTGACCGCCGAACAGTTCCAGGCCCTGATCGCCGCTGGCGAGTTCCTGGAATGGGCACTGGTCTATGGCGAGTACAAGGGCAATCGCCGGGCCGACGTGCGTGCGGCTCTGGCGGCCGGCCATCACGTGGCCTTGCGCGTGGATGTCCAGGGGGCCCGCACGATCCGGCGCCTGGCCCCGGCGGCCATCCTGGTGTTCGTCACCCCGGCCTCCCGGACGGAACTGGAACAACGGCTGCGCCGCCGCCGCACCGAGTCGGAGGAGGCCCTGGCCCGACGGTTGCAGATCGCCCAGGAGGAGATGTTGGCCCTGCCAGAGTTCGATTATGTGATCGTGAATCGGGATGGAGAACTGGACGCGGCCGCCCGGCGGCTCACGGCTATCGTGGCCGCCGAGGAGTGCCGGGTCCACCCACGACAGGTGATATTGTGAAAGTTGACGCAGGATGCAAGGAGGCGCAAGATGACCCAGATTGATGCCCGTGAGGTGCGCAAATCGCCCATTGCCGGGAGCTGGTATCCCGGCACGCCGGAAGCCCTGACCCGGGACGTGGACCGCTACCTGGCCCAGGCGTCGGCCGTGTCGCTCCCCGGTGAACTCCTCGGCCTGATCGCCCCCCATGCCGGGTATATGTACAGCGGACCGGTGGCTGCCCATGCCTACAAGCTATTGAAAGACTTGACCTTCGACACCGTGGCCGTGGTCTCCCCCAGCCACCGGGCCTACTATCGAGACAACGCTATCACCGATAAACGGTATTACTGGACGCCGCTGGGCACGGTGCCGGTGGATGAGGAGGTGGTGGCTGAACTGGCCCGGCACGTCCCGCTGACCCGGGTCCCGCAAGATCAGGAACACTCGTTGGAGATCCAACTGCCCTTCCTTCAACGCACCCTGGCCGGGGATTGGAAGCTGCTACCCATCATGATGGGGGCAGACCACTCCCTGACCACCTGCCGGGTTCTGGGAACTGGTCTGGCCGCCGTGTTGCAGGGCCGGCGCGCCCTCCTGGTGGCCTCCACGGACCTGTCACACTTTCACCCCGAATCCACAGCCCAGCGCCTGGACCAGGTGATCCTGGACCGGGTGAACGCCTTTGACCCGGTGGGCCTGGCCGAAGCCTTGACGACCAACCGTTGCGAGGCGTGCGGGGGCGGGCCCATGGTGGCGGTGATGCTGGCAGCTCAGGCCCTGGGGGCGACGGCCGCCCGGGTCCTCCGCTACGCCACCTCCGCCGATGTGACCGGCGACCGCTCCAACGTGGTGGGCTACATGGCAGCAGCCATCTACCGGTCGAGCCAACAAACTGGTGATTCATAAGGGGATGGTTCAATTTTCTGGGGAAATTGGTTTACACTTTACGGGCGTTAAAATCCTCACCCCTC
>DAOTYG010000346.1:0-51050 GCA_034435155.1 Anaerolineae bacterium | reverse complement strand
ACCCATTCTTCCGCGCAGACGATCTTCAGGCCCGGCGGCAGCGGCCCAGGCACCACCGTCACCTGCGGGACCGGGGTAGCGGTTGCCGATGGTGGTATCGCCGTAGGCACCAGAGGCGGGGTCCGTGGCGGCGGGTAGGGCGGTGGGGTGGCGGTGGCGGCCCCAGCCAAACGGGTGGACGTGATAGTCTGAGCAGGCGCCGGGCCGGCCAACCCACCAAATAGCCCGGCCAGGACCACCACCAGGACCAGCAGCGCCAGCAAGCCAACGCCGCCAATGAGCCACATACGGAAGCGGGACATGGTTGCCCTCCTCTCAAGCAGAGCAATAACACAACAACCTTCTCCGCAACGACCTATTTTCCCAAGGGGCTGCCCCCCCAGTATCGTCGGCGCTGAAGGGCTTAACGACCAGGTTCGGGATGGAACTGGGTGATCCCCTTCGCTAAAGTCACGGAGAAGGTTGTTATGACAGTCGAATAGAGTGCATAGCTTCAATGTCGCTGGCTCAACGTGAACAAGCCCTCGACCATTAGTACGGCTAAGCTGAACGCATTGCTGCGCTTACACTGGCCGCCTATCAAGCAGGTCTTCTTCCTGCGGTCTTACCCGGTTAACCCGGTGGGGGACCTCATCTTGGGGGGGGCTTCCCACTTAGATGCTTTCAGCGGTTATCCCTTCCAGACGTAGCTACCCAGCAATGCACCTGGCGGTACAACTGGCACACTAGAGGTCTGTTCATCCAGGTCCTCTCGTACTGTGGACAACTCCCCTCAAGTCCCCTGCGCCCACGGCGGATAGAGACCGACCTGTCTCACGACGGTCTGAACCCAGCTCGCGTGCCGCTTTAATGGGCGAACAGCCCAACCCTTGGGACCTACTCCAGCCCCAGGATGCGACGAGCCGACATCGAGGTGCCAAACCTTGCCGTCGATGTGAACTCTTGGGCAAGATAAGCCTGTTATCCCCGGGGTAGCTTTTATCCGTTAAGCCACGGCCCTTCCACACGGGACCGTAGGATCACTAAGCCCGACTTTCGTCTCTGCTCGACTTGTGGGTCTCGCAGTCAAGCTCCCTTGTGCCTTTACACTCTCTGGCTGGTTTCCATTCAGCCTGAGGGAACCTTTGGGCGCCTCCGTTACCTTTTGGGAGGCGACCGCCCCAGTCAAACTACCCACCAGGCACTGTCCCAGCGCCGGATTCACGGTCGCCGGTTAGGGTCAAAATCTGACCAGAGTGGTATTTCAACGCCGACTCCACCGAGGCTGGCGCCCCAGCTTCCCAGTCTCCCACCTATCCTACACAAGCCAGATTCCAACTCAATGCCAAGCTGTAGTAAAGCTCCACGGGGTCTTTTTGTCCTGCCGTGGGTAACCCGCATCTTCACGGGTACTTCAATTTCGCCGGGTCCCTCGTCGAGACAGTGCTCGGATCGTTACGCCGTTCGTGCGGGTCGGAACTTCGTGTGCTCCCCCTGTTACCAGGGGCACAGACTATATCTTTATCTCTCTCCTGGCATACTTTCTATTACCCGATGGATTCATCTCAAAAGCCAGGTCCACAATCCGGTCGAAACCATCCCTCGTGAGGTGCTGCCTCTCATACATCATCCTACAGATAACAGCAAACCTCTCAAAGTCATGACGCTTCCCGGACAGTAGAGGAGTCTCCTCGAAATGAGGTATTACCCGCTGCACTAGCTCCCTCACGCTCCGAACCTCATACTTGAGCGTCTTGTCCGATCTGTCCGGGCGGATGCTCCCACAACCAAACTGACGTTGGTATATCTCCAATACCTCTGCGCGGTCACGGTTTTGGCTGATGGAAAAACTTGGCCTTATCTCCCAGCCAAAAGCGTGCCTGCGGCTTCTGTTAATGGAGACGCAGAAGCATCCCTCACCATCGGCATACCCGGTTAGATAGGACTTGATATCCATGGGCTTCACTCCTCGGGAGAGATATCGGCGTGTTGTGGCGCTCATAGATTTGCCCGCTGGGGCAGGAGACACCACCTCGGCTTGCGCCTCAGTCGTTACGGGGTCAATCCTTGCGGACGACTTCCCACGGTATCACCCTCTCTTTGGCACGGTGTCCTTGTGCACCGCAACGAGGTAGGGCTTCACCGTTATTAGCCGATACGGGCTCGTTTACACTTACCCGACAAGGAATTTCGCTCACCTATCATCCAGACATTTCTGCCTGGGGTGGACTATCTCTTCGTCCATACTGCTGTTTCAGCAGCTGCAGGATTTCCTGGGTCTTGACCTTGTCCGCGTGATTCATTGAAAGTGATGTTTCAGCGATTTTGATCAACCCCTCCGGCGTGAGATGCTGTTTTTCGCTCATCCATCTCACAATCCGGGCGAACTTTTTGAAATCCACATTCTTCTTCGTCTTCAAGGGATGGTGCTCGAAAAACTCTACCACCTCTTGCAGACAAGATAGTTTGCGGATTCTCAGTTCGTAACGATCCTCTCGATTGCGACGGACAACGCCACATCGAAAGAATCTCTTCAGGGCGTAAAGCACCTGGACATCACTCTCATGCTGGACCACACGGAACTCGGGCAAAACCTGGTATCCTACCGTCATTTCGCGGTGGGGATTGATGCCCACGTAGAAGCATCCCTCCCCATCCACGAACCCGACTACCCAGTCGGGGGAGAGGTCCATAGATACCTCCACACTGGACGCCTGGCGTGTAGTCTCTGAGGATCCCCTTCCAAAGGGTTTCCTGCGGATTGCCCAATCCCGGCCATTTTTACTGGGAGATCATCTCCCGAGTAGGACGGGCTCTAAGGGTATTCCCGCATACAGCCAGGTATTGCCCCCGACGTTACCGCCGGGGCAGGCAACGACTGTCACCTTAGGACCGTTCATCACGTTTCACTGACCATCGAGCTCTTGGTCAATGCGGTCTGCTGTTCGGCAGACCCTTCGCGTCGCCGCGAAGATCGGACCATCTCATCATCTCCTGAGACCGGCGGCACCTGACATTGCTCAGGAAACGCTCAGCGTATGGTCTCTGAGGATTCTTCACTGGAAAACCGGCTCAGGATGTCCTCATCTGAGTACTTCCGTCGTCCGGCCCCACCATCGTTCATACCTGCTCTGATCGCCAGTATCTGCCGGATACCCGCCTGATCCAGATGTTGTTCCTCTACTATCAGTCGGGCGATCTTCTTGAACTTGGCAAAGTCGCGCTTCTTCTTGGCCGACAAGAACCTGAACCGCTCGAAAAACGGTATCACGTTCTCCAGGATGGCGCGTTGGTTGTTTACCTCATAGTACCACACCCCATCCTGCCTCTGTCGTATCGTACCACATCCCAAATGCCGTTTGAACAAGCTGAGAATCACCTTGTCTCTCTGCGAGACGTTGAAACACAGCGAGACCTTCCACGGCATCCGGTAATCTTCGCGTGGCCGAAACACGACGTTGAAGCTTCCTTCGCCATCTGCGAAACCAGCCAGGTAGTGACCGATGTCTGGTGGGACCTGGTTGACGTTTGGAGCCATTTCCCACCTCCTGTGAAGCCTTTCCTGCTGATCGTCCGCACCCCTGGGTTGTCACTGCTCTCTACAGAGCGAGTACCAGAGGATACACCGGAGTTTCCAGCATATGGCTGAGTTTATTTGCGTAACTACAGCGGTCCAGCCTATAGTTACGGCCGCCGTTCACCGGGGCTTCAGTTCAGAGCTTCGCTCCCCCAAAGGGAAGCTAACCCCTCCCTTTAACCTTCCGGCACTGGGCAGGCGTCAGCCCCTATACATCAGCTTTCGCTTTAGCAGAGACCTGTGTTTTTGTTAAACAGTCGCCCGAGCCTGTTCGCTGCGACCCCCTCGGGCTCCAGCAACTTGTACTTTCACCCTACCGGGGCACCCCTTCTCCCGAAGTTACGGGGTCAATTTGCCTAATTCCTTAACGAGGGTTCTCCCGATCGCCTGGGTATGCTCTACCTACCTACCAGTGGCGGTTTGCGGTACGGTCACGAGGGCATCTTGCTAGAGGCTTTTCTTGACGGCCTGGGATTGACTACTTATGGCCCGAAGGCCTACTTTGCCCCTCAGGGTTGGATATGGACCCGGATTTGCCTGGGTCCACCCCCTACAGGCATCGAACGCAAATCCAGTAATGCGCTAGCCTACCCTTCCGCGTCCCCCCATCGCTCAAACGATGCCTCATGGCACTGGAATATACACCAGTTATCCATCGCCTACGCCGGTGGGCCTCGGCTTAGGACCGGCTGACCCTGGGCGGATTAACCTTCCCCAGGAAACCTTAGGCTTTCGGCGGACGAGTTTCATCACTCGCCTTACGCTACTCATACCGGCATTCTCACTTCTGCGCTCTCGACCAGTCCTTACGGTCTGGCTTCGCCGCGCGCAGAACGCTCCCCTACCGAAGTTGGTACATTGGTAAATTGGTAGTCTGGTAAATTGGTTGCCCAATCTACCAATTCCCTGATTTACCAGTTCCCAACCTCCCGCAGCTTCGGTGCCAGGCTTAAGCCCCGTTGGATTATCGGCGCAGGTTCACTTGACCAGTGAGCTATTACGCACTCTTTGAAGGATGGCTGCTTCTAAGCCAACCTCCTGGCTGTCTGCGCGCCCCCACATCCTTTCCCACTTAGCCTGGACTTCGGGACCTTAGCTGGCGGTCTGGGCTCTTTCCCTCTCGACAATGAAGCTTATCCCCCACTGTCCGACTCCCAGGCTCTAGAGCGATGGCATTAGTGGTTTGGTTGAGTTTGGTAACCATTCTGGCCCCTAGCCCATCCAGAGCCCTACCTCCATCGCTAAACGCCTGAGGCTAGCCCTAAAGCTATTTCGGGGAGAACCAGCTATTTCCAGGTTCGTTTGGCATATCACCTCTACCCACAGCTCATCCAGCAGTTTTGCAACACTGAAAGGTTCGGGCCTCCACGAGGTATTACCCTCGCTTCACCCTGGCCATGGGTAGCTCACCTGGTTTCGGGTCTAATCCGTGCAACCATAGCGCCCTGTTCAGACTCGCTTTCGCTACGGCTCCGGGTGTCTCTCCCTTAGCCTGGCTACACAGATTAACTCGCCGGTTCATTCTCCAAAAGGCACGCGGTCAGGCTACCTCAAAGTGAGGCAACACCCTTCCACTGCTTGTAGGCACACGGTTTCAGGTACTATTTCACTCCGGTCACCCCGGTGCTTTTCACCTTTCCCTCACGGTACTCGTTCACTATCGGTCATAAGGAGTATTTAGCCTTGGGAGGTGGACCCCCCTGCTTCCCACAGGATTAGCGTGCCCCGTGGTACTCAAGGTCAGCGGCAGGAGACTGGTTTGTTTCATCTACGGGGCTATCACCCTCTATGGCACGTCCTTCCCAGGTTCCTTCGATTACAAACCAGTTTGGTAACTCCTGTGGGTCTTCGCAGCAACCCCGCCGCGCCTTCCAACCCCAGTATCGCAACGGCTGCGACCTTGACACGACACCGGTTTGGGCTGTTCCCCTTTCGCTCGCCACTACTCAGGGAATACTCTCTTTTCCTCGGGGTACTTAGATGTTTCAGTTCCCCCGGTTCCCCCCACCCCGCCTATGTGTTCAGCGGGGGGTGACGTGGTATTACCCACGCCGGGTTTCCCCATTCGGGCATCCCCGGATCGACGCGTGTTCGCCGCTCCCCGGGGCGTATCGCCGCCTACCGCGCCCTTCTTCGGCTCCTTACGCCCAGGCATCCACCATGTGCCCTTAGTAGCTTGTCCTCGTTAAGCCAGCGAAATTGAAGCCATGCATCTCTATTCAGTTGTTAATGTGCGATCCCAGTGACCTTGTTGGTCACCAGCCCCCGGACGCCAATGCTCTTCGGCACTCACGCCCGCTGGCCGACGGCCAACCTTCTCAGAGGCACAAAAAACGGCCCGAGAACCCTCGCGCCGCCTGGGGCTGCCGGGGTCTCGTGCAAACCGTTCTATGTGTCCTCACCAGCCATGTTATGTTCCACCTTCTAGCCTAGCTAGTTTCTAATTTCACCCCAAGTATACCTTAATCTCTCACCCCTGTCAAGTGCCATTTTGGACTACTTTGGACCACCCGGAACGTTCAATTCCCTCCCATGAGATACTTGATCCAGTCGTTTTCCAATTCCTGGAGTGTTTTGCCATATACAGTTTGATAGTCAGCTCGAGGATCAGCACCCTCAGAGGGAGGGCTTGTTGGGATATTTGCAGTTATGAGTGAATTCAAAGCGTTAATTCCATATCGCTCAATGAGGTAGTTGAGGAATGAGGCATATTCAGTATAGACAATATCCCTGCGCTCAAGGCACTCTTCACTCTTGTAGATTAAGGTTGAAATATCAAATCTAGAAATGGAAACAAATCGCTTATCCCGCAAGTAAGAGCGGACCCCCTCATCAAAAGAGGGCATCCTCTGCCACTCAATCCAATAGGAACCCGCCACCCAGGTCGCCCAGCCCTCAAGAAGGATCGGATCAGTTGGCCCCCCGTCAAAACTTTGAAATTGAATCAGATGGCCTATCTCACAGGCAATGACGGCCAAGATGCAGTCTTGGCCCGCACTCTCATCAGCATAAATGGCGATCTGAAGATCAGGCCAAACTGCTATCCCTCTTATAGGACATGGTTGAACCTGAGGTTGCCTGAAGGTTACGTCAACCTTTCCTCTAATTGGGCTACCTGTCCGTTGCGTCACATAGGCATATACTTGTTCAATCTTGTCCACTTGTATTATAAAATCAACGTTGCTCTCATCCACAAAGAATACGAAATGCTGAGACTCTGCCGCCTTGATGCGTGGCGTTGGAGTGAAGGCTTCAACTGTAGAAGCTTGGGGTGATGCTATGAAAGTCCCCTCTGCAGGGGGAGTGTGTGGTATGATGGTAGAAGGTACATATTGTTCTTTGCACCCAGCAATGCTTATGGTCATAACCAAGAATATGCCTTGGACTATCAACCCCAAGACGCGCCTTTGCTTCACTTTGCTCCTCTCACATGACATATAAGACGGAAGGGCAGAGGCTCCTTAGTTGAACCCAGCACAGTTCAGTTAAGAGCGTGCCCTTCACTCATCAATTGTCTTATGCTTATTCCAGGATTGATTCAGGCGTTATTTGTTCTATCGTTCTATGCTGGTTATGCAGCTATGAGAACACCGATACCACCTTCCACAATCCACGAGCTGACCACAACTATTGTAGAAACAGCGCCTACACCAACACGTTTCTCCGCCACAGCCATTGTTGAAACACATTCGTTCAACTCGCATAGTACAACACCCACATCCGCCACCGCCGCCGCCCGGATCATCAGCCTGTGGTGCCAGAGGCTCAGCAAGAACTACAAGACCGGTTGTGGTAAGTAAAAGCGCAACGATTGCCATTGCAATGAAGATTTTCACAGATACTTTCTTCATCATTTACCTCCTCCTTCCTTGCTTTCGTGGTTTCTGCTCTTGGCACCTGTCAAGGCTGGTGGAGATGAGGGGATTCGAACCCCTGACTTCCTCCGTGCAAGGGAGGCGCTCTCCCACTGAGCTACATCCCCAGTTAGCGATTAGCTACTGGCGATTAGCTCTGGGCGATTAGCCATTGACCTTGCTTTCAAAAAGCTAATAGCCAATAGCCAGTGGCTAACCGCCAGTTGGTGGGCCTTTCAGGATTCGAACCTGAGACCTTTCCCTTATCAGAGGAACGCTCTAACCGACTGAGCTAAAGGCCCGCTGGGGGTACCTTAAACAACTCAAGAGTGATAGGAAGGACTTCCAGAGGATCGACCTGGGAGTGGCCTAACGGAAATCCCAAGCCCCAAATCCCAATCATCTTGGGCTTGGGTTTTGGGTATTCCCGCAGGGTGTGCTCCCTAGAAAGGAGGTGATCCAGCCGCAGCTTCCGCTACGGCTACCTTGTTACGACTTCGTCCCAATCACCAGTCCCACCTTCGACGGCTGCCTCCCCCCCTTAACGGGGGGGTTAGCCCACCGGCTTCAGGTGTTACCGGCTTTCATGACGTGACGGGCGGTGTGTACAATCCCCGGGAACGTATTCACCGCAGCATGCTGATCTGCGGTTACTAGCAACTCCGACTTCATGCAGGCGGGTTGCAGCCTGCAATCTGAACTGGGGCCGGTTTTTTGAGATTAGCTCCCCCTCGCGGGTTGGCGACCCTCTGTACCGGCCATTGTAGCGTGTGTGTAGCCCTGGACGTAAGAGCCATGCTGACTTGACTTCATCCCCACCTTCCTCCGAGATTATACTCGGCAGTCTCGCTAGAGATATTTAACTAGCGACGAGGGTTGCGCTCGTTGCGGGACTTAACCCAACACCTCACGGCACGAGCTGACGACAGCCATGCAGCACCTGTGCACCCGTCCTCGCGGAGGGCGACGTTTCCGCCGCTTGCGAGTGCATGTCAAGCCCAGGTAAGGTTCTTCGTGTTGCATCGAATTAAACCACACGCTCCGCTGCTTGTGCGGGGACCCGTCAATTCCTTTGAGTTTTAGCCTTGCGGCCGTAGTCCCCAGGCGGCGGACTTAACGCGTTAGCTACGGCACTGGGGGGGTCGATACCCCCAACACCTAGTCCGCACCGTTTAGGGCCAGGACTACCCGAGTATCTAATTCGGTTCGCTCCCCTGGCTTTCGCGCCTGAGCGTCAGGAGCAGTCCAGGAAGCCGCCTTCGCCACTGGTGTTCCTCCCGATATCTACGCATTTCACTACTCCACCGGGAATTCCGCTTCCCTCTCCTGCCCTCGAGTGCCGCAGTATTGAACGACGTATCCCGGTTGAGCCGGGAGATTTCACGCCCAACTTGCGGCACCGCCTGCGCGCGCTTTACGCCCAGTAAATCCGGATAACGTTTGCCTCCTACGTATTACCGCGGCTGCTGGCACGTAGTTAGCCGAGGCTTATTCCTGGGGTACCGTCCTGGTTCTCGTCCCCCAGAAAAGGACTTTACAACCCGAAGGCCTTCGTCGTCCACGCGGCGTCGCTCCATCAGGCTTGCGCCCATTGTGGAATATTCCTCACTGCTGCCTCCCGTAGGAGTCTGGCCCGTGTCTCAGTGCCAGTGTGGCTGACCATCCTCTCAGACCAGCTACCGATCGTCGCCTTGGTGAGCCATTACCCCACCAACTAGCTAATCGGACGCAGGCCCCTCCCGAAGCGACCGAAGCCTTTCCTCGACGAACCGAATCGCCGAGCGTATGCGGTATTAGCTGCCCTTTCGAGCAGTTATTCCCCACTTCGGGGCAGGTCACCTACGTGTTACTCACCCGTTCGCCACTATCCACCAGCCGCAGGGCAGTCCGAAAACCGTCATGCCGCCCGGTGGACCGTTCGACTTGCATGTGTTAGGCACGCCGCCAACGTTCATCCTGAGCCAGGATCAAACTCTCCAAAGAAATTTAGGGTTCTTTGGTGTGTGAACCTCTGGATCTGCTGCGCCTTCCTACCACTCTTCAGTTGTTAAGGTACACTCGCGGCTTTTCCCACCGCCGTTTTTATTATAGCATATCCTCGGTCTTTGTGTCAAGGGCGTTTCTACGCTGTTCGATTATAAGGGCTTGAGGCTGCCCGGCAACTTTTACCCCCCAGCTGTAGGTCTGCCCTCGACTTTGCCCTTCCCCATATGAGATTATAATAATACCACAGGATGAGATTTCTGTCAAATGGGCCGGGTTGACGTTTGGGGGACTGGCATCCGTGCATAACTTCTGTCAGGGAGGGAACAAGGAGAGAGAAAGCCCTTCTGGTGGTTTCTGCGGCGGCGAAGCCGCCGCAAAAAAACCCTACGAAGCATTCTTTCCCCTCCCCGAAGGGAGGCGAAGCGGAGCGGGGGGCAGTGCCATCGTGCGTTTAATTTACGTACGGATGTCAATTGGGGGACTCTTGTCTGGCCGGCCCGGCCGTGGTACAATATCTTTATTCTCCGCCGATCAGGGGACATGGCGCATCATGAGGGGGAACAAGCAAATGTACCGGCCACCCAGCGCACTCTACGCCGGGCTGTTCCTGATCGCCGCAGCCACTCTGACCTTCGAGATCGCCCTCACCCGGCTCTTTTCTCTGACCCAGGGTTATCATTTTGCCTTCCTGAGTGTTAGCATCGCCCTGCTGGGCGCCGGGGCCAGTGGGTCCTTGCTGGCCTGGCGACCCGGCTGGCGTGATCGCCGCCATAGCCTGACGGCCGCCGCCGTCAGCATGGCCGGAACCCTGGCGGGGGGTCATTTGCTGCTGAAGGCCCTGCCTTTCGACACGTATCGCCTGGCCCTGGAAAGCGTGCAATGGGTTTATCTGGTGGCCTGCTACCTGCTCCTGGTGGCCCCATTTCTGGCCGGCGGCCTGGTCATGGCCCTGGCCCTGGCCCGCTGGTCGGACCGCGCGCCGGCCCTCTATGCCGCGAACATGGCCGGTGCTGCGACCGGTTGCCTGGTGGTGTTGATCTTGTTGCCCCTCCTGGGCGGTGAAGGGACCGTCTGGGCCACGGCCCTGTTGGCCTGGTGCGCCGCCGGGATGTTACGCCGGGCCGAGCCAGGGCGAATCCGCCGCCGCACGCTCCTGGTCTACCTGGGTGGGGTTGCCCTGTTAGCCGGCGTTCTGGTGGCCCGGCCGCCGGCACTGGAATGGTCACTATCCCCGTACAAGGCCCTGAGTTACGCGCTGCGCTACCCGGATGCCCGGCTCTGCTACCGGGCCTGGGACGCCAGCGGCCGGGTGGACGTGGTCGAGAGCAGCGCGATCCGCTCCGCCCCTGGCCTGAGCCTGGCCTCTCCAGCTCTGCCCCCGGCTCAGTTGGGCTTGACGGTGGATGGCGACAACCTCAGCCCCATCACGGCCGGCGCAGGCGACCTGTCGTTCCTGGATTATCGGCCCACGGCCTTGCCTTATCTCCTCCGGCCCACAGCCCAGGCCCTGATCCTGGCTCCCCGTGGCGGCCTGGAAGTATGGCAGGCCCGCCGGGGCGGGGCGGCGACTATCACTGTCGTGGAACCTAACGCCCTTGTCGTCCAGGCAGTGCGCGATGAGTTCGCCACCTTCAGCGGCGGGTTATACAGGGCGGCCGGCGTGACGGTCCAGACCACCGGGGTGCGCAGCGCGCTGGCCAGCCAGCCAGAGCCATTCGACATTGTCCAGGTGGCCCTGACCGACAGCTACCGGCCGGTGCTGGTGGGGTCCTACGGGCTGGGCGAGGACTATACGCTCACTATCGAGGGGGTGATGGCCTGCCTGGCGCGACTGCGGCCCACGGGCCTGTTCGTGGCCCAGCGGTGGCTCCAGCAGCCACCCAGCGAGGAGATGCGTCTGTTCGCGTTGGTGCTGGCAGCCGGGGAACGGGCCGGCTGGTCGGACATCGGCGCGCACCTGGTGGCCATCCGCGATTGGTCCACCCTTACCGTACTGGCCTGTCCCACGCCATTCTCCCCGGCCGACCTGGCAGCAGTACGCGAGTTCTGCGCTGCACGTCGCTTTGACCTGGTCTGGAGCGCTGACCTGCGCCCGGACGAGGTCAATCGCTATAACCGGCTGACCGAACCGGTCTATGAGGAGCTGGCCGCGCGCCTGGTGGATCCGACCCGGCGGGAAATTGCTCTGCACACTGCCGCCTATGCCCTCACCTCACCCACAGATGACCGGCCCTTTTTCCATCACTATTTCAAGTGGAACCAGGTGCCGGCCATCCTGAGCACTCTGGGCCGCACCTGGCAGCCCTTCGGGGGCAGTGGGTATCTGATCCTGGTAGCCGCGTTGGGGCTATCGCTGGCGGCCTCTGGGGTGCTCATCGTGGGGCCGCTGGTGGCCGCCCGGCGGGGAAACCCGGCCGGGGAAGAGGTGAGGTTGGGAAAAGTCGCTCCAGGCGCGCCCTGCGGTCGCCGCTTTGAGCAACTTTTTTCATCTACTGATACTGATCAGATCGGACAAGTTCCGTGCCGGTGGATGGCCTATTTTGCGTTGCTCGGCGGCGGCTATCTCCTGGCCGAACTCGCATTGATGCAACGTTTCATACTCTTTCTTGACCACCCCACCTTTGCCTTTGCGCTGGTTCTGGGGGCATTGTTATTCTACTCTGGCCTGGGGAGCCTTGTCGCGGCGCGTTTGCCCCTGCGCCTGCTGCTGGCCGCGTTGGTGGTGGTCCTGCTGGTCGCTGTGTGGGGGTGGGGACTGACGTTCCAGGCTCTGTTGGGGTGGCCGCTCTGGGCGCGCCTGTTGGCAGCGGCCCTGATTCTGGCCCCGCTGGGGGTTTTGATGGGTATGCCCTTCCCGGCTGGCCTGCGCCGCGCGGCCGGGCAACACCCAGGGATCGTGCCCTGGGCCTGGGCCATCAACGGCTGCGCCTCCGTGGTCAGCGCAGTGGTAACGACGATGCTGGCCCTGGAGGCTGGCTTTACAGCCGTGCTGGGGCTTGCCATACTGTGCTATGCCCTGGCCGGTCTGATGCCCGGCCGGCGTGAGTTAGTCATTGCTCCCGGGTCAGGGGGACAAAGACACAGCCCCCCTTGTTGAGCATCTCCACCTGGTCGCCTTCGCGCCGGATCACCAACCACAGGGTCTGGTACAGGCCCGGCGGCCCCACCGGGATGACCAGGCGACCGCCAGGTTTGAGTTGTTGTACCAGTGGCGGGGGGATGTGGTCCGGCGCCGCCGTGACCACGATGGCATCATAGGGGGCGTGTTCGGCCCAGCCGTAGTAGCCGTCGGCACGACGGGTATGCACCCGATAACCCAGCCGGGCCAGATTAGCGGTGGCCCGTTCGTATAGCTCCGGGATGATCTCCACGGAATAGACCTCCGCCCCCAGTTCGGCCAGGATAGCCGCCTGATAGCCGGACCCGGTGCCGATCTCCAGCACGCGCTCTCCGCCTTTCAGCTCCAGCAACTCGGTCATATAGGCCACCATATATGGCTGGGAGATGGTTTGCCCGTAGCCGATGGGTAGAGGGCGGTCGGCGTAAGCCAGGGGGACCATCTCCGGCGGCACCAGTTCATGGCGCGGCACGGCCTGAAACGCCGCCAGCACCTGCGCGTTGGTCACCCCCTGGGCGGCGATCTCTTGCACCATGCGTTGGCGTTGCCCGGCATAAGCATCTGGCGCCGGGCTGGTCAGGCCGGGCGATTCCACCGGCGGGGTGGGGGCCGGCGACCAGGAGGTGATCAAGACCCCGGCCCCCACCAGGATCGTGGCCAGAAGCAGGACACCGATCAGAAGTGCCAGCCATCTGCGCATTGTCAGACCCCTCTGAGAAACGTGCCAGGCCCTGGCAAAGGGTCTGGCACGGTCTGTGAATCACGCCACTGTCACCTCTGGGCAGAGATAGACGTCCTGGATGGCGTGCAGTAGCTCCACGCCCTCGGGCAGGGGTTTCTGGAAAGCCTTGCGGCCACTGATAAGGCCCATGCCCCCGCCGCGCTTGTTGACGACAGCGGTATAAACCGCCTCGGCCAGGTCGTTCTGGCCGGATGCCCCGCCGGAGTTGATCAGTCCGACCCGGCCCATGTAGTTGTTCGCCACCTGATAGCGCACCAGGTCAATGGGGTGATCGGTAGTGAGCCTGGTGTAGATACGCTCGTCAGTCTTGCCATAGCTCGAGTCCCCCAGGCGCACGGCTTTGTAGCCGCCATTGTTCTCCGGCAGTTTTTGCTTGATGATGTCGGCAGCGATGGTGGCCCCCAGGTGGTTAGCCTGGCCGGTGAGATCGGCACTGGCGTGATAGTCCACCCCGCCGACCTTGAAGGCCGGGTTGCGCAGGTAACACCACAGGACCGTCACCATCCCCAATTCGTGCGCGCGCTCGAAGGCCTGGCTGACCTCTACGATCTGCCGCGTGGATTCCGGCGAGCCGAAGTAGATGGTGGCTCCCACGGCCACGGCCCCCAGGTTAAATGCCTGTTCGACGGAGGCAAAGAATACCTGATCGTACTTGTTGGGATAGGTGAGCAGCTCGTTGTGGTTGAACTTGAGGATGAAGGGGATCTTGTGCGCGTATTTGCGGGAGACCGCGCTCAATACGCCCAGCGTGGAGGCCACGGCGTTACATCCACCCTCGATGGCCAGCTTCACGATGTTCTCCGGGTCGAAATAGATGGGGTTGGGGGCGAATGAGGCCCCGGCCGAGTGCTCGATCCCCTGGTCCACCGGCAGGATAGACAGGTAGCCGGTGCCGGCCAGCCGGCCGTGATCGAATAGGGCTTGCAGGTTGCGCAACACGGCCGGCGGCCGGTCCGATAGCGCCCAGACCCGGTCCACAAAGTCCGGCCCTGGCAGATGCAATTGCGATTTGGCGATGGTCTGACATTGGTGGGTCAACAGGCTCTCAGCCTGGTCCCCCAGCAACTCCTGGATTCTCCGGTAATCGTACATGGTAACTCCCTCCTCTATTGTGTTCACCAGGGATCTGCGACCCGGCGACCGGCGGCGGGTGACCCGGTCCGGCCTGGGCCGGGCACGCCCGCCGCGAACGTGGCTCAACCGTCGCTATTATACCACTGCTGTTCGAGATCTGCCAGGGCTTGACGTTGACATCCGTGCGTGAAATCATGGTGGCACCGCCTCGCTCCCCGCTTCGCCTCCCTTCGGGGAGGGGAAAGAATGCTTCGTAGGGGGTTTTTGCGGCGGCTTCGCCGCCGCAAAAACCCCAGAAAGGCTTTTTCCCCCCTTGTTCCCTCTCTAACAGAAGTTATGCCCGGATGTCAGCTGCCAGGGCTTGACGGGATTTCCGGCGTAGGCTATAATGCACCTGTGCCGGCCAGCGCCCGTAGCTCAGCGGACTAGAGCTCCGGTCTTCGGAACCGGGAGTCGGGGGTTCGAATCCCTCCGGGCGCGCCAGAGGAGATGATCCACGTTTGAAAGACCCCTGGGGTCTCAGAGACCCCAGGGGTTTTATGATGAGGGCCGCTCGCCTATGTGAATCGCCACAGCACCCCATGCCAGGAAACGGTAGCGAACCCGTTGCCAGCCGGCGCTCTCCATGCGTTGGCGTAGACCCTCGGCCGTGGGGAATGTACGGATGGAGACCGGCAGGTAGAGATACGCGGCCACAGCGCCCCCGAAGAGCGCGCCCAGGATCGGTATCGCCAGGGTTTGGTAGAGCTGGTGTATCCGCTGCCAGCGTTGTGGCGCGCACATCTCCAATGAAACCAGGCGGCCGCCGGGCATCGTCACGCGGCGGGCCTCTTGCAGGGCGCGATCCAGATCGGCCACGTTGCGCAGGGAGAACCCGGCCATCGCCGCCGCGAACGCGCCGTCGGCAAAGGGCAGGGCCAGGGCGTCGCCCTCTACCAGGGCGATGAGCGGACTCTGGCCGGCGATCTTGGGCTGCGCGGCTTGCAGCATGGGCCGGCAAAAGTCAACGCCCAGGACGACTGGTCGGCCGCGCCGGGCCACCGCCAACGATAGCTCCCCAGTGCCCACGCCCACATCCAGCACCGGGCCGGGTGGGGCCTGGGCCACGGCCTCTGCCGCCACTTCCCGCCAGCCTCGATCCAGCCCCAGGCTCAGCACCCGGTTGATCCGGTCATAGCGGCGAACAATGCGGGCGAAGATGGCCCGGATGCGCGCCGGATCGCGCCACCCTGCGGGTGGGCAAGCCAGCCACTCAGTCCTCATCTTCCTCCCCAAAATCCGCGATAAAGCGTCGGACGGCTCGCAAGACCGCGCGCAGCAATTCCTCACCCAGCGGCTGCATGTGGATGTCTATGAATACCTTTTCCTCATCCAGGCGATCATCCAGGGCCTGAAGTTCTTCCCGAAAATAGCGGATCAACTGCTCCTGGTATTCATCCAGAAAGCTCAGGAGGTCTTGTCTGGCGATGCGGACGATCCCGTTACGCAAGAATCTGGGCAAAGCCATCTGCCTTCCTCCGGTGAAAGATAACGGGGAACCCGCCCGGGTTCCCCGTTGGTCTATCCCAAGGGGGAAAACATCAGTCGGCCTGGGCGTAGTAGCTATAGGCAGCGCGGTCCAACTGGGCGTTGTTCAGCACCACACCGAGGATGCGGGCGTTAACTTTTTCCAGCAGGGCCTGGGCGCGCCGGGCATGATCACGCCTGGTCTGGCCAGCACTGAACACCAGGAGCACGCCATCTACTTTGACCGACAGCACGGCAGCATCCGTCACCGCGATGATGGGCGGCGTGTCAAAGATGAGCAGGTCGGCCTCTTTTTTCAAGCGGGCAATGGCCTCGTCCATACGACGAAAGCCCAACACATCGGCTGGATTAGGGGGCAGGGGACCACTGGGGAGCAAGCGCAAGCCGGGGATGGCCGTATATTGCAGCGGCGACTCCCCCTGCTCCTCCAGCAGCATGGTGGTCAACCCCTTTTCGTTGGGCAGGCCAAAGAGCCGGTGCTGGCTCGGCCGGCGCAAGTCGGCATCCACCAGGATCACCTGGCTGCCGGCCTGGGCGAAAGTGATGGCCAGGTTGGCCGCCGTGGTGCTCTTGCCCTCTTTGGCCCCAGTGCTGGTGACCAGCAAGGTCTCCAGCGGTTTATCCAGGCTGGAGAACTGGATGCTCGTGCGCAGGGCGCGATAGGCCTCGGCCACCGGTGACCGGGGATGGGTAAACGTGACGAGCCGGGTATCCAGGGCGCGTGGTTCCTTGTCAGTTATTTCAGTCAAAGGTTCCTCCTCGGGATACATTTAGCCCTGTACCCTACCGCAGGTCAGAAAACGGCTGGCCGCCGAGGCAGCCGTTCATTGGGGCGCGCCCACCGGCGTCTGACCCGCCGGCTTCGCTCAGGGCAGGCTCTGACCCATTGCGCCCCAACCTGCGGGAGGGCAGGCAGTTAATCAATCATTTTCACGATCATGGCTCTCGCCGAAGAGGCGACGACGGGTCTGCCGGGCACCACGTCGGGCCTGGTCCACGCCAGAACCTACCCGCCTGCTGACCCCCTGGCGCATGGTGGCGACCCCGGCTTTAACCTCGGCCGCGCCTTTCTCCCGGTCAGCCAGGGTCACCGGCGTGATGGGCGGCACGGTAGCCAGCACGGTCAGCCCTGGCGCATAGCGTTCCACATCCTGGGTGGTCTTGAGGCTGTCATCCAGGTATTCCAGCCCAAAGGCGATGACCGCGCCCAGCACCAGCCCCAAGATGCCGCCGGCCAGCACGGTGGGGATGGTCTTGGGGCTGTCTTTGGCCGGCGGGCTGGCCGGCTCGTAGATGGAGATCTCCACCCGATCGCGCCGGTCAATCTCTTTTTGACGCAGGGCGTGAGCCTCCACAAAGACGGCCGCCAGGGTATTGGCGATCTTGGGGGCCTGGTCCATGTCCCGGTCATACACATCAATCTGGATGATATAGTCCTCCGGGATAGAGCTGACGACGATGTTGCCCTTGAGGGTCTCCACCGAGGTATCCAGCCGCAATTGGTCAATCACGCGGCTCACCAGGCTCTGCGCCGTCACCTGGACGCTGTACTGGCGGAGCAGATTGCCGGCCGCCAGGGTCAGGCCATAGTCACTGCGGGCCGGGACCACCAGGAGCTTGATGCTGGAGCGGTAGATGGTGGGCTGGAACCGGGTAAAGACGAACGCCCCGACCGCAGCCATCGCCGCCACCAGGATGATGATCCAACCCCGCTTGAGGAATACCAGCACATAATCGCGTATCTGCACGGAAACCTCCGCTTGTAAGCTTTCAGGTCAGTCCCCATGAACCGCCCCGGCGCCGCTCGCCATGTTCCACACGAAGCGTAACTGTTACCATGCCGCAGAGCCTGCCCTGAACGAAGTGAAGGGTCTGCAAACCCGCGGGAGGCTGGCAGGTATGCCGATGCCTCCACGAGCCTTCAATCCCGCGCCCGGCGACCGGGCAGCCAGTCCCACCGCCGGCGGGGGATCTGACCCAGGACCGTGAAACCCAGGGTCTCCAGCTCAGCGGCGTCGCGCACCGAGTCGTCCAGGTAGTCCAGCAAGAAGGCCAGAGCGATGCCGGCCGCCAGGGCCAACCCCAGGCGGATGGGGAGGTCCAGCTTCTCCCGCAGCCCGCCGGTCACCGGGGCCACGGTAGTCTCGTCAATGACGTGGACCTGGGCGTTCTCCGCCCCCAGTTGCGCCAGGTAGGCGGCACTGTTTTCCCGCAATTCGGCCACGGCGCCGTCGGCGATGGCCCGGGCGCCGGCCTCATCGCCCCAGACCACGGTGATGGTGAGGATGCGGTGGGTCTTGCCGGCCATGGTAGCCCCGGCGATGGCCCCGGCCGGGACTGGCAGATTCGCGCGCCGGGCTACCGCCTGGGCAAAACCATGGCTGCGCACCACCTCCGACAGGTCATCGGCCAGATACTCGGCCGCCATCCAGGCATAGTAGCGGTCGTAAGTATAGAACCGGCCGGTGCCCTCCTCTGGCCGGATACCCACCGTCAGGCGCACCGAGGCCACGTACACGGGGGCCGGGGCCGGGCTAAGCACCAGCGTGGTCGCCAGGGCGGCCAATACCAGTACAAGGACGATCCACCAGCGGCGGAGCACGATATTCCAATAGCGACGCAATTCCATGGTCCTGTTGCTCCCACAGCGAATTGTACTCCAAAACGCCAGAATGCGCAAGGCGGCCCCTCATTTCGAGAGTGAGCGTTCCATGGCGGGGACAGATCTCACGCCTGGAGTCGAAGCTTTAGCTGGTCTTCCCGCAAGACCCGCCTGAAGTCCACTCCAGTGCCCATAATCGTTCCGGCACGCCTGCGCCCTATGTCCCAGGCACATAACGCCCTTCGAGGGGGTTTCACAACCAGCCCCGGCTATGGTATAATTCCCCCCGTCCCACTACCCCCTACGTGGTTTAGTCCAGGTGAAACCTTCCATGACCGACTTTACCCATCTCCATGTCCATACCGAGTATTCGTTGCTGGACGGCATGGCCCGCATCACCGACCTGCTGGCCCAGGCCCAGGCCCTGGGCATGGACAGCCTGGCGATCACGGACCACGGCAACATGTATGGGGCGTTGAGCTTTTATCAGGCAGCCCGGCAGTGCGGCATCAAGCCCATCATCGGCATGGAAGCCTACCTGGCCGCGCGCACCATCGCCGACCGCACACCTCAGGACAAGAACCCGCCGCACCTGATCCTGTTGGCCCGGGACCAGACCGGCTACCGCAACCTCATCAAGCTGGCCACCATCGCCAATACGGAAGGTTTTTACTACAAGCCGCGCCTTGATCACGACCTGCTGGCCCAATACCACCAGGGTCTCATCGCCTTGAGTGCCTGTGCCGCTGGCGAGGTGCCGGCCTTGCTCCTGGCCGGCGACGAACAGGGCGCCCGCCGGATCGCCGACTGGTATCGTGAGGTCTTTGGCGAGGACTATTACCTGGAAGTGCAGGAACACGGCATCCCAGAGTTAAAAGACCTCAACCGGCAACTCATCGCCCTGGGCCGCGCTCTGGACATTCCCCTGGTCGCCACCAATGATTCGCACTATGTTAGACGCGCCGAGGCCGAGTATCACAGCGTGCTCCTGGCCATCCAGACCCAGACGGTGGTAGATGACCCCAAGCGGATACGGATGTATGGCGACAGTTTTTACCTGAAAAGCGGCGCCGAGATGGCCGAACTCTTTGCCGAATTACCGGAGAGCCTGCACCACACCCGGGTCATTGCCGAGAAATGCGATCTGCGCCTGGACGCTTCGCGCGGGCGGTTACGCCTGCCAGAGGTGGAAGTGCCGGCCGGCCAGACCGAGTTGGGCTACCTCACCGCCCTGTGCGAACAAGGGTTGCGCGAGAGGTACAGGCCGGTGACCCCGGCGGCTGAGGAGAGACTGCGCTATGAACTGGATGTGATTGACCGGGCCGGGTTCGTGCGCTATATCCTCATCGTGCGGGACTTTGCCCACGAGGCTCGCCGGCGAGGTATCCCCTTTGGCGTGCGCGGCTCCGCCGCCGGCAGCATCGTCTGCTACTCCCTGGGTATCACCGAGGTGGACCCTCTGGCCTGGCAACTCCCCTTCGAGCGTTTCCTGAACATCGAGCGCCACCAGATGCCCGACGTGGACATGGACTTTGCCGATAACCGGCGCGCCGAGATGATCGAATACACCATCCAGAAATACGGGGCCGACCACGTGGCCCAGATCGTCACCTTCGGCACATTGGGGGCCAGGGCCGCGATCCGGGACGTGGGCCGCGCTCTAGACCTGCCCCTGGGCCAGGTAGACCACATCGCCCGTCTGATCCCCCCCTTGCCGGTGGGTATCACCATCGAACAGGCCCTGGCCGAGAGCCGCGAATTGCGCCAGGCCTATGATGAGGACCCCACCGTGCGCTCCCTCATTGACACGGCGCGCGGGCTGGAGGGCGTGGCCCGGCACGCCTCTGTCCACGCCGCCGGCGTCGTCATCGCCCGGGACCCCTTGACCGACCACGTGCCGTTGCAACGTATGAGCCGGGGTGAGGACAGCAACGGGCTTATGGTCACCCAATACGCCGCCGAAGACCTGGAGACCATCGGTCTGCTCAAGATGGACTTCCTGGGCCTGGCGAACCTGACCATCCTGGGGCTGACCGTGGATCTGATTCGCCAGACCCGGGGCGAAGAGGTGGACATCCAGCACATTCCCCTGGATGATCAGAAAACCTATGCCATGTTGAGCACCGGCGAGACCACGGGGGTCTTTCAACTGGAAAGCCCCGGGATGCGCCGTAATATCCGGGCCTTGCGCCCCGGTTCCGTGGAAGAGCTGGCGGCCCTCATTGCCCTCTACCGCCCCGGCCCGATGGACCAGATCCCGGTCTACATCAGCAACAAGTTCGGCCACACCAGGCCCACCTACCTGCACGACAAGCTTCGGCCCATCCTGGAACCGACCTACGGCGTCATCGTTTACCAGGATCAGGTGATGTTTATCGCCCAGGCTATCGCCGGCTATACGCTGGGGCAGGCCGATATACTGCGCCGGGCCATGGGCAAAAAGAAAAAGGAGGTGATGGACCAGGAACGCGACAAATTCATCGCCGGGGCTCAAAAACAGGGAGTCGAGGCCCGGATAGCGAGCGAGATCTTTGATCTCATAGCCCCCTTCGCCGGGTATGGCTTCAACAAAGCCCACGCCGCCTGCTACGCCTTGCTGGCTTACCAGACGGCCTACCTCAAGGCCAACTACCCGGTGGAATACATGACTGCCCTCCTCACCACCGTCAGCGAGAACCATGACAAGATCGCTGGCAGTGCCGCCGAATGCGCCCGGTTGGGGATCACCTTGCTGCCGCCGGATGTGAACCACAGCCACGGGCCGTTCACCGTGGCCGGTCCCACCGCCATCCGCTATGGGCTGAACGCCATCAAGAACGTCGGGGCCGGGGCCGTGGCGGCCATCGTGGCGGCGCGGGAGCAGGGCGGCCCTTTCACCTCCCTGGAGGATTTTTGTCGGCGGGTGGACGCCCGACAGATCAATCGCAAGGTCCTGGAAAGTCTGATCAAGGCCGGGGCCATGGATAGCCTGGGCCATCGCGCCCAACTGCTGGAGATCCTGGACCTGGCCCTGGCTCAAGGGCAGAGCCAGCAGCAGGCCGAACGAGCCGGCCAGTTAACCATGTTCGGTTTGCTCGGCGCAACCGCTCAGGCCACTACCTTTATCCCCTTGCCCGAGATGGCCGAGGTCAACGCCAAAGCCCGTCTCTCCTGGGAGAAAGAACTCCTGGGCACGTATTTCTCCGAGCATCCCCTGAGCGAGGTTATCACCCGGCTGGGCCATACCATCACGGCCTTCTGTGGCGAGATCGACGCCGAGTACGTGGGCCAGGCGGTGACGGTGGCCGGCCTGGTGAGCAATGTCCGCCGCATAGTCACCCGCAAGGGTGAGGACATGGCTTTCGCCGAACTGGAAGACCTGCACGGCCCGGTGGAGGTGGTGATCTTTCCGCGCGTCTACGCGGCCACGGCCGAACTGTGGACCCCGGACCGTATCCTGCTGGTCCAGGGGACGGTCGAATCGCGCCAGGATAAGGTACAGATCATCTGCCACAGCGTCCAGGAATATGACCCCAGTCAGCCCGTGCCAGACGTCGAGCCACCCGAAGCGGAGAGCTTGGAGCCGGTGGTGCCGGCCCCGTACCCGCCAGTCCTGGCCGAATCCCCGGCGTCCTATGTGGTGTCACCCTCAGCCGAATCGCCCCCGGCTGAGGCTGGGCCGGGCAATGGTCGGTGGTGCATCCACATCACCCTGCACCGGACGGACGATCACAATGAAGACATCAGCCGGCTGCGGCGCGTCAGAGAGGTCTTGCTCAAATACCCCGGCCAGGACCAGTTCTACTTCCACCTGATCCGCGGGTCGGAACAGCTCTGCATCGAGTTCCCCAATGACCAGACCGGCTATTGCCCGCAACTGGAGCGAGAACTGTACCGCATTGTGGGCCGCACTGCCGTGACCGTGGAGCAGGTGCGGCTATGACCGGTGACTATATGCCCCTGCGCGCTGTGCGGGGCTTGCTGCTGGACATGGACGGGGTGATCTATCGGGGGAGCCAGGCTCTGCCCGGGGTGCCGGGCTTTTTCGACTTTCTCCGCGCTCAGGCTATCCCTTTCATCCTGGTCACGAACAACTCGTCGCGCACAGGCCGACAGATCCAAAACCATCTGGCGCGCCTGGGTCTCACCGTGACCGCCACCGAGATCCTGACCTCGGCCCAGGCCACGGCTCTGTACCTGCAACAACTGGCTCCGGCTGGGGCCCGTGTCCTGGTGGTGGGCCACGAGGGTTTGCGCGCGGCCATCTACGAGGCCGGCTTTACCCTGGTAGATACCAGCCCGGCCGACTATGTCGTGGTGGGCGTGGACTGGCACCTGCGCTATGAGACCATCAAGCGGGCCGGCCAGGCTATCCGGGCCGGGGCCGTCTTTATCGGCACCAATCCAGACCGGACCTTCCCCGCCGCTGACGAGATCCGGCCTGGGGCCGGGGTCGTGCTCGCCGCCCTGACAGCTTACACCGGGGTGGAACCGCTCATCATCGGCAAGCCGGAGCGACCTCTCATCGAGCTGGCCGTGCAGCGACTGGGGCTGGCGATGCCGGGGCAAGGCAACTCATCGCCCGTACTGGCCCTGGTCGGGGACCGGCTGGAGACGGACATCCTGGCCGGGCAGCGCGTCGGCCTCCTGACGATCCTGGTCCTCACCGGCGTGACCCGGCGGGAAGACCTGGCTACATCCAACATCGTCCCAGACCTGGTAGTTGAGAACCTGGCGGAGCTACAGCGCGTCTGGGAAGAAGTGCTTCGTGCTTCTACACATAGCAGCAAAGTATGAGAGGGGATTGACCCATGAACCCTGTTGACGTTATCCTTTGGCTCCAAAATTTCGCCAGCCCGGCCCTGGATGCCTTCTTTGGCCTGGTCACCAACACTGCCTCAGAAGAGTTCTTCCTCATCGCCTTGCCTCTCGTCTTGTGGTGCTACGAGGTACGGATAGGGTGGCACCTGGTGATGGTGTTTCTGCTCTCTGTCTATACCAATGGTCTGCTCAAAGACTTTTTCCAGACCACGCGGCCTTATCTGGTGGATCACCGTGTGCGGTCGCTAATGACAGACACCGGCGGCGGCTATGCCTGGCCCAGCGGCCACACGCAGAACGCCACGGTGTTCTGGTTTTACCTGGCCCGCCAGATTGCGCAGGGCTGGTGGAGACCTTTAGGGTGGGCGTTAGCCAGCCTCATGGTGCTGCTGGTGGCCCTCTCCCGGGTCTATCTGGGCCTGCATTGGCCGCAAGACGTGGTGGGAGGGTTCCTGGTGGGCCTGGTGTTTCTGCTTGCTGCTGGCGGCATCTGGAGCCTCTGGGACCGGCGCGGGTGGTCCCTGCCCCTATGGGCGGCGCTCCTCCTCAGCCTGCTCATCCCGCTGGCACTCCTGATAGTGGCCCAACAGACCGCCACGCCGGGGACAGTGGATACCGATGCCCATGCCCTGGGCGTGGTGACCGGGATCAGCATCGGCTACCTGCTAGAGCGGCGCTATGTGCGCTTTCAGCCCCGGGGTGTGGCCTGGTGGAAACACCTGCTCAAGATCATCATCGGCCTGGCTGGCCTGATCATCCTGCGCCTGGCCTTGAAACCGCTATTCAGCCTGATACCAGGCATGTCGGCCGACTGGGAAGCGTTCCTGCGCTATGGACTCATGGGGGTCTGGGGGAGCCTGGGAGCACCGGCACTGTTCGTATTCTTGCGCCTGGTCCGTTCGCCTGGCAGTTAACCGCCAGGGGCTGTCTTTGATTATAAGCTCCAGGCCCGAGCAGGGATACTCCTAGCTCCCTGCCCCCGGGGTATGGGGTTTGGTGACGAAGCCATCGCCAAACCCCTAAAAACCCCTCTCCCCTGCGGGGGAAGCAGGTTTATCCACAGAGTGACCACCGTCTTTGCTTTTTGCAGTGAGATCAGGTATAATAAGAACGCACAGGCGTTTCGTGGCGGCCGTGCCCGCGGGGGCCGGCAAATTACACACAAGGGGTATGAGGATCTATGGAGGAATACTACGAGGAGCAGAACTCAAGCGAGGAGTACGTGCTTGACGAAGGCGGGCCAGCGGAGGAAGAAACCGAGACCCGCGAAGCCATCACCATGAGCGATCTGCTGGAAGAGGTAGAGACGCCGTTAGTCAGCCGTCTCAAACGGGGGCAGGTCGTGGAAGGCGAGGTGGTCCAGGTGGACCCCGGGGCCATCCTGGTGGACATCGGGGCCAAGCTAGACGGCTTTATCCATCCCACTGAGGTGGAGCAACTGCAACGCGATCCCGCCACCTGTCCCCGGGTCGGGGACCACGTCCTGGTCTATGTAATTCAGCCGGCCAACAAAGATGGTCATGCTGTCCTGTCCCTGGCCCGCGCCCAGGCTGAACGCGATTGGCGCGCCGCCCAGCAAAGATTCGAGAACCAGGAACTCCTGGACCTGCAAGTGGTGGGCTACAACAAAGGTGGCCTGATCGTGCGTTTGGGAGAGGTCCGCGGGTTCATCCCGGCCACGCAACTAGACCAGCGTATCACCAGCAATAGCAAGCCGGAAGAGCGTATGAAGCAGCTCTCCAAACTGGTGGGCCGGACCCTCAAGCTCAAGATCATCGAGTTGGATCGGGACAACAACCGCCTGATCTTGTCAGAACGCACGGCCATGCGCGAATGGCAGGAGAAGGAACGCGCCCAGTTGCTGGAAAACCTGCACGAAGGGGAGATCCGCAAAGGGCGCATCAGTGGCCTGTGCGATTTCGGCGTTTTCGTGGACATTGGCGGAGCCGATGGGTTGGTACACCTGTCCGAGCTGGCCTGGGAACAGGTGACTCACCCCCGCGAGATGTTCAAAGTGGGCGATGTGGTGGATGTCTATGTATTGAACGTGGACCGGGAGCGCAAACGGATCGCCCTGAGCATCAAGCGTACCAGGGCCGAGCCGTGGCTCAACATCCAGCAGCGTTATCAGGTCGGGCAAGTCGTGAAGGGCCGGATCACCAAGCTGGCCTCCTTCGGCGCCTTTGTGCGGCTGGAGGAAGGGGTCGAGGGCCTGATCCACATCTCGGAGCTATCATCACGCCATATCCAACACCCCCGCGAGGTAGTCCAGGAGGGGGAGGAACGCGAGTTTCGCATCATCCGCATTGACAGCGCCCGGCGACGGATGCGGTTGAGCCTGAAGCAGTTGGAAGAGACGACGGAAGATGAGGCGGAGATAGAAGACATCCCCACACCGGAAGCGCTGACCAAACAGGGCGGGCGCAGGCGCCGGCGGCGGGCTGCGCCTCCTGAACCAGAACCCCCCCAGGAAAAGGAAGAAGATCTCCTGAGCGAATGGCAAGAGCAGCTCCTGGAATATCAACGTGCGTTGCCCGCTACGCCGGCCGGGCCGGCGCGGGCGGTCGTTCAGGCCGAGACCTCCCGGCCAGACAGCCTGCCCAGTCAGGTATGACCACCGTATCATAAGCCAGCGAATTACATGCTGGCCTGTACGTGGGACTTTATCACCCAACGTAACTGCCTACCCGGCTACCCTCCCGCAGGTTAGAAAGGGGCTGGCAAGCGATGCAGCCGGTCATCTGGGCGTGCTCTGGTCTAGCCAGAGCGCCCCAACCTGCGGGAGGGTAGGCTCTTACCCCTACCTGTGAACTGCGCTCACCACGCTCGCTACAAGGCAGGAAAAAGTACAGCCTGGATACGCCAGGTCAGCGGAGGGAAGGTCATGGGTAGCGGACTAGACAAGTTCAGTGACCGGGCCCGGCAGGCGTTACGCCTGGCCCAAGAGGAAGCCCGGCGCATGGGACATAACTACATCGGCACAGAACACCTGCTCCTGGGTCTGCTGGCTGAGGGCCGGGGCCTGGCCGCCCAGGCCCTGGCGGAGATGGACATCCATCTGGAGCGGACCCGCGAGGCGGTGGAGTTTGTAGTCGGTAAAGAGTCTGGTCCGACCCGCAGTGAGCCGACCCTGACCCCGCGCACCAAAAAAGTCATCGAATATGCGGTAGAAGAGGCCCGGCAAATGGGGTATCGGTACATCGGGACCGAGCACCTGTTGCTGGGCCTGTTGCGTGAGGAAGAAGGCATCGCCGTGGGCATCCTGGAGAGCCTGGGGGTCTCGGCGCGGGGGATGCGGGCCAAAGTCCTGGAGATGATCGGCCACGGCTCGCGGGAGAAACGCGTCGAGACCCGCGAGACCTCTTCCACCCCTTACCTGGATCACCTGGGGATAGACCTGACGGCCGCCGCGCGTAACGGGCAGTTGGACCCGGTGATCGGGCGGCAGAGCGAGATCGAACGGGTGATGCAGGTGCTCTCCCGCCGCACCAAGAACAACCCGGCCCTGGTTGGCGAACCGGGCGTGGGCAAGACCGCCATCGTGGAGGGGTTGGCCCAGCGCATCGTGGTCGGCGACGTGCCGGACACCCTGCTGGGCAAACGCCTGGTCATGCTGGACCTGGGCCGCCTGGTCGCCGGCACCCGCTACCGGGGCGACTTTGAGGAGCGCATCAAACACATCGTGGATGAGATCCGGCACAGCGGCAGCATCCTCTTCATTGATGAACTACATACCCTCATCGGCGCCGGCGCCGCTGAAGGGGCTTTGGACGCCGCCAACATCCTCAAGCCAGCCCTGGCCCGGGGCGAGTTGCAGTGCATCGGGGCCACCACCCTGGACGAATACCGCAAATACGTGGAACGTGATGTGGCCCTGGAACGTCGCTTCCAGCCCATCCTGGTGGAAGAACCGACGATTGAGGAGACGGTGGAGATCCTGCGGGGCATCAAGGGCCGCTACGAGGCCCATCACAACCTGTATATCACTGATGACGCCGTGGAATCCGCGGCAGCCCTTTCGGCCCGCTATGTGCCGGATCGGTATCTGCCCGATAAGGCCATTGACCTGATTGATGAAGCGGCAGCCCGGGTGCGTCTCTTCCAGCGTGGTGAGCCCAGTTTGAAGCGTTGCCAGCATGACCTGGCAACGTTGCTGCGCGAACGCGAAGCAGCCCTCTCAGCCCAAGATTACCAACGCCTGGCCGACCTGGACCAACGGGAACAGGAACTGCGGGCCGCGATCACGGCCCTGGAGCGAGGCGAACTCCGTCTGACAGAACTGCCCCGGGTGAACAAGGAGCACGTGGCCGAGATCGTCAGCATGTGGACCGGCATCCCGGTTACGCGCATCGCTGGCGAGGAATCCGAACGGCTCTTGCAGATGGAAGAGGCCCTGCACCGGCGTATCGTGGGGCAAGACGAGGCCATCACCACCATCGCCCGGTCGGTGCGCCGCGCCCGGGCCGGCCTCAAAGACCCCCGCCGGCCTATCGGCTCCTTCATCTTCCTCGGCCCCACCGGCGTGGGCAAGACCGAGCTGGCCAAAGCCCTGGCCGAGTTCCTCTTTGGCAGCGAGGAGGCCCTCATCCAGCTCGACATGAGCGAGTTCCAGGAGCGGCACACCACGGCCCGGCTCATCGGCGCACCCCCCGGCTACATCGGCTACGAGGATGCCGGCCAGCTCACCGAGGCCGTGCGCCGCAAGTCCTACAGCGTGGTCTGCTTCGATGAGGTGGAAAAGGCCCACCCAGAGGTCTGGAACATCCTGCTCCAGATCCTGGAAGACGGCCACCTGAGCGATGCGAAGGGCCGGCGGGTGGACTTTCGCAATACCATCATCCTCATGACCTCCAACATCGGGGCCGAATTGATCAGCCGGGAGACTCAACTGGGCTTCACTACCCGCCGCAACGAGGCCCAGCGGGCCGCAGCCGACTATGAGAAGATGCGCGAGACGCTCATGGACCAGCTCAAGCGCACCTTCCGACCCGAGTTCCTCAACCGCCTGGACGCGGTGATCGTGTTCCGGGCCCTGTCTCGGGCTGACATCCTCCAGATCGCCGAGCTGATGCTGCGGGATGTGAACGAACGCCTGCGCGAACATAACCTGACCCTGGTGGTCAGCGATGAGGCCCGCGAGTTGCTGGCCGACAAAGGCTACGACCCACACCTGGGGGCCAGACCCCTGCGCCGGGTGATCCAGACCCTGGTGGAAGACCCCCTGTCAGAGAAGTTGCTGGCCGGCCAGATTCACCCCGGTGACACAGTACATGTGGAGCGGGACGAGACTGGTCAGGGCCTACGCTTCCGGGCGATGGAACCAGCCGATAAGTAACTACCTTTGTCCCCCTCGCCGATGAGCCAGGTCGCTGCGTTCACTGTTCCAACCATGCCACGGGGCCGGCGAATCGCCTTCGCCGGCCCCGTGGTCTGGTAGAGGGCATCAGACTTGGGCGGGCCATACCTGGTGGGCGCCACTGACTGAACCCCTGGTAGAGCACCCGCCTTTACTTCAGGTGCGGATTGAAGCGATAAGCCAGGCTCAGGTACTCCAGGGCCACCGCCCGCGGGATGCCTGTGGCCGCCCCGATCTCATCTACCGTGTAGCCCTGCCCCAACAGGGACACCACCCGCTCATAATCATTGATGCATGAGCTTACCACATCCGGGCTTTGCTTCATCTGGCGCGCGATCTCGTTATCGGCCAGCCCCCGATTGTGCAACTGGACAATAAGACCCCTGGGAACGATAGACACGCCCGCCCTCCTCAACGACGGGTTTGCTTGCTGCTGAGCAGCAGTATAATATGGGGAGCATGGCAGCACAATCGGGCACAGGTCTGGTTTCAGTTTACGACCCTGGTAGTACCTCGATAGACCCCCTGTCGTAACGGGTCAGTGGTTACTCCCTGGCGTCTGGGCCAGGGGGAGAAAGAAAGAGGGTTTGGTAGTCAATCGCCCCGACCACCAAACCCTCGTCCTTTCCTTTCCCGTAACTGCCTATTACTACAACCGCATTTCGTCATTCTGAGGAGATAGTATTAACCTGCGGGAGGGTACAGGGTGGGCAATTACCTTTTCCCCAGCTATTCGCCCACCAGGCTTACCTCCCCCACCAGACTCTCATAGTCGTGCCCGGAAGCCAAAACCTCAAAGGTGAGGATCTCCGATGGGCGCAGAGGCATGATCTCCGGGTCATAGAGGTTGAACTCAAAGTGTTGCCAGTCGCTTTGGGGGACCCTATCGGCCGGGCCGGCCGGGCTGTTATCATCCACCAGATAGTAGAAGCCATGATACCAGATCCGATCCACCTGATCGGACCCGGTCCGGTAGCGGATCCGCACGGCGATAGGATGCTCGGAACCCATGACCCCGCCCCCGGGCAGGCTCTGATAGATCACTTTCACATCCACCGCCAGGCGCAGGCGCAAGAAATCGGTCACGTCCTTGCCCACCACCTGGCCTATAACGCTCTCGCCGTGCCCACCTTCGCTGCCCCGGCGTGCAAAGCGCACCACCGTCCGCCCCTCGGACCTGGTCAGCGTGATCCGGCCCTCTGCGCCACTGATGGCCGTATCAGCCAGTTGCCAGCCCTCAAAACCCTGGCTGAAATCGCCGTTGACCAGCAATTCCTGCTCGGCTGGTTTAGGGATGGAAGGGCTTTGGCCCACCAGAACCTCGCCGCGTTGCCCCCGGCTCAACGACACCGCTGTGCCCTGAGCCGAGATTACGACCTGACCCTGGCGCACCGAGATGGCGCTGACAATATCCCCCACTTCTACCCGGTAGCTACCCTCCGTCAGTTCGTGAGTGGCCTGGGGTGTGATCACGGTGAATCGCCGGGATACCCCCTCGCGGGGCGGCGCCACACCGATGCGCGTCACGCCAGCATCTACAGTTAACACTATCAGGTAGACCGGGCTTTTATACCGTGGAGTGCTCGACTGTTGCACCGTGACCCGCGTCTGGGGGAACAGCGTCACAGTGCTGTTATCAAACGTCGTGATCAAGGCGCGAGAAGCAGCCCGGGTCTCCACGCTGTCGCCTTCCCGGATAGTGATCTGCCGTTCCGTGACCACGGTCCAGTCTTTGGAACCGGAGGCGCGTACCGCCACGGTTCCACCCCAGACCTCCAGGACGGCCGGCTGCGCCTCCGCCGCCGTGTCTACATACCAAAAACCGGTCAGGACACAGGCGGCGCAAAGGAGCAACCAAATGCCAAAGGCGCTCCATAGCACTACCCAGGCTGTCATTTCCGGTCTACGGTAGGCAAACAAGGTCTCCTCCGTAAATACCCCCCTGCCTGGCTCGCGGCGGGTCCCGCTGGCGCGGTCCCCCCCTTGCTCGCACCCACGCTCTGCGTGGGTGCGAAACGCCGGGTCGCGCGGTCAGGGCCGTCTCGCCTGCTTCGTGCCCACGCTGAGCGTGGGCACGAGGCAATGGATCTGTTGCTCGCACCCACGCTCTGAGTGGGTGCGAAACGGCTCTGCGTGGGTGCGAAACGCCGAGTTGCGCGGCCAGGAACGCCTGGCTGTAACTGTCTATGCCCTGTGAGCAGGCGGTTGCTGCGTGCCCACGCGGAGCGTGGGCACGAGGTAAGCATAAGATAGCCCACTGCTCGCGGTGGCGACCGCAGGGAATGCGACCCGCCGCCAGCGCGGGGTGGCACACCCCGCGCGAGCGTGGGCAACTCACATGCGTTCCGGGGCCGAAACGCCCATGAGCCTCAAGACACGGGCCAGGACAACCTGGGCCGCGGCGGCCAGCTTGAGCCGGGCCTTAGTCAAGGCCTGGTCCTCAGACAGGACCCGGCAATCGCGGTAGAAAAGGTGGAAAGCGGTAGCCAGTTCCTGGGCATAATAGGGCAGGTGATGGGGGGCCAGCTCCCGTATGGCCTTCTCCACCACCTCCGGCAGCCAGAGCATCTGGCGGATGAGCGCCAGTTCCGCCGGGTGGGTTAACAGGGACACGTCACCGTCACGCCAGTCTATCTCGCCGGCCTTACGCAAGATGCTGGCGATGCGGGCATGGGCATATTGCACATAATAGACCGGGTTGCGCTCCGATTGCTCTACCGCCAGCGTCAGGTCGAACTCCATGTGGCTCTCAGCGGCGCGGGCCAGCATAAAGTAGCGCACGGCGTCGGGGCCGGCCTCGTCTATCAGCTCGTCCAGGGTGATAAAGTTGGCCCGGCGCGTGCTCATCTTGACCACCTGCCCGTCGCGCAGCACCGTGACGAACTGGTTCAGCACCAGGTGAACCCCGTCGGTGGGGTAGCCCAAAGCGCGAAGGCCCCGCATCACGTCCGGGAACTCGGCGATGTGATCTGCGCCCAGTACGTCCACAATGAGGGCAAAGCCCCGGTTAAGCTTGTCCACGTGATAGGCGATGTCTGGCAGGCGATAGGTGGGTTCGCCGTCGCTTTTGACCATCACCCGGTCTTCTTCGCCCCCCAGGGCGCTGGTGCGGAACCAGACCGCGCCATCCTGGTCGTAGATATAGCCCCGCGCGCGCAGGGTGGCCAGCGTCTCCCAGACCTTGCCGGTCTTGTAGAGGTCGTCTTCGTTGTAGTACACGTCAAAGATGACGCCCAGGCGTTCCAGGGTGGCTCGGATCTCGTCAAAGATGAGCCGCTCGGCCGTCTCCTTGAAGACGGTGAGATCGGTGGCATTCGCCAGGCTGTCGCCGTATCTGTCCCGCACAACACGGGCGATGTCCACGATATAGTCGCCCTGGTAGTAATCGGCGGGAAAATCAATGGGCTGACCCAGCAGCTCCAGGTAGCGCAGCCGGACGCTATCGGCCAGGATGGTCATCTGGCGGCCGGCGTTGTTGAAATAGTATTCGCGGGTCACCTCATAGCCGGCAGCCGTCAGGAGATGGGCCAGGGTATCGCCGATGGCCGCGCCCCGGCCGTGGCCCACGGTGAGAGGCCCGGTGGGGTTGGAGCTGACGAACTCGACCTGGGCTTTGCGGCCGTGGCCCAGGTCCAGGCCACCCCAGTGGTCCCCGGCGGCCAGGATGGTCTCCACCTGTTGGGCCAGCCAGTCGTCGGCGAGGGTGAGGTTGATAAAGCCCGGCCCGGCCACCTCCACCCGGCCGATAAAGGGGGCGGCCGGCAGGTGGCGCACCAGGGTCTCGGCCAGGACGCGGGGGTTCTGGCGCGCGTCTTGGGCGTGCCGCAGGGCCAGGGTGGTGGCATAGTCGCCGTGGTCAGCCTGGCGCGGATGCTCAACCGGCACCTGCTCTACCGGGAAGCGTGGCAAACCGCCGGCATCCCAGGCGGCTTCCAGGGCCTGGCGGAACAGGGCAGCGATGTCGTCTCTGATCATGATGTTGCTCTCTGCGCAGGGTGACACCAAGTCTATCACACGTCACGCATTCCGGCAAGGCCCACCAGCCGGGCTGCCATACCGCCCAGGAGCGCGGCCTCGACTTCTGGTGGTAATCCCAGCGCCCGGATGCGCCGGAGGTAGCGACCGGGCCTGACCAGCGGGTAGTCGCTGCCGAAGAGGGCCTTGCCCGGCGCACACGCCTGGGCCACGCGGTAGATGGCATCGTCGTACAGGAAGACACTGGCGGCGGTGTCGTAGTAGACGTTACGACAGGCAGCGCGGACCTCCGGCATCAGCTCATAGAAGGGCAGACCGCCGCCCCAGTGGGCGCAGACCAGGACCAGGTCGGGATGGCGCAACGCCAGGCGATAGAGCATGGCCGGGCCTACGCCACCCTTGCCGGGGTAATCGTGCCCCGGCCCCTCGTTGGCGTGGGTCAATAGCGGCACGCCGCGCCCGGCCACGAACCGGACGAAAGGCTGCACCGCTTCATCATCCCAGGTGTACCCCTGACCGTCCGGCATCAGCTCACCGATGCCCCGCAGCCCCTGGTCCAATGCCCGCCCGGCGTCGGCCATAGCCTGGTGGCCGGCCAACGGCTGCACCACCGCAAAACCGACCAGCCGGCCGGGGTAACGGCGCACCGCGTCCAACACATAATCGTTGTGCTCGCGGCAGAGGTCCTCATCGGCCCAGGCGAACCCGAACGTCACCGCCATATCCACGCCGGCCTCGTCCAGGGCGGCGATCAGGTCTTCGGCCGTCGCCATCCTGGCCCTGGGATCGCTGTATAGGGTACGGAACCAGCGGTCGCGTTCCAGGTAGCGGTCGCGGTTCGCACACAGGTCCGGCGGAAAGATATGGGTGTGGAAATCAACGATCATAAAAGGTCGCTGACCGCAACCCGCTGGTCGGTCGTCAGCGGGCAGGGGTCAATCCTCCTACTCTGTGGACCGGGGTTTCATACACCCACATTGCTCACCCTCCCGCAGGTTCGTGCGTTTTCGCGGCGGCCCAGCACGCCGGGGGACGGCTTTGCAGAAACACGGTTCCCAGCAACCTGCGAGAGGGTAGGCCGAGCAATTACAACCGGGGTTTCATTCACCCACCTCGCACGGTGTTGTATTTGTGGGGCCGCTCCCAGTTGCGGTCCATCACCTGGCGGAATAACGCCTCAGCGTCCTGGTCCAGGGCCGAGAGCAGGTGCAGGATGCGGATGATGGCATCGGTCAACTCGGCGCCGACGGCCTCGTAAGGCTGGCCCTTTTTATAGGCATCGGTGGCCTCCGAGACCTCGGTGTGGATGAGAGCCAACATCTCCCAGATGCGCGCCGGGTCCGAGGAGAAGCCTTTGGCATCGGCCAGGGCGCGGACCTCCATCATCTTCTCGTTCAGGCCAACGGGTTCCATGTGATTCTCCTGGCCCTCCCCCCTGGCCCTTCCCAAGTTGGGGAGAGTGGATGGTGGGGGGAAAAGGAGAGCACTACCCCTCACGCAGCCGGTCCAGCACGCGCTGGAGGTCGGCGGGCAGGGAACTGGTGAATTCTAGCGGCTGGCCGGTGATGGGGTGCCGGAAGCCCAGAAAGCTGGCGTGCAGGAACTGCCGACCCAAGCCCAGCCGGTCTTTGCGAGGGCCATAGACTGGGTCGCCGGCCACCGGATGGCCGATGTAGGCGAAATGGACGCGGATCTGATGGGTGCGACCGGTCTCCGGCCGGGCCTCCAGGAGCGAATAGCCGGGCAACGCCTCCAACACGGTGAACCGGGTTCGCGCCTCGCGCCCGTCGGAGCGCACGGCAAACCGCTGCCGCCAGCGTGGGTGCCGGCCCACCGGCGCATCTATGAGGCCCTGGGGCACCGGCAGGTGGCCTACCACCAACGCCAGGTAGCGTTTGCTCACCTGTTGAGATTTGAATTGCGCCTTCAGGCCCTCCACGGCGCGTTGGGACTTGCCCACTACCAGCAGGCCAGAAGTGTCCCTGTCCAGGCGGTGGACGATGCCGGGCCGGCCGGCCGGGTCGGTGCCTTCCAGATGGGGATAACGGGCCAGCAGGGCATTCACCAGCGTGCCGGTCTCGTGCCCCACGGCGGGGTGGACTGCCAGGCCGGCCGGCTTGTCAATCACCAGCACATCCCGGTCCTCGTAGACGACGTTCAGCGGGATAGGCTCCGGGGTGGGTGCAAGCGGTTCTACCGCTGGCGGCAGTTGCACGACGATGGTTTCGCCGCCGGCCAAACGCAGGCTGGCCTTGACCGCTTCGCCGGCCACCGTCACCTGCCCGGCGGTGATGAGGCGTTGGACCTGAGCGCGGGAGAGGCCGGTTTGCGCGGCCAGATACTGGTCCAGCCGGGTGCCCCGGTCCTGAGCCGTGGCCGCGAAGGTGAGCAGACTCATGACCGTCACCGGGACCGGGGCATTTCCCGTGGGGGTTGGATCCACCAGCCATCCAGCGCCCGATATGGCTGTTGCCGGTCCTTGATCTCGGAACGCAGGGCCAGGTAGGCCGGGCCGGTGGCGCGGATCCAGTCGTGGAAATGGTGTCTCAGGGCTGCCGGTTCCCAGCGATGCGCCGGGGATTCGCCAAAGATCGGCACACCGTCCAACAACTGACCTGGGGCCAGGCAGACCGGGCACTCCAGGCCGGTGGGGGTGAGCCGGAAAAAATCCGCCCCGCAGACAGGGCAGTGCCCCGGCCCAAAATCCGGGCGCACGTCCTCGCCGTTCAAGGCGCGACGCAGATTGCGCCCGGCCGTGGTCGCCCGCTCCACGTTAGCCGGGTCCAGCAGCACCTGGCCTGGCCCTGGCGCGCAGGCCAGCAGCGCATCCGCCAGCCGGTAGCCAAAGGCCATGACCGCGCTGTTGAGGAGTGGCAGCATGAGCTGGCTCCATTCTGCCAGCCCGGCCACGCCCACAGTGACAGCCACCTTACCGACGAAGCGTTCCTGGCGGGCCAGGGCCATGATAAAGCGGTCGGCCATGAGCTTCACCGGCCCGGGAGGCAGCAGGGCATAGACCGGCGCGCCCAAGACCAGGGCATCGGCGGCCTGCATCTCGGCCAGCAGGAATTCCATATCGTCATCCAGGCGACAGGGGCCGCCGTCGCGGAAGGCGCAGGCCATGCAGCCGGTGCAATACTCCAGGCGCAGGTCCGTGAGCCGCAGCAGACGCACGTCATCATCATCAGCGGCGGCGGAGCGGACCACCTCCTTGACCAAAACCTCGGTGTTGCCCAGCTTGCGGCTGGAACCCACTAACCCCAGTATGCGCATGAGAGCTCCTCGTGACTCGTGACTCGCACGCTACGCGCGCATCACGAATCACGCTTCACGTTCCACGTCCGGTGTCAGCTTTTCCTCGCCCGGGGCCAGGAAGATCAGGTAATAGGCCAGCAGGGCCACGCCGGCCACGATGGCGGCATCGGCGATATTAAACACCGGCCACAGAACGAACTCGATAAAGTCCACCACACTGCCATAATGCAGCCGGTCAATCAGGTTGCCAACTGCCCCGCCCAGTTGCAGGCCCAGGCTGAGGCGCACCAGGATCATGTGGTCGGGCAGGCGGCGATAGTAGAACACGATCACCCCCACCACGAGCAGGGCGATAACGGTGAGCACGGTGCCCTGATCCTGAAACAGGCCAAAAGCCGACCCGGTGTTGGTGGTATAGCGCAGCCGCAGGATGTCGCCGATCAGGGGGACGATACCCCCATCGCGCAGGTTCTGCACGGCCCAGAGCTTGGTGCCCTGGTCTGCCAGCACGATCAGGAGTGCGCTCACGATCAGCAAGCTTTCGCGGCGCCAGTTACGCAGGCTCAAGGTGTTCACCTCATTGTTTTTCCAGGGCTACAGCCACCACCTCGCCCCGGGAGTTGCGCCAGAACCACAACTGCAACGTGTCATTCTCTTGACAGTGCTGGCGTAGCCATTGGCCGGCCGCGTCGCGCAGATAGAGCCGGACTTCCGCTGGCGATGCCCGATGCGAGAGCCGGCACAAGGTCATGGTCTCACCGATGAGTACCGGGATATACACATGCTCGCCCACCGGGGGCAGAGGGAGAAGCGACCAGGCATCGGAAGGGATAGAGACAAAAGACTTGGACAGGTGAACCGGCTGCAAAGAGAGATTGAAGCGGGCCGCTTCGTCAGGGGTCAGGGCAGCCGGGTAGTACAACCGGGGAGGTTTGCCAGCCAGTACCACGTTGGGGATCACCAGGAGCAGCGCAGCCACCAGGCTGGCATCCACTTCTGGAATCAGGGTTTCCAGGTCGCTCAGCGCCAGATAGCCATAGTCCTGCAAGCGGTGCCGACTGGTCTCCAGGCTCCGCCAGGGCAACAGGGTCTCAGGACCATGTCCGACCGCCACCAGGACACCATCTCCAGATAGAGCCTGGATATGCAACGACTTACGGGACTCTGGGATCCCCACTTCTTGACGGATCAGGCGGGCCAGAGCTGCCCGCCAGTGCTCTGGACCCGGGCCCATATCCACAGCCACCTTTTCATCAGGTAACATGGCCGGCACAGCCGCCATATCCACAGCCTCAGCCTCCTCCCCCATACCCGCCGCAAAATACACCAGCCGGCCATTGTCCAGGGTCACAGCCAGGGAATGGCGAGCCGTGGTCGGAGGGGAAGCCCAGGTCAACACATCAGTGACGGTGCCCGGCCCCAGAGGGCCAAAATCAACTCGCTCGCCCACCGCATACGATTCGCGCGGATGGTAACGACGCAACGGCATTATCGTCTGATTGCCCTTGACCATCTTATGCTCTCCTTCGGGTGTCTCCAAACAACGGCCCATTATAGCCGGTTTTGACCGAGAACGCAAGGGTTTACACCTGACATCCGTGCATAACTTCTGTCAGGGAGGGGACAAGGAGAGGGAAAGCCTTTCGGGGTTTTTGCGGCGGCTTCGCCGCCGCAAAAACCCCTTACCAGGCATTCTTTCCTCTCCCCGCATCGCGTAGCGGCGAAGGGCCGCAAAGTGGGGAGTGTGCGTTTAATTACGCACGGATGTCAAACCCAATACGTTGACACCTGCCAGGGCTATCGAGTATAATCACCCTGGCGCACGCGACACCCGGAGGTATCTGATGAGCATTTCACCGCACCTGGTTGTCTTTATCACGGCTGGCTCAACGGACGAGGCCACGGCTATTGCCCAGACCCTGGTGGAGGAACGGCTGGCCGCCTGTGTCAACATCGTGCCCGGCATTCGTAGCCTCTACCTGTGGGAAGGTGCCGTTCACGATGATCCAGAAGTCTTGCTGATCGTCAAGACTCGAGCTGACCGCTTCAACGAGCTGGCTCGACGAGTGCTGGAAGTGCATTCCTATGAGGTGCCGGAGATCATCGCCCTGCCCCTGGCGGCCGGGGCAGACCGCTATCTGGCCTGGCTGGATGAGGTTGTCTGCTGCCAGGGAAATAGATTGCCCCCTGGTGAGCCATCGCGTTCTTGAGCGAAATGATTATAAGGGGATGAAGAAATGATCGATCACGACAAGATCCAACAGGCTGTGCGGCTGATCATCGAGGCCATCGGTGAGGACAGCAATCGCGAGGGGCTGATCGGCACACCTCAGCGCATCGCCCAGATGTACGAAGAGGTGTTTTGGGGCCTGGAACAGGACCCCCGCCAGGTTCTCCTGGTGGGCTTTGAGGAAGAGCGACACAAGGAGATGGTCATCGTCCGTGACATCCCCTTCTACTCCATGTGCGAACACCATTTCCTGCCCTTTCATGGAGTGGCACATCTGGGATATATCCCCAACGGTCGCATCGTGGGATTGAGCAAACTGGCGCGGTTGGTGGACATCCTGTCGCGCCGGCCCCAGGTCCAGGAACGCCTCACCAGCCAGATCGCAGACATCATTGACGAGACCTTGCAGCCGGACGGGGTCGGCGTGGTGATCGAGGCTGTTCACCTGTGTATGACCATGCGGGGGGTGAAGAAGCCCGGCTCTGTAGTCATCACCTCGGCCAACCGGGGCCTGTTCCGCAGCCGGGCGGCTACGCGCGCCGAGTTCATCTCGCTGATCCAGAACGGGCGGAGGTAAAAGGTAAAACGTGAAACGTAATAACGGGAGCAGGAGATTGCGTTTTACACAATTACGCATGGGAGGTGAATCCATGGAAACGCGCAATGTGGTACTGGCTCTGATCGGCATCCTGATCCTGCTGGTTACCCTGCTGGTGGGGCTGTTGAGCGGGTGTGTATTGGGTGGGCTGCTCTGTAGCTGCTTTACGTTATCCTCCGGCACGTTAGCTGGTCTGCCAGGGCCGGTATATCCTACCCCGCCGGCGCCCCCGGCCGGCCCGGTAATCCCGACGCCGGGACCACCGGTGCGCCCCGTGCCCGACACCGGGCGAGCCGGCGCGTTGATCACCGAAGTAGTGCCAGGTAGCCCGGCCGATCAGGCTGGCCTGCGCCCTGGCGATCTCATCCTCCGCGTGGATCGCCAGTCTGTGGGGCCGACCCAAGACCTGAAGCAGATCATCAGCAAGTATCGGCCCGGTGAGGAGGTCAATCTGACAATATGGCGGCTGGGACGGACCGAATCCGTGCGCGTGCGCCTGGCCGAGCACCCGGAGGAACGCGGGCGCGCCTACCTGGGCCTCTATTACCGTCTGGTGGGTGGCGGGCGGCTGCAATCCCCATCTCTGGATGATTGAATGCCTGCCCTCCCGCAGGCTTCGCCGTGAGCTCAGCCGAACGGTTGGGGCGCAAGGGGCCAGAGCCATGCCAAAAAACGGGGTCGCCGATCAGTCCGGCAACCCCGTATTGTTCTGGCGGGAGTGCATGGGAGTCGAACCCACCTTGGACATCTTTGCCATGCCCAACAAACGGGTTTGAAGCCCGCGGGGCCCACCGGGACCCTTCCACTCCCGGAGCCGATTATACACCATCGCCCAGATATACGCAACTGATAACTGTTTACCCTCCCGCAGGCTTCGCCGTGAGCTCAGCCGAACGGTTCGTGCGTTTTCGTGGACACGCCCGTGGACGGCGCGCAGACGGGAAACACAGTTCCCAGCAACCTGCGGGAGGGTGGGACGAAGGAGATGAACTCATGAGCAAGATCGTCATCACGGCCGGCCCGGTGACCATGCCAGCCGAGCTGAACGACAGCGCCACAGCCCGGCAGATTTGGGACGCGCTGCCCATCGAGGGCACCGCTAACACCTGGGGCGACGAGATCTATTTCGAGATCCCGGTCCTGGCTGAAAAGTCGCCGGATGCACGGGCCGAGGTCACGGTGGGGGAACTGGGCTACTGGCCGGTGGGCCACGCCTTCTGCATCTTCTTCGGGCGTACACCGGCCAGCACCGATGATCGGCCCCGCGCCGCCAGCCCCGTCAACATCGTGGGGCAGGTGCTGGGCGATGCCACGGTCTTCCGTGCCGTGCGGAGCGGCGCCAGGGTGCGCCTGGCCCGGGCCTGAGGGGGGAATATCAGGCCCGGGCTGTTACCTCGCCAGCGGTAACGTGACCGTGAACGTGGTCCCCAGGCCGAGGGTGCTCGTCACCTGGATGCGCCCGCCGTGCGCCTGGGCGATCCAGCGGGCGATGGAGAGGCCCAACCCTGAGCCACCCGGCTCGCGGGAACGCGCCCTGTCCACCCGGTAGAAGCGCTCAAAGAGGTGCGGCAGGTGCTCCGGCGCGATGCCGGGGCCGTCGTCAGCGACGGCGAGGCGGGCCTGGCCCCGCACCGGCTCCAACGCCACGCGGATGTGCCCGCCCTCGTTGCCGTGCTTCACGGCGTTGTCCAGCAGGATGACCACCAGCTCGTGCAGCCGGCCAGCGTCGCCGCGCACCACGCACGGTCTATCGGCCAGCACCTCCACCGTCTGGCGGCGCGCCTCGGCCAGCGGCGCGAACCGTCGGCCCACGTCCTGCACCACCTGGTCCAACGCCACCGGCTCCCGGCTGAGGACAACCTGGCCGGCGTCGGCGCGGGCCAGCGTCAGCAGATCGCTCACCAGTTGGCTCAGGTGCGCCGTCTCCGTCACGATGTCACTCACCAGGTCCGCGTTCTGCCCCACCGTCTGCTCTGGATGACGGGCCAGCACCTCGGCATTGGCGCGGATGAGGGTGAGCGGCGTGCGCAGCTCGTGAGAGGCGTCGGCCACGAACGCCTGCTGGCGGTAAAACGCCTGCCGGATGGGGACCAACGCCCGGCCGGCCAGAAAGTATCCTCCCATGGCCGCCAGCCCCAGCCCGGCCAATCCCCCGCCGAGCAAAGTCAGCGCCAGGAGTTGCTCGGCTCGCCGCTCTGCCGTCAGTGACCGCCCCACTTGCAGATACATCCCGCTGTACTGCTCGCCCAGGGGCACCGTATAGAGCCGCACGAGCTGCCCATCACCCAGGTCCACCGTGCGCAGGTCATTGGACCGACGAGTCGCCCCGGCCACGGCGGCCATGTCCGGCAATACGCCCAGTTCCACATCCTGGGGATTGAGCAACACGCGGCCACTGCGATCCACCACCAGATAAAAGACCCCCTCGGCGACGACACCTCTCAAGACGGGGCGCAGCGGCGCGTCGCGCTGGACCGCGCGCAACAGCACCAGCCCGCGCCGCAGCACCTCCGTTCGCGCCCGCAGCAGTTGATCGCCCTCTGTCCGCAGCCGATACGACGTCAACGCAAAGATGCTCACGCCCAGGATCAGCAGGATCGTGCCCAGCACCAGCAGGTTCCAGCCCACCAGCCGCCACCGGATGCCCCGGAACAGGCGGGCCTCCTGGTCACTCGCGGAGGACATAGCCCACTCCCCGGACCGTGTGGATCAACGGCGGCCCCAACCGGTCCAACTTCTGGCGCAGGTAATGCACGTACAGGTCCACCACGTTGCTCTGGCCGTCGAAATCGTACCGCCAGACGTAGTCGAGGATCTGGTCGCGGGTGAGGACCTGCCCGGCGTGGCGCATCAGGCATTCCAACAAGTCGAACTCCTTGACGGAGAGGTGGACCGGCGTATCGCCGCGCCGGACCTCGTGGCGCAGCCGGTCCAGCGTCAGGTCGCCCACTTGCAGGCGCGTTGTCTCTGCTCCGCCGGCCGCACGCCGGCCCAACGCCCGCACCCGGGCCAGCAGCTCGTCCATCGCAAAGGGTTTCACCAGGTAGTCGTCGGCGCCAGCATCCAGGCCGCGCACCCGGTCGCTCACCGCATCTTTGGCCGTGAGCATGAGCACCGGGGCGTGCATCCCGGCCGCGCGCCACGCGCGGCACACGTCCAGACCATCGCGTTTGGGCAGCATCAGGTCCAGCACGATCAGGTCAAAGTCGCCGGCCAGTCCCAGCTCCAGCCCCGTCTCGCCGTCGAAGGCCAGCTCCACCCGGTGCCCCTGCTCCCCCAGCACGCGCCCCAACAGCCGCGCCAGCCGTTGTTCATCTTCCACGATCAGGATGTGCACAAGCCCTCCATCATCCATCATCCATCATCCATCATCCATCATCCATCTTCCATCATCCATCTTCCATCTTCCATCATCCCTCATCCATTATCCAATCGCAAGGGAACTATCTTGGATATCCAAACAATCTTGCACCCGATCCAAGACGAACTGGCTCAGGTAGAAGCGCGCCTGCTGGCGGAGGCCGCGACCCCTTATGCCGGGTTAAACACGGCGTTGAACCATCTGCTCCGGGCCGGGGGCAAGCGCATCCGCCCGGCGCTGGCCCTCCTGGCCGTGCATGTGGCGGCTGATGGCGACTTTGACCGGGACAAGGCGATCCGCTTTGCCACCGGCACCGAGTTACTCCATACAGCCACCCTCATTCACGATGATATGGTGGACAGAGCCGAATTGCGGCGCGGTCAGCCGACTCTCAATACCATCTTGCCCGCCGGCCTGGTCGTCCTGGTGGGAGACTATCTATTCGCCCGGTCGGCAGTGCTGGGGGCCGGGGTGGAAAACACCCCCCTCACCCTCCTCTATGCCCGCACCCTGGAGACCATCTGCGGCGGCGAGTTGCGCCAGGCGTTCAGCAATCGAGACTGGCGACAAAGCAAGGCCGCCTATTACCAAAAGATCTATAGCAAGACAGCCGCCCTCTTTATCCTGGCGACCGAGGGCGGTGCTCTGCTCGTGGGCGCACCGCAGGCCGCGCAAGAAACCCTGCGGGAATACGGCCACAAGCTGGGGCTGGCCTTCCAGATCGTGGACGACATCCTGGATTTCACCAGTACCTGCCAGGAACTGGGCAAACCAGTGGGCAGTGACCTGCGCCAGGGCACGGTGACCCTGCCCACCCTATATTATCTGGCCGACGCGCCAGCCGATAACCCGGTGCGTCGCTACCTGGATCGCGGCATCGAGGCTCCAGGGCCAGAAAAGGAACGCCAACTGGCCGAGGCCGTGGCGGCCATCGCGGCCTCAGCCGCCATTGAAAAGAGCTATCAGGAAGCCGCAACCTTTGCTCGTGAGGCCCAGGTTGCCCTGGCGACCCTGGCCGACAGCCAGCACTGCCATTCGCTCCACGAACTGGCCAGCTATGTGGTGCGCCGACGCAACTGAACGAGAGTTTCCCACCCAGCTCCGGCTGGCGCGCGGGGCGCACCCCATAGGATGAAAATATGCTGCGCAACCGTGCTCGCGCCGGATATGCCACCCCGCGCCGGCGGCGGGTCACCCTCTATGCTCGCGCGGGGTGTGCCACCCCGCGCCGGCGGCGGGTCAACGATCGCCGCCGCGAGCAGTGAGCTATTCACGAGATGGCAGCCGGAAACTGTCGGCAGGTAACCGCGTGGAGATCATCGTCACCCACCCCAATACCGATTTTGACGGGCTGGCGGCCATGCTGGCGGCGGCCAGGCTCTACCCGGGCGCCGTACCGGTCTTGCCGGGGATGCTCAACCGCAACCTCCGCGATTTCCTGGCCCTCTATCGCCATCTGCTACCCTTCATCGAACCGGGTGACATTCCCAAGCACGCCCGGATCGAGCGCGCCATCCTGGTGGACACCCAATCCCTGCCGCCGTTGCGCGGTCTGAGCGACGACACAGCCCTGCTGATCATTGATCACCACCCCCTCAAGCGTGAGCTGCGCCCCGGCGACTCGTACACCGGCGAGGAGGTGGGTGCCACCACCACCCTGCTCCTGGAACGCCTGGTCGAGGCCCATATCGCCCTCACCCCGGTAGAGGCCACCCTCCTGCTCCTGGGCATCTACGAGGATACCGGCTGCCTGCGCTACAGCACTACCACGCCCCGCGACCTCCAGGCCGCTGCCTGGCTCCTGGAACACGGGGCCAGTCTGGACGTGCTCAACGACTTTTTGTACCGGCCCCTCACGCCCCAGCAACGTGCCGTCTACGAGGACCTGGAACGTCACCTGGAGACCCGCGACTATGAGGGCCACACCGTGCTGATCGCCACGGCCCAGGTGGCCGGCTATGTGGAGGAGCTGGCCACCCTGGCCCACAAATTGATGGAGCTATACGACCCGGCCGCCTGCTTTGTGCTGGTGCAGTTGGACCAACACCTCCAGATCATCGCCCGCAGCCAGACAGATGCCATTGATGTCGCGGCGATCCTGAAACCGCTGGGCGGCGGCGGCCACACCAAAGCCGCTTCCGCCCTTCAACGGGATACTGATCTCACCACCACCTATCACCGTTTGCTGGAACTGCTGGCCAGTTGTGTGCCCCCGGCCGTCACCGCCGCCGAACTGATGAGCCGCAACGTGCAGACCCTCTCGCCGAACACCACCGTGGCCGAGGCCGCCGAGATGATGCAACGCTTCGGCTACGAGGGATTCCCGGTGGTAGATGAACGCGGCGCGCTCCTGGGCATCCTCACCCGCCGCGAGATTGACAAGGCCCTCTACCATAACCTGGGTGCCGCCCCCATCCGCGTCTACATGCGCACCGGCCCGGTCTCGGTCCCCCCCACCGCCTCGGTCAGCCAGATCCGCCGCCTGATGATGGAATACGATGTGGGCCAGATCCCGGTGGTGGACGGCGACCGGCTCGTCGGTATCGTCACTCGCACCGACGTCATCCGTCTCTCCATCGAGCCGCCGGCCGCCGCCCCGCCCAACCTGACGGCCCAGATGAGTAGCGCGCTCCCGACCCCGGTCGTGGCCCTGCTGCGCCATATCGGCCACGTGGCCGATGGGTTGGGCTTTAACGTCTACCTGGTGGGTGGCCCGGTGCGTGACCTGCTCCTGGGCCTGCCAAACCTGGACCTGGACCTGGTGGTAGAGGGCGACGCCATCGCCCTGGCCCGTACCCTGGCCGCCGAACTGGGCGGCCGGGTCCGCTCCCACGCCCGTTTCGGCACGGCCAAATGGCTCATCGCGGAGAAACGACCGGCCGCCCCGTCAATCATCACCGTGAACGGCCAGACATTCGCCGTGAACGATCTGCCGTCGGCCGTGGATTTCGTCACCGCCCGCACCGAGTTCTACGAACACCCCACCGCCCTGCCCCAGGTGGAAGTCAGTTCCATCAAACGAGACCTCTATCGCCGCGATTTTACCATCAACACCATGGCCTTGCGCCTGAACCGCGCCCGGTTTGGGCAGTTGGTGGACTTTTACGGTGGCCGTCGGGACCTGGACAAACGGCTTATCCGGGTGCTGCACAACCTCAGCTTCGTCGAGGACGCCACCCGCATCCTGCGGGCCGTGCGTTTCGAGCAACGCCTGGGCTTTCGCATCGAGGAGCGGACGGAGGAGCTGATCCTGGATGCGGTGGGGCTGCTACGGCGGGTCTCGCCCAAGCGCATCCGCCATGAGTTGGAGCTTATCCTGGAGGAACGCGAACCGGAACGGGCCCTGGCGCGCCTGGCCGAGTTGGGCGTGCTGGCCCATCTGCATCCGGCCCTGGTGGTGGATGACTGGCTCATGGAGCGATTTGCCCTGGCTCGACGTGTCGCCAGTTCGTGGGGCTTGCCGACCCCGGTGCAAACCTATCTGGCCCTGCTCACATATCGCATGAGCACTCCAGAATTGGAGAGATTGATTGACCGTTTGCGGCCGGAGGCGCGGGATATTCAGGTCTTGCATTCCGTCCACACCCTCCAATTGGCGTTACCAGACCTGACAGCCCTGGATTTGACGCCCAGCCAGATCGCCCGGCGTCTGCGCCCCCATCCGGCTGAGGCCCTCTTTGTCACCTGGGTCGCCTGCGACGACGAGCTGGTGCGGGACAGGTTGCGTCGCTACCATGAGGAGTGGCAGCACGTGCGTCCCATCCTGGACGGCAACTACCTGCGGTCGCTGGGCCTTCCCCCCAGCCCGATCTACCGCCGCGTGTTGGAGGCCCTGCTGGACGCCCGGCTCGATGGTCTGGTATCCACCGAAGACGATGAGCGCGCCTTTATTGGGACGCAGATTCACGCAGATACACACGGATCTACAGGGTGATCCGCGAAAATCTGCGCGCATCCGCGTTCCCCCTCGTGCCCACGCTCCGCGTGGGCACGCAGCATGGGCGAGACCGCCTTTCCCCCTCGTGCCCACGCTCCGCGTGGGCACGCAGCAGGGGCAAGACCGCCTTCGGTTGGTAAGGTATACAGCCAGGCGTTCCTGACCGCGCGACCCGGCGTTTCGCACCCACGCAGAGCGTGGGTGCGAGCAAAACCATCACAAATAAATTAGGTAATTGCTCAGCCTACCCTCCCGCAGGTTGCTGTGAACCATGTTTCTGTCTGCGCGCCGTCCACGGGCGTGTTGGGCCGCCGCGAAAACGCACGAACCTGCGGGAGGGTGAGCAGCAGTTACTAAATTAGTGGCAAAGATAGGTGAGCCAATGCGTGACGAACTCTCGCCGACCCTCATCCGCCGGGGCCTCCGCACCCGTCTCATCGGGCAGGACATCACCTACCTGCGCACGGTGGACAGCACGAACACGGTGGCCGCCCGGGCCGCCTCGCGCGGGGCCGCCGACGGGCTGCTGGTCATCGCCGAGGAGCAGACGGCCGGCCGGGGTCGCCTGGGCCGGCGTTGGGAGTCGCCGCCGGGCGTGGGCCTGTGGTTCTCCCTGGTGTTCCGGCCGCCAGACCTGCCGCTCACGGCCATGAACCGACTGCTCATGCTCACCGGCTGCGCCGTCGCCCAGGCCATCGAGCAGGTGGCGCACCTCTCCGCCTGGTTGAAATGGCCCAACGACGTGCTGGTGAACGGGCGCAAGGTGGGCGGACTGCTGGGTCAGGCCGCCCTCACCCCACCCCCCATAGGCGTCAACTTAAGGCGCGGGCGATTAGAAATCGCACCGGGTAGCCGAAGGCATTGCCTTCGGCTACCCGACCGTCCGCCTGCGCGGACGGGGGCGTCCACGCCGGTGGACGCCCGGCTGTAAGCCCCTGAGGTGCGACTTGAGTCGCTTGATGCCAATGGGGCCAGGCGCGCCTCGTCCCTTCAGTCGGCACACCCGGAACGAACTATGATGAAGCCTGGCCGCCGTGGGGTTTCCTGGTCCGCCACCAGAGCACCCCGCCGGGCAGGCTGGCAATATAGATAATCACCTGCATCACCAGCGACATGGCCAGAGCCTGGGGCTGACTGGCGACCTCACCGATGACGCTATACAGCAGCACGAAGACGCCCTGATTGACTCCCAGCCCTGACCCGATGGAAGGGATGAACTGGGCGATAGGAGTCAGAGGATTGAAAATGAAAATCCAGAGCAAGGGGATAGCGGCCTGGACCGACTCGGCTGCCAAAAAGTTGACGACGCTGGTCATCAGTACACCCAACAAGGCGATCACAAAGGCCACGGCTAACGTCCCTGTGTCGGACCGATACCTTTGCACCGCCCCTGACAGATGCTGATACAGGGTTGTGAAGCGGCTCAGGGGCCGCCATGTGAAGAGTTGTTCCATCTGCCCTCGCAGGCGGCGGCTGAGCAATACGGCCAGGGCAGTGGCCAGAGCCAGCAGCGTCAACAAGACGGTCACCCACAAAGAGCTCAGGTCAGTGCGACCCAGGGAGAAGACGGCGAAGGCCAATGTAATCGCGGAGGCGAAAAGGAAAGAGGTCAGTCCGACGAGTCGGTCCATCAAGACGGAGACGGCCACCTCTGCTGCCTGTCCCTGGGTGTGGCGAACCAGGTCCACGCCGCGGGCGATGTCACCCGTGACCTGCGAAAGGGGCAGATTGGCGAAGAAGAGGCCCACAAGAGTGTGGCTCAAGAGCCTGGTGAAAGGCACGCTCAGCCTTTGAGCCCGCAGCAGATAGCCCCACTTATAGACGTTAAGGGCAATAGCCCCAAAGTACAACGCCAGAGCCAGAGCCAGATACCCATAATGGGCCGCAGCCAGGGCTTTTTTCACTTCGGCCAGGTTGATGCGTGTGAAGAGGTAGGCGATCAGACCCAGGCTGATGAGCACCTTGAGGATGGTGGAGAGCCTGACTCTCAAGACGGCCTCCTGCTTTCCAGCGGGGACGGATGGGGCCTCGCCACCCGCTTGGTTGTCCAGGCCATATCCCAAACCACATGCTTTCTCCCTCTAAGGTAATAATCGTAGGCTCCCAAAAGGCGTGAGAAGGCCTCTATGCCAGCCAGAGCGACCAGCATGTAGATCAGGCGGATGGCACTCCAGAGCTCCTCCAGGGCGATGCGCAGGACGCGGCTGTTTTCCAGACTGGAAACTTTGTAGCCGTATTTGTCTTTCAGGTAGAGGTGGCCGGCAAAGTTGCGACGGCGCTGGCGGACGAAATCGCCCAGGGTTTCCGGCCCCATGTTGAAGACGACCGCCTCAGGGGCATAGCGCACCTGCATCCCCCGTTGGATAATCAGGGCCTCGACAAAAGCCTCATCCATCGCCACATCGGGCGGGATGTGGTCAAAGACTTTGCGGAAGGCGATGAGTTCCCCGGTGCGGGGTATCTCCAGGCACAGTTGATGCTCCAGCCGGAGGCGGAGGTGAGACAGATAGCCGATGATGTGTTGTGGGGCATTGACGGGCACCTTCTGCGCTCCGGTCATGCCTACCTGCGGGTCCTCAAACATGCGGACCATCTTTTCAATGCTGTCTTCGCCGGGCAGAGTATCGCCACTCTCCAGCACGCAGATGTCTTCCTTGGCTTGTTGGAGAAAGAGGTTGACAGCCGAGGTTTTGCCCTCCCGACATTCCTGGACGATGAGTTTGATGCGTGGGTCTTTGGCCATGTACTCCTGGACGATCTCCACCGTCCGGTCTTCGCAGCCAGAGGCCACCACGATGATTTCACTGATCTCCACGCTGTAGAGGCGCTGATCCAACATGGCCTGCAACAGTTGGCCGATGTTGGCCTCTTCGTTGTAGGCGGTGATGCCTACACTGCACCTGATCTTGGTGGGTGATGGATATTGCATGAACCCTCCTGTGGCGAGAATTCATCCCAACGCCTGCCGCCGGGTCCCTATACCGTGTGCAGGAAGGGGTTGCCGACGGCAATGCCGTCGGGTGGTAGGTGAGGTCGGCAGCCATGGCAAATCTAACAATGTCGAGGCAGCCAGTGCCGTGGTTGAGCGGAAATGGTTTTGCGGATCAACCCTGGAGCGTACGCCGCAGTGCCTCGACAAACTGTTCCAGCCCAACGATCTCACCCAGAGCGCGTAGTGCGTCCGGCTGTGCTTCCCACAGCCATTCCACCCGCAACCAGAAGCCTGGCAATACCACTGAGCGATAGATGCCCTGGGCATCAGGCTGGACAGGTTGATAACGGCCCGTCCGATCAAGTTGATAGAACCAGGCCCGCTGCTGACCGGGGCGGTTGTCCAGCACCCAGTACTCTGGCACACCGGCCGCTTCGTACTCATCAAACTTGTCCACCCGGTCACGGTAAAGGCTCTCGTCCGAGACGACCTCGATGACCAGGTCGGGCGGGCCTGCCACCCGTTCCGGCGTGAGCCGATCCAGATGCGTTTTGGCCAGAAACATCAGGTCAGGTTCACGGGCGGGGCCGTCCGGACGAAGCCGAAGCTCAAAGGGTGCCAGGCGCAGGCGGCCCAGATCGAAGATGCGGATAAACAGCCCGAGAACATGATGCAAGAACTCGATCAGTGTTTGATGCGGATCCTTTGGCGGCATCTGGGCAATCACCTCTCCGTTCACCCATTCGGCATGGACGTCCTCACCAGCCCACGCCAGGAATTCTTCATAGGTCATATGCAGCGGTTGTGGCTCGATGGGTTCGGCCTCAACCGCAAGGGTTTCGGCGGCAGGATGCGTTGAGCGCATGGTTCACCTCTTCTGGCTTCTCCAAACCAACTCGCAACCCGTCCATGTCAGACCATATGGGACGTTATGGTGGACAGATGGTATCACCCCACCACCGTCCGCCAGGCTACCCGCACCGTGCGTGGCAGGTCCAGCCAGGTCTCCTTTTTCAACAGGGTGCGCACCACCCGGGATGGACGCAGATAGAAACGCCGATAGGCTTCCTTCCACTTCCGCTCCACCAGCTCAGCGGGCATCCCGTCCATCTCAAAGCTGGCCCGGCTCTCAAAGAAAGCAAAGTCGTCGTAGTCTTTGGCCAACAGCCGCCCTCTCTCCTGAACCATGCGACTCATCTCGGTTCCGGGAAACGGGGTAGCCATGGAAAAGTTGGCCACCACCGGGTCCAGCTCGATGGCAAAGCGGATGGTATCCTCCATGGTCTCTTCCGTCTCGCCGGGCAGACCAATCATGAAGAAGCCGATGGTCTCCATGCCCACCTCTCTGGCTGCTCTGAAAGCGGCACGGACCTGCTCCAGGGTGAGTTGCTTCTCAATGACGGAATCCAATATCTCCTGGTTGCCGCTTTCCACGCCGAAGGCGGTGCGGATACAGCCCGCCTGCCTCATGCGGCCCAGAAGCTCCTTATCCGCCAGGTTGGCGCGGATGCCGTTGATCATGATCCAGGGCACATGGGTGAGGTCCTCCTGGATGAGCAGGTCGCAGATGTCCAGCACACGCTGGCGGTTGATATTGAAGGAGTCGTCCAGAACCCCAATCTCGGCTGCGCCCAGGTCTCGCACCAGCCAGCGCCACTCGGCGACCACATTCTCCGGCGAGCGCATCCGCCAGCGACGTGGCCCGATCTGGGAGCAATAGGTGCAGCGATAGGGGCAGCCCCGGGAGGTGAGGATGGGATAGCTCGGCCCGGCGATGTGGTCAACGGTGGGCTGCAAATTGGTGTAGCGGTCCATCTTGAAGAGATGGTAGGCCGGAAAAGGCAGGCTGTCCAGGTCCTCGATCAGGGGGCGGTCAGGATTATGGTACACCTGGCCGTCGGAAGTCTGGTATGAAATACCGGGCACCGATTGCAGGCCAGAGATTGCCTCTCGCCATTGATCATGGGTTGCCCGCCATTGGCACAATTCCTCCCAGGTTGTTTCCCCCTCGCCTCGCACGACAATGTCCACTTCGGGGCGTTCTACCGACTCTGTTGGTAGAACCGTGGGGTGGGGGCCACCCAGTACCACCGGGATGTCTGCCACGGATTTGATAAGAGCTGCATCTCGCCAGGCTGATTTCTGTC
>DAOTYG010000345.1:0-15077 GCA_034435155.1 Anaerolineae bacterium | reverse complement strand
CAATGAAGATGTTGCTCGATACGGTCGAATCATTTTTCCAGGAGATGACACCTGAGCAGGCTCTAGCTTGGGCCGCTGCTTGAATGTTAAAGGAACTTTTTGTGATCTACTTAGCCTGCCCGGCGCGCCAAACCCAGGCCCCCGGCTGCGCCCCGTGGATGGGGTGTGCAACGTCAATACGTCAGCTCACCGCCACCTATGGGGCGCACGCCACCCAGGTCCAGGGGCCGGTCCAGCCCCGGCTGCACCGTGGCATCCGTGGAATAGCCGCGCTGCTCCCACGTGCCAGCCACCAGCCGGTCAACGAACTCCAGCCGTATCACGCTCTTGACGTACTTGTAGCCATACTTGGCTGGGGCCACCAACCGGAGCGGCCAGCCATTGTCCAGGGGCAGGTCCCGGCCATCCTGCCCATAGGCCAGCATGACGCGCGGCGCGCGCAACTCTTCCAGGGAGAGGGTGTCGTCATAGTCATCGGCGGCGTAAAAGCGCACGTGCGTAGCTTGCGCGGTGGGTCCCACCAGCTTGCAGATCTCCTCCAGCCGCACGCCGGTATACACCGCCGGCGCGGACCAGCATTCCACGCATTTCATCCGCACTCGCTCCGTTACCGCCGGCAAAGCCCTGATCTGCTCCAGGGTCAACGTCTGCGGCCGTTCCACCAGGCCCTCGATGCGCAGCCGGTAGGCGGCCGGGTCAATCTGAGGCCGGCCGCGGATCCAGCGGATCTCCCACTGCCAGCCGGAGCGGGTCGGGGCCGGCGCTTCCCCCGTGTCTCCATCCTGCCTGGGCAGACAGGCCGCCAGACACGTCACCGCCGCGCCCAGTAGCAACCCCAAAAAGCCTCGCCGTCCGATATATGGCGCGTTGTTCATCGCTCTGCCGCTCACTTTCGCTATCAACTTTTCACCTCAACTATTCGGCCGGGTATCTGCTCAGGCCAGTCTCTTCTCTCACCACAAAGGACACGAAGGACACAAAGGATGATCCAGGGTCGTGATAGCCTCCCTTCTTCGTGTCCTTGGTGTCCTTCGTGGTCAGCATGAATCCGTGTCCTGGCATCGCTAGCGGAAGCGGACCGCTCACGCCACCCAGCCCCAGGCGGCAAAGATGCCGGTGAGGATGAGCAACAACAAGATAGAGGGGTAGAGGATGAGCCGGTGGACCCAGGGGTTGCGGCCCCACAGACCCAGGATCATAAAGCCGGGGAACAGGGGCAGCACCAGCCGGCACGCGCTCTCCAACGGCTGCGGGAAGCCGGTCTTGCTCAGGATGACCCCCAGAGATACGACCATGTAGACCCCATAAGCCAGCGGCAGCCGACGCAACGCGACGATGGTGAGGGCGATGAACAAGGCCACGGCCGCCAGGTCCAACACATCGGCGTACAAGAACTTGCCGGCCACGATGACCCATACGCCGTCCCACAATGCCTGCCCTGGCCAGGTGAGGTGGCCGTGGACGCGCTGGCTGTGGACCAGAAACGGGGCCAGCGGCGAATCCGTCCCCACGATACTGTAGACATAGGCCATGAACGCCAGCATCCCTACGGGCACGGCCATCAGTCCCAGCAGGTCCCAGGAGAGCAACCGGCGGGAGAGACCGCGTTGCCGCACGTATTCCACCGCCAGGGGGATGAGCAAGAGAAAGCCCGGCAGCCGGGCCACGCCGGCCAGCAGCCCGGCCGCGCCGGCCAGGTCCCAATAGCCGCGCCGGGCCGCATAGAAAGAAGCCAGGCTGAACAGGAGAAACAGCGACTCGGCATAGCCGGCCAGGAAAAAGAACGCCGTGGGGAACAGGGCCAGGTAGACCACGCTGCGCCGGGCCGTAGCCTCGTCCAGCTCCCAGGCTGCGAGCCGGTAGAACAGCCCCAGGGCCAGCACATAGGCCAGGTTGGAGACGATCAGCCCACCCAGCAGGTATTGTCCGCCCAACAGGTCCCCGGCCAGGCGCAGGAGCACCGGATACAGGGGCGGGGCAAAGACGCTGGTGTCGTGGGGCGCATAGCCCCGGCTGGCGATGAGCAGATACCAGAGGGTGTCCCAGCGCTGCCAGGCCCCCAACAGCGGGCCGGCCAGCGGCCCCGTCACCGGCTCAAGCCCCAGGGAGAGGCGCTGGATCACCTCGGCTGGCATGAGGGGCGGGAGCAGGCTGTAGGCCAGGGCCGCCACGGCGGAGAGGGCCAGGCGCAGGCCAACCCACAAGAGGAGCACGAAACGCCACCAGGTCCATGCCCCGTATCGCCGGGCAACCTGTTCGCAAGTTCTATTCACTGCTGCTGGCTCTTTCCATAGCCGGTGTTTCCCAATCCAGCCGGTAAACGCTCACCGGCCCATAATCGCCGCCATCGAAGGCGGTGAGCAGCCGGGCCTGGCGCGCCAGGAACCGGTCCAGCTCGGCCGGGGTGATTTGCAGATATTGCCTGTAAGGATCACTGTGGGGATCGGGGTCAATGATGAACGCGCGCATCTGACCATCAATGATCAAGACATCAGGGCGAAACTCGCGCAGCGCATCCTCCAGGGTGCTGCCAGGCCGATAATAGCGATACTTGGGCAAAAGCTCCCAGGAGTAGTAAACGTGATCGTACAAACCAAGCCAATAGGTCTCCACCGCCATGATCGAATCGCCGGGCTGAATCACCTGGTTGATCCGGCTTTGCACGGACTGATAGATCTGCCAATAGTCTGTGCCCAACATCATCAGGTTCGCCCCGATAAAACCGGCGGTCAGACCCCATACCAGGATACGGCTTGCATAGTCCTGGAGCCGACCTCGCCAGGGTGATCGGCTGCACTCCAGGATCAAGGCCGCCATTAGCAAATCCAGCGCCGGCGTGATCAGGATCGCGTAATAAATGAACTTGTTGCGAACCAGGGCCGTGTATGCGATAACCAACACTACAACCAACATCAGCAACGTTTGATCGGCCGGGGAACGTCGAACCGACAGCACTACCAGGGCCATCAGGAGCAAGAAGAGAGCTGGACGATATATTCTAACCAGCATCTGCCCCAGTTCACCCACCGCCTGGAGCATCACCTGAGGGTCAAAAGACAGGAGCGGGGGCGTGCGCGTGGCCCCGAAAAAGATGCGATTGAGGGCGAAGAATGTCTGGGGATAGGGGATAATGTGCAGGACGGCATACAGGCCGGCCCCCAGTATCCCACCGATCACCAGACCCCAGAAACCGCGACAACGGAAGACGGAGCGGCGTTCGTGCCAGAGGAACAGGGCCAGGACAACCGGCGCATAGATCACGCCGTTGGCGTGGATCTCAAAGGCCACGCCGATGCTCAGGCCAGCCAGCAGGCCCGGCCAGAAATTGCCCCGACCGCGCAGATAGAGGGCGATGGCCGCAAAGCCCAACGCAGCAGCGGCAATATCATAGCGGGCCATGTGCGCCGAGAAGAAAAAGGGACCGGATACCGCCACCAGGACCACGCTCAGAAGCCCCAGCCGTGGCCCGCCCAGGTGGCTGGCGATGGCATAGATAGCCACCAGCAGCAACACCCCCCAGCAGAGGGACATCAGGCGCATCGGCCAGAGGTGCGGTTCACCCCATAACCGCAAGATGAACGAGTTCAAAAAGGGGATGAGGCACTCATTATAAGTCCAGTACCCCGGAAAGCGATCCAGGATCCCCCGGTCCAACGGACCGACCGGCTGCCCGGTCTGGATATAGCCCCAGGCCCGGCCGACCAGCCAGACCTCGTCCAGGAAAGGATGGGGAAACCGTAGCAGAGACCACAGGTGCAAGGTCATGATCGCTGCCAGCAGTATCCCGCCGGCCAGCCACTGGCCGCTATGGTTCTTCATGTGATCAAACCCCGGTGAAGGACTGAATAGCCGCCACCACGTCAGCCTGGTCGGCCTCGGTTAGCTCGTTGTAGAAGGGCAGGCGTAGCAATCGCTCGCTCACCGTCTCGGTGACCGGGCAAGTGCCAGGCTGGCCGCCAAAGCGCCGGCCCATCGCCGAGAGGTGCAGGGGGACATAGTGAAACACACCGAGGATACCCCGATCCTGAAGATGAGCGATCAACCCCTGCCGCTGCTCCAGCGATGGCAACAGGATGTAGAACATGTGATATGACTGTTCGCAGTGCTCTGGCACGATGGGCAGGCGCACGCCGTGCGTGGCGGCCCATTCTTGCAAGTGCTCGTAATAGTACCACCAGATGCGTCTTCTGGCGGCCTGGATCCGCTCGTGAGCTTCCAGTTGGGCGTACAGGAAGGCGGCCAGGATATCCGAAGGCGGGTAACTGGAACCCAGATCGACCCAGGTGTACCTGTCCACCAGGCCCCGGAAAAAGCGGCTGCGATCGGTGCCCTTGTCACGGATGATCTCGGCCCGTTCGCCGTAGCGAGGGTCATTGATGAGTAGCGCGCCGCCCTCGCCACAGGTAAAGTTCTTGGTTTCGTGAAAGCTCTGGGTGGCCAGAGCGCCAAAGGTGCCCAGGTAGCGCCCCTTGTATGTGCCGAACAACCCATGCGCGTTGTCCTCGACGACGGCAAGACCATGACGCCGCGCCAAATCCATAATGGGGTCCATCTCGCAGCCCACCCCGGCATAGTGGACCACGACTATGGCCCGGGTACGCGGGGTGAGCAGCCGTTCCAACTGGTTTTCGTCCAGGTTCAACGTGTCTGGGCGAATATCCGCAAAGGCTGGCCGTGCGCCACGCAAGACAAAGGCATTGACCGTGGAGACGAAGGTGAACGAGGGAACGATCACCTCATCGCCTGGCTGAATCTCCAACAACAAGGCGGCCATCTCCAGGGCATGGGTGCATGAGGTGGTCAACAGCACCCTGGGCACGCCCAGTTTTTCTTCGAGGAAGGTCTGACAGCGCTGGGTGAATGGGCCATTGCCGGAGATATGGCCCTGAGTGATAGCCTGGCGCATATAATCGAATTCCGGGCCGGCCAGGGCCGCCCGATTGAAGGGGATGCGTGACGTGCTCATAGGGTCTCACCTGCGGTGGCAAAAACAGCCTGGTAATCACCCATGTGCCGGCGCCCGGTGAGGCGCATGATGGCCTCGCCCAGATGATAGCCGGCCGCCGTGATGGGGCGGGGCCACTGGATATAGGCCAGAGCCAGGCGCGCCGGCCACCAGTGAAGGTGGCTGACCTCTTGAACCTGAAAGCCAGCCTCAGCCATTACCGTGCAAAACTCCTGCACATCCATATTCAACACCCGGTGTAGAAAGCCCCGGTGAAGCGGCTCCAGGAACACCGCCCGGCCCGGCGACCGCAAGGCCCGGCGCAACCGCCGCAGCGCCTCCAGCAACTCCACGCGGTCCCGGCAGGCGACGGTAAGCGTCGCCACAGAGACCAGGGCATCGAAGGTGGATTCATCGGTCAAGTCAAAGATAGACTGGACCCGGTAACTGGGATTATCCGGCCCAGATTGGGCGCGGGCAATGGCGATGGCCTGGGAGGAAAAGTCAATCCCCCGGACGGTCGCGCCGCGTTCGGCCAGGTAACGGGAGATGCGCCCGGTGCCACAGCCAACGTCCAGCACCGAGGCCCTGGCCACATCTGGCAGATAACGCTGGAGTGCAACTAACTGCTCCTGATGATAGTAAACGTTCAAATAGTTATTGGGCCACATCGAAGCCGCATCGCCCGCTTGCTTCAGCGCTTTCATGTCCCAATATCCGGCGAGGCGATACAGGGCCTCCCGGTTCCGGCGTTCCCGGAACATCTGCCAGATATGCCTGAGCTTCAATGGTATCCCTCCTTACGAAAATAGCCCGACCTCCCCTCTGGCTCGCGGCGGCGACCACGTCTGCGACCTGGCAGGCCGTAGGGAGTGCAACCCGCTGGCGAACCCCGCGCGAGCACAGAAGGCGATGCTGCGTGCCCACGCTCCGCGTGGGCACGAGGACCCACGCTCTGCTTGCTCGCACCCACGCTCTGCGTGGGTGCGCAACGGGGCTGCTGCGTGCCCACGCGGAGCGTGGGCACGAGGGGAAACGGACGCCTGCTCGCACCCGCGCTCTGCGTGAGTTCCGCTCGCACCCACGCTCTGCGTGGGTGCGCAACGGGGCTGCTGCGTGCCCACGCGGAGCGTGGGCACGAGGGGAAACGGACGCCTGCTCGCACCCACGCTCTGCGTGGGTGCGCAACGGGGCTGCTGCGTGCCCACGCGGAGCGTGGGCACGAGGGGAAACGGACGCCTGCTCGCACCCACGCTCTGCGTGGGTGCGAAACGTCCCGCGTCAGGAAGTTCATTCCTCTGCCGCCGCTCGCCCACGCCAGGCCCGTACTGCGTTCCACAGCAACAGGTGCCCCACCCCCAGCAGGAGGATCAAGACCCCGTAAAACCTGAGCGCCAGCGCCCCAGCCTGCGCCAACGGTACACTCTGCCCCTGGCGGAGTAAGAACCCGGCGCTGCTGACCTCCGAGACCCCCACCGCGCCGGGCACACAGCTCAGGATGTTGATGACCGTGACCACAGACATCAGGGCGATGGCTTCCTGGATGGTCAGAGCAACCGAGATGCTATACAGGCACACCTGCCAGCCCAGGGCTACCACGACCCAGGCCAGGAATGTCAGCAGCAAGACCAGCATGACTGTCGGGCCATCGCTGACGTAGCGCTGGAGATGCCATAGCGTACCCCGGGCCGGATCGCTGATCCGGCGCGTGCGGATCGCCCAGACCCCCAGGAGCGAGAGCAGCGCCAGCACCAGCCCACCCAACGCGACGATCTCCTGGTTGCCGGGACCGAGTCCGCCCCAGATGCTCACTGCGGCCAGGACACCCACCACCAGCAGATCGGCCAGCCGCTCGAGGGCGAATGAGCTGTAGCCGGGGATACGCTCCCGCAGGCCGTATCGCCTGAGCCACTCGACCTTAAGGACCTCCCCGGACTGCAGCGGCGTGATGATCGCCAGGCTCAGAGAAACCGCGCTACACATGTACAGGTCGAAAGGGTTTACCGCCACGCCAGCCCGTCGCAGCAGGATGAACCAGCGCAGAGCGCGCAGCATCCAGTACAGGATGATGGACCCGGAGCCGCCGCCGAGTAACCAGAGCGGATGCGCAGCCCAGAGCACGGGCAGGACCGCCGGCCACTCAAAACTGACCAGCAAATAGACCAGGCACAGCAGGCCCACACCCGTGCCCACCAATCTGGTGATCCAACGCCGCGCGGAAGACCCGGTCATGGTATCAGATAGCTCTCAAACGCAGCCGTTGTTTCAATTCCCGGACCCGGGCCTCCAGGTCTGCGCGATCCCGACCGAACACCACTGCCTCACCCAGACGGTGCCGGCCATGGATGAAAGGCCAGACCGGTTCCCCTGCCGGCACATCAATGGTGAGCGAATGCACCCAGGCTTCCCGGCGCAGGGCGGCGGCCTCGGCCTGATCATATTCCAGACGGCCACTTTCTGCAATCCCCAGGAGCACGATGGCAGTCGGCCGTTGGATGTCAGCCTGGGAGGGCAAGGGGGCTGGCTCACCACAGGCCTGTCGAACGGCATACTCGATGAGGTCAAAGCCGGCCGCCTGGTGCAACAAAGTGGAGATCGAGTTGCCGCCCAGCCGGGGGGTCATCTCCAGGATATAAACCTCGTCTGGCGCGACCACGAAATCACAGTCAAAGACGGTGTCGGTGATCCCCAGAAGCTGCCAGATCGCCCGCAGCAGCTCGAACAGACGCACCTGGGAAGGCCCCGGCAGGGTGGTGGGCACATAATGGCCGCAGGTCGCGGTATACGGCGGTTCGACCGTTTGCCGGTCCAGCACGTAGGCGAGGGCCAGCTCCCCCTGGTGCAATACGCCCTCACAGGTGCCCTGCGTGCCGACGATGAACTCCTCCAGGATACCCCGGCCCGTCGGGCTGAAGCTGAGCGTTTCGGGCTGACGCTGGCGAAACTCGGCCGGGGAACGGACGATAAAGACCCCCTTGCTCCCGGACGAGCGATCCGGTTTGCTGATCCAGGCCCCCCGTCGAAATATTTCTGGGGCCGGCTCATACTCGCTGGTAAAGGGATAGGCCACCGGGGTGGGCAGCCCGTGAGCGCGGAGGAACTCCCGGAAGGCGATCTTGTCGCATAGCACCTCGGCGCCAGCCAGGGGTACGCCGGGCAAACCCAGTTGCTCCGCGACATAGGCAGCCGTCGGGACAGCCACATCGGTACAGGCCGCGATGACCCCGTTGATGTGCTCTTGCCGGGCGATCCGCAACACCCCCAGCCGGTCGGTGGTGTCAACCCCATAGCTGACGTCGGCCAGCCGGTGACCGGGGTTGGCGGGCACGTTATCGGTGGTGACCACCCGGTAGCCCAGGCGACGGGCCGTGGTGATCACGGGGATCTGGTAGCGTGAGGCGGCCAGAACCAGCAAGGTCTTATTCATGGAGTTCACTGATCGTATAGGGCAGCCGGGTGCGCGTGATCTGCTGACTGATGCGGGAGATATAGACCCCAAAGATCACCAGACCCAGCAGGGTCAGGGCATTGAAAAAGGAGACGATCACCACCGTGCTGGCCCAGCCCGGGACGGTGATGTCGGCCAGGAAGGCCCGCACTATGGTGATCGTTCCAAAGGTGACGGAGACGAAAAAGGCCAGCAGACACAATACCATTACAAATTGCAGAGGATAGGAAGAATAGCTGAAGATGAGATTGGCCGCCAGGCGCAGGCTACGGTTGAGGTTGTAATTTGAACGCCCGTAGAGCCGGGGGTCGTGCCTCACCGGCACGTTCACGTAATTGGAGGCATTAGAAAACATCATCGCCGTGATATACGGGAAAACGCCCCCCATCTGGCAGACATTGTCCACCACCACCCGTTTGGCAGCGCGAAAGCTGGTCAGTTGAAAATCGGGCGGCAGGTTAAAGATGCGGCGCAAGAGCCAATCAATCATATCCCCGCCGAGGTTACGGACCCGGGTGTGCTTTTTCGAGTCATAGGCGCCGATAGCCAGGTCGTAACCCTGGTCAATCGCCGCCACCAGCCTGGGGATCTCCTCCGGCGGGTTTTGCAGGTCATCGTCCATCGTGATCACCACCGCACCGGTGGATAGATACAGCCCACAGAGCACCGCGTTATGCTGGCCACTGTTCACCAGCAGCCGGGCGATCCGCAGCGATTTGCCGTATTGGGCTTTGAGTTGCTCCAAAACGCGCCAGCTATTATCCCGGCTCCGATCATCCACAAAGACGATCTCAAAGTCCCGTCCCAGCGCCGAGAGGACCCGGTGCAGACGTTCCGTCAAGATCGGCAGGGATTCGGCCGAGTTGTAAACGGGGATAACCACGCTGATCCGACCAGTCGTTGGGTATGCATTCATGTAGCTCCTCCTCGTAATATGTGCTCGCGCGGGGTCTGCGACCCCGCGCCCGGCGGCGGGTGACCCAGTCTGGCCTGGGCCGGGCACACCCGCCGCGAGCATGAACATCGCACACCTCGCTGGCTGATCATAATGGTTGACTGGGCCTGGCTCGCTCCCGGCCGGCGATCATCCACCACAACACCAGCAACCCGGCCGTCGGGGCAAAGAGCACCCAGGCCGCGAACCAGGGTATGCGCTCAAAGCCATAAAGCAGAGAGAGCACGAACCGGAGTTGGATGTAGGGCAACGAAAACACGACCCAGGTCAGGGCCAGCAAGCTGAGCCGGGCCAGGCTTCGGTGGGGGCCGCGCAGCCAGTCCTGGACCAACAGCCCACAGGGCAGGGCCAGCAGGGGAAAGGTGTGCAACCAGGTGATCGGGGAGACCAGGAGCATGGTCAGGACGGCCAGGGCATAGGCGGTATCTTCGCCCCGTGGCGTGACCGGCGCACGCCTCGCCTGATAGACGAAAGCACCGACCAACCCGATAGTGCTCCCGGCGATCACCAGCGCCGCCACCTGGGGCGCGACGACCAGCGGTCTGACCTCCGGCCCGTCAACGAACAGGCAACTGAAGAAGCCGGTCAAGGCATAGTTGACCGCGCTCGGCCCGGAGACGGCGGTATTCCCCGGCGCCACCTGCTGAAAGAAGCGGATCACATCGTCTGCCCCCACCACCGCCAGGGTCAGCAACCCCCCGGCCGCCAGGGTCAGGAGCATGGCCCCGGCGGCCCGCCAGTGCCTCCGCGACAGCAGGTAGAGCAGGAGAAAGCCGGGGAAGAGCTTGATCAGGCCCGCCATGCCCAGCAACAGGCCGGCCAGATAGACTCGCCGACGGCGCAGCAATAGCCAGACCAGGATCAGGCACGCCGTGACCAGAATGGACCATTGCCCCAGGGCGATATGTACCTGGAACGGATACCAGCAGAGGGCCAGACCTGTGAGCAAGACCAGCCAATGGCGCGCGAGAACCAACTCCAGTTCCCGCAGGAGAACATAGCCGCTGAACAGATAGAGCAGAACCGACAACGCACTCCACAGCAAGGCGGCCACGTCGTAAGGAAGCAGGGTCAGGGGCACAAAGACCACCGCGTCGAAGGGAGGGTGATTGTTCCCGGGACTGACCGATTGGAGTGCATGCCCCATGCCCAGGGCCTCGGCGCTCAGGTCCTCTGTGGCAAAATAGATGGACTGACCGGCGCGCAATGCCTGGGCGGCCAGGTAATCCTGCGTGAAATCGGAGGCGAACAGCGTGATCTCCCGCATCCGCGCCGCCAACAGCAGCACGCCGATGACGATCAGCGTCCAACCGATCCAGGATATTAGCCGGGGTGAGAATCTAGATGGCATGGATAATCCTGCGCTCTCTGCTCGCACCCACGCTCTGCGTGGGTGCGAAACGGGGGCGCGGCCCGGGCGGTCTCTGCTGCGTGCCCACGCGGAGCGTGGGCACGAGGGGAAACAGACGCCTGCTCGCACCCACGCTCTGCGTGGGGGCGAAACGGACGCTCCGCTTGGGCATGAGGAGCGGACTTGCCCTGCGCGGCATACAAGCTCTCAGCCCGGTCCAGGCGCCACACGAGCCAGAGCAAACCCACCATCGCCGCCAGGGTGGGGATAAAGGGCAATAAGCCGATGAGAAAGGGAACCATGAAGCCGGTGCCCGCCGGCTCTGGGCTGGCGGCCAGCAAAGCCAGCGCGCGCAGATGACGTGGCGCGAGGGCCAACAAGAGGCCGCTGACGAGCAGGGCATACGCCTCGCCCCGGAGCAGACGCAGGTCCAACACACGACGGATCGCATACCGCAGGGGGACGGCCGTCAGGGTGAGATAGTGCGCCCAGGCCACCGGGTTGACCAGGACACTGACGCAGACCAGGATGCCGAATGCGGCGTCCAGGCTGCGCGCCCGCAACGCCAACGCCAGGCCCATGCCCAACCAGACCAGCGGTATCACCAATGAGACGAGGCCGGCCACCTCCGGCGCGGCTACCAGGGGCGGCGCCGCCAGACCCATGACCACCGTGGCCCCCGTGCCCTCGAAAACGCGCCAGCCGATGGTCCACACCGAGATGTTCACGTCAGCGGCACGATACAGGGCCGAAACGGCCGGGCCAGCCACTGTGTAATAGTAGATGACCTGGTCCAGCCCCACGAGCACGACCGCCAGCGCGTTGGCGGCGAGCACCGTGCCGACGACCGCGCCAGCCGCCCGCCAGTTGCGCCGCAGCACCAGCCAGAGCACAATGGGCCAGGCCAATAGCTTCAGGGCGATAACGCAGCCCAGGAAAACCCCGCCCCGGATCGCCCGACCGGCGCGCAGGTCCCGCCAGCAGAGGAGCAACAGCACCAGCAACGGCACCATCAACTGCCCGACGGTCAGGTCATCCAGGAAGGGATTCCAGCCCAGGACCAGCAGGCTGACGAACAGCGTGCGCCAGACCCCCGGTCGCCAGCCCGACTCGCGCAAAAGCAGGTGGACCGACACGACCAGACAGACCATCTCGAACAGGAACCAGGCCACCGCCGCCTGCTCATAGGTCAGCAGGCCCAGCGGCAGGCTGATGATCGCCACCGGCGGCGGATGCGGCGTGGGATGGGGAAAGACCGGGTTGGGCAGGGGGCCGAGGAACTGAGCGGCCAATTCGGACAGGGGCGCGTAGGGATTGACGCCGGCCAGGACGGCCCGGGCCAGCAGGTACTCCTGGATAAAGTCCTTGCGATAGACGTGCGGGGTAGTGAGCGCCTCAACGCTCAGCTTGAGGCTGAGCAGCCCCACCAGGGTGATCGCCGCCACCAACGCCCAGCGGAGCACGACCAGGCCAGGCGCCCGGGAGCCGAGGATGCTCTCGATCACTGCCTGCCGATCACCCGGCGACCACGGTTCCTTCATCCGCTCCTCCTGGCCGGAACAGCACGACGAGCACCAGCCCGAAACAGAGCCACAGGCCCACGGCCTGCCCGATGGTCGAGAACAGATTGACCCACCCCGGCAGGTCGTTCGTGACCGGCGGCAGGCACATCAGGATGGCCGTGAGCAGCAACCCCCGGACGATGCGCCGGGAGGCCGGCCAGTTGGCCCGCGCCCGAAGCCACACCAGGAACAAGGGCAGCGCCAGCAGGATAAAGTACTGCGGCCAGGTCACCGGCGACACCAGGAGCAAGACCACCAGCCACAGGCTCCAGACCTCGTCCACCTGCTCCCGGCGGGGCCACGACAGCCAGCCGGCCAGCGCCAGCAGGCCAGCCGCCACCAACGCGGCCACGACCGGCCCGGCCTGGGGCCCCAGCCAGTAGATCGCGCTCCCCCACACCGACAGGTCGGCCGGCAGGGGCAGGCCGGTCCAGGTCAGCCCCATGCCAGACAGCACCCACAGGAAGGCCCGGAACTCGTGGGCCGTCAGGGCCAGGGCCACGGCGGCCGGCACCAACCCGCCGGCGAACCCGGCCACGACCAGCGGCCGGCGGCCCGGCCGCATCAGCAACGGCACCAGCAGGAGGGCCGGGTGAAGCTTGATCCCGGCCAGAAAGCCCACGGCCAGGCCAGCCAGCAAGGCCGCCCAACCCTCGTCGCGGCGACGCATGGCCCAGGCCAGGGCGAGGCCCGCCAGCACCACCAGGTTGACGTTCAACAGTGCCGCTTCATAGTGCAGCGGCGGAAACCACAGAAACGCGGCGAACAGGACCAGCCGCTCCAGCCCCCGCAGGCCGATGAGGGTAAGGGTCAGCCAGACAGCGGCCAACGCCCCGGCCAGGAAGGTCAGCCCACACAGCCACCAGGCCACCTGGTAGGGTAGAAAAGTGAGGGGTACGAACAAGACAGCCAGGGTCGGCGGGTAGGCATAGACATAGATGGGGGTCATCTCAGGATGGGCTGGCAGGCCCGTGTAGAGGGGTTGGCCGGTGCGCCAGAAATACGAGGCCCACCAGTAGACGGCAAAGTCCGTCCCGGCCCACCACGGCCCGCGCCGGGCGATATTATCCACCAGATGAGCCAGGGCGGCCAGGATAGCCAGCCCCGCCAGGACCCGTACGATCATCCCCCGCCGATACATGTAGTCATGTCCTCCAGCTTACCCTCCCGCCGGTTGGGGCAACCTGCGGCAGGGTATCAAATGGCCTGCATCCGTGCGTAATTAAACGCACGCGGGCGCTGCCCCACTCCCCACTTCGCGTCCCTTCGGGGAGGGTAAAACCAGAAAGGCTTTCTCCCCCCTTGTTCCCTCCCTGACAGAAGTTATGCACGGATGTCAAAAATGGCCGCTAGACGCCAGAGGCCAAAACATGCTATAATGGGCCGACCCGATCAACTCACTCCCGGAGCGTGACGATGACATCGGAAACCTTCACCACCAGAGATGGCCGCCGGGTCACCGTGCGCCCGATCCAGCCCGCCGATGCGCCCCGGCTGGTGGACCTGTACCACCGCCTGTCGGTGCGCTCCCGCCAACTACGTTTTCACACCTATACCCATCAGGCTACAGACGAGCAGGTCTGGGAGCTGGCCATCGCCCTGTCGGACCTGGACCCGCGACGGGAGGCGGCGGTGGTGGCCGTGACCGAGGAGGACGGCGAGGAGCGCATCGTGGGCGTGGCCCGCTTTGCCCGGGTCAGACCAGAAGACGTGGAGGCCGAGACCGCCATCGTCGTCCGCGATGACTATCAGGGGAGCGGCCTGGGCACCTACCTGCTCCGGCGGCTGATCCCCCTGGCCCACGAGATGGGCATCCAGGCCTTTTGCGCCTGGGTGCTGACGGAAAACGTGGCCATCATGCGCATCATCAAGAACGCCGGCCTCCCGGCCCAGATGACGGTGCGTCAGGGCGAAAACTATCTGGTGGTGCCACTGGTCCCCACCTGCAAGGTGATGTAACCCGGCCGACCCGGAGCGCACCACACAACCACCCGGTCCAGGGCCGGGCCAGCCGATCCCACGTACAGCCCGTCTCTGCCGTGATAGCCCCTCTCACGAGCCGTAGAATAACACACAAAACCCGGCCTGTCAAACCCTTGCTAACCGACGTGCAACAGGGAGGGGCGACGCACTATTCGGCTAGCGCCCGCGCCGAGCGTACCCCTCGTGCCCAAGCTCTGCATGGGCACGCAGCACCGTCTTTCCCCTCGTGCCCACGCTCCGCGTGGGCGCGCAGCAGACCGTCTTCCCCTCGTGCCCACGCTCCGCGTGGGCACGCAGCAGACCGTCTTGACCACGCCCCCGTTTCGCCCCCACGCAGAGCGTCGGTGTGAAAGCCTGGTGGGGTTTTTGCGGCGGCTTCGCCGCCGCAAAAACCCCAGAAAGGCTTTCTCTTCCCTTGTTCTCTCCCTGACAGGAGTTATGCACGGATGTCAGGTAGGGCTTGACGAACAGCCCAAGTTGGTTTATACTTGCCCCCGCCTGCGTACTCATGTGCCGAAGTGGCGGAACAGGCAGACGCGCTCGCCTCAAAAGTGAGTGAGGGCAACCTCATGTGGGTTCGAGTCCCACCTTCGGCACCAGACCTGCCCAGGTAGGAGGCCAAGAGAATCCAGCTATACGAGGGGAGAGCAAACGGGAGATGTACCGATGAAACGAGCACCCGGCTTCCTGGCCGTTGTCCTGGGGCTGGTCGCCATGCTCACGTTGGGCGGGGCGTTGGTGTTGCTATTTGGAGGGTTGCAGCAGCCGCAGCCGGTGGCCCAGCACCCCTACCCGGTGGGAACGGCCGTGCCAACCACGGTCAAGGTACCCAC
>DAOTYG010000344.1:0-7990 GCA_034435155.1 Anaerolineae bacterium | reverse complement strand
CCTACCCCTACCCTCCCGCAGGTTAGAAAGTGGCAGGCAAGAGGGTAAGCAGCTCATTGCGGCGCACTCCAATGCGGAGATTGCGTCCAAACCTGCGGGAGGGTAGGCAGTTACCTTTTTTCTTCGCAAGGTCTTTCTCGGTGGTCACGCCGTTCGGTGTGGATAAACCTGTTGCCCCCATAGCAGTGGATGCGCCTCTCAGGGGCAGTTTCAACTACTCGCCGCCGGGCGTCAATCGCTTATCTGGAAATATGCATTCAGCTCCGGCAGGTTGATCTCGCGCACGGTCAGCAGCAGGGTGGTGTTCAAGGGCCAGTCCCGGGGCAGCGGGAGGCGAGCCTCCCAGTCCAGTTCGGGGATGAGCACCGTGCCGCGCCGGTCATACAACTCTACCAGGATCCCCGGACCTCGCCAGTCTGGATGCTGCATCAGGTAGACCAGCGTCCAGTGCTGCCGGGAGTAACGTTCGGCCTGCCGCACGCTGGCGGTGACGGCCGCGGCGGCCCCCACTCGTTCCAACACCTCCGCTGGTCCCAACAGGTCGGCGCCTCGCAGGTGCGCGCGAAGTTGCTGATGGACCACCAGGTCCAGATAGCGCCGTAAAGGGCTGGTGGCCTGGACATAGACCTCCAGACCCAGGCCAGCGTGGGGCCCAGGCAGGCTACACGGCTGACCTGGCTTGAGGGCACGGCGCAAGGCATACATCCCGGCCAGGTCGGTGGGCTGACCGGGGGTATCAGGAGGGTCTTGCGTGGTGAAGGGTAAAGGGATGTCCTGGGCCAGGGCCAGGCGGGCCAGGGCTTCCCCGGCCAGCAGCATCGCCTCGCGCACTATAACCCGGCTCTGCAAGGGCCGCACGGGTTGGATGTGGACCTGACCGTCCTGGACCCGGATCTTGACCTCTGGCAGGTCATCGAGCTGGATCGCGCCCCTGGCCCGGCGCCGGGCTTCGCTGGCCCGGGCCAGCCGCAGGAGGTCTGGTAATGGTTCTTCCGTCAGCCGGGTCTCTGCCTCCTCATAGGTCAGGCGGGTGACGCGCACCCAACTGGGCGTCACCGTCAACGCGGTGATCTCACCGTGGGCATCCAGGTCCAGGCCGAAGGAAAGAGCCGGCGAGACCTGGTTCAGGCCCAGACCCAGGGTCTGGATGGCAGCCAGGGGGAGCATGGGCACCATGCCTTCTGGCAGGTAAAGGGTGGCTCCCCGCTGGCGGGCCTCCAGATCGGCGGGGCTATCGGGGTGCACCAGGGCGGCAACGTCTGCCACGTGGACCCAGAGGCGGTGACCGTTCAGGCTCAAGGCATCATCCGGGTCCTGGTTGCCCTCATCGTCAATGGCCAGGGCCGGCAGGTGCGTCAGGTCGGCCCGTTCTTCAGCGGGCAGGGCTGGTAACCCGATGAGCGGTGGAGATACGGGCAGGCCCAGGCGGTGTGGATAGGGGTTGAAATAAGGCGGCCAATAGCCGGCTTCAAGCAATAAAGCGTGGGCACTCTCGGGCCTCTCGGCGCGGCCCAACGCACGCAGTACGTAGCTGCGGTCCTGGCGGGCCAGGGCCATGTTCTCCACGTCTGCCAGGTAGCGCCGGTCGCCGGGTTCCCATTGGCCGGCGCGGGCCCGGTTCAGGAAGGCTTGCCAATCCTGAGCTGCGGCGGCCCGGGCTGCCCGGACAGCCTGCTCGTGGGCCACCTCCTCCCTCGGCCGGGCAGTCACCGCGTTGGGCGTGCCGGTGAAATAGAGGCCCTCGGCGATCAGTTGCCAGGTGGCCCAGGCCGTGGCCGGGGTATAAGCCCCATAGATCAGCACCGCCAGTTCAGCCAGGTGGGTGGTCTGGCCGGCCAGCAGTTCCCAGGCCGTCTGCACCTCGCCAGCCTGGGGTTGCAACTCGTCCAGCCGGTGCAGGGGGCCGGGGTGCAGCAGGACCACATCTTTGGGACGGACTTTCAGGCTCCGGCCGTCTTCCAGTTCCAGCGTCAGCCTGTCCCCAGCCTGAGTCACCCGCGCCGGGCGTTGCTTGTACAGCACCAGGCTATCTTGTCCCGGCTTGCCCTCGGCCATACGGCCCCCATAGCTGTTCGGCGATCAGGCCACTTTGACCACCTGCGGCCTGGCCGGATAGCCCCTGGCAAATCCTCGCCAGGGGTTTGGCGATCATCATTCGCGGAAAAAGTCCACCACTTCCCGGCGTTCCTCCTCGCTGCTCATGACCTCGATGAAGGTGATGCGTGTCATGGGGAACATAAAGGCCACCGCGCCGGGCGTGATGTAGGGTAGCGATTTGCCATCCAGCTTGCGGGGGCTGGAGATGGTGATGAACTGGTCTGTCGGTCCGGGCAGTGCTTCCAGATCGGCGATGATGGGGTCTTCGTTAGTGAAATGCACGATGACGGTCCGGGCCATTATCCTACTCCTCAACCGGGGTCTGCTGCGGTAACTCGACGCGGAGCAATATCATCCCCAGGCGCAGTTCATCGCCGTGATGCAGGACCTGGGGGGTCAGCGGCTCCAGACACACATTGTTCAGATAGGAGTGGTTAGTGCTATTCAGGTCTTCTACGTAAGGCTGGCCCTGGCGGAAGATGATCCGGGCATGGCGTCTGGAAACCCCACCCTCGGTGCCGCCATCTGGGGTCAGGTCCAGGTCTGGGAGGACCTGGTGGGCCGCGTCCGCACGCCCGATCAGTATCTCCCGGTCGGTTGCAAAGACCTGCCGGCGGCCACTGTTGGCGATCCAGAGGGCCAGGGAGTCGGGGGCCAACTCGACAGCCCCGCTGGCCTGGTCTGGGTAGAGGGGCGGCCTGGATGGGACGCCCGGCCGCTGCGCTCTGGTCTCCTGGCCGCGCAGCGGATCAGTCTGTTTCTCGCGGGCCAGCAGGTCCTGGTACAGGGCCGCGCCGCATTCAGCGCAAAATAGCGTGCCTTCCAGGTGGAGGGCATTGCAGTTAGGGCAGTGGATCATGGCTTCGGCTCTCTCTGGGGCGATGCCAGGGCAGCAGCGAGGTCAGGCCGCGTGTGCCGTAGCGAATCCGTTTGCGGCCGATCAGGGAGGTTTGCCCGGTGGCTTCGAGGCGTTTGGCCTCGCGGATGGTCTCGCGAGCCAGGTCCAGTTCGCCCAGTTCCAGCAGCTTGGTGGCCACGGAGCGCAGGCGGGAGGTGGCCTGGTCCACCCGGTCTGTTTGCAGTTCGCGCCAGGCACGCTCCTGGAGCTGATAGGCGACGACGCGTTCGGCAAATCCCCGCAGGCGCGAATCCAGGGGCTGCCTTTCTGGCGCCCATTCGCAGGTGGTCTCCAGGTTTATTTCTCCCAGGGTAGCCGGGGCGGCCGTGGTGCCTATGTGACCTGCCAGACGTATGCGGGCCAGGGGCACCGGCCCGGCTGTGGGCAGTGGCGGCACCTGCAATTCGAGCAGTACGCTCTGGCCGGTGCGCCGCTCGATATGCCCCAGGGCCAGGGAGACTCGCTCCGCAGCGGACAGGTTCAGGGCCAGAATGGAGGGGAAGAAACGATGGGCCGCGCGCACCTGGGCCAGTTGGACCTCCAATTCCAGGACAGCGTCACGCACGATCACGTCCCGGAGGCGTTGAACCTGCTCGTGAAAGACCGGGGCCAGACCCTCGGCCGAGTCTACGTACAGGGAGCTGCCGCCGCTCAGCGTCGCGATGTCGTCTAGCAGGGCCTCGTTCCAATGCGAGCCCAGGCCCAGGGCGCTGATGCTGATGCCGGCCGCGCCAGCCTGTCGGGCCAGGTCACGGCACAGCGTCTCATCGCCATAGGTATACCCATCGGTCAGGAACAGGATATGGCTGAGGTATTGGGGGGAGGCCCGGCGCCGCGTTTCTTGCAAGGCAGCCGCCAGACCCTGAGCGATCTCGGTCCCTCCCCGGGCCTGCAAGGTGTTGATCGCTGCCCTGATGACCCCCGGATCAATGGCCCCGGTGTTGGGGATGAGCACCTGGGCCCGGTCATGGAAGGCGATCAGGCTGAAACTGTCGCGCGGAGTTAGCTGGTCGGCCACAAAGCGCGCTGCTTCCCGCAACCGCTGGATGCTGGTAGCGCGCATGGAGCTGGAGCAGTCCAGCAGCAGGCACAGGTTTAATGGCAACTCGCTGTCTGAAACAGTGGTAGCGTTGATGTCCACCAGGGCATAGACAACCTGGGCCTCTTCGTGACAGGGCAGTGGATAGCGGCTCAGAACCCAGCTTATGCTCACTGGCCCGCTGCGCGCCTCCTCGCGTTTCTGGCGACTGCGTCGCTCCTCATCATACACGGCCCGCCGTGCCTCGTCGCTCAACACCTCAAAGGCGGTCTGGATCAGCAGGAAACGTTCCACCGCCTCAGGGTCGTGATCCACGTCCGGGTGATGGCGACGTGCCATGCGCCGATAGGCCCGTTTGATCTCCTCGGCGTCAGCGTCCTCTGGCACGAGCAAGACGCGGTAATAGTCTACCCAGGTCGTATCTGTTTCAGACAAGCGGCTCTCCTACCTGTGAGATTGGGCGTATCATCGTGGCGGGGGTCACAGACCCCCACCGAGCAAGGTCACAGACTCCCGCCGAGCAAGGTCACAGACCCCCGCCGAGCAAGGTCACAGACCCCCGCCGAGCAGGGTCACAGACCCCCGCCGAGCAGGGTCACAGACCCCCGCCGAGCAAGGTCACAGACCCCCGCCGAGCAAGGTCACAGACCCCCGCCGAGCAAGAGGGCACAGACACCCACCGAGCAAGAGGGCACGGACCCCCACCGAGCAAGAGGGTACAGACCCCCGCCGAGCAGGAATGCTCGCGGCGGATGTGCCCGCCGTGGGGGCGGGCAGCTATTGTGAAAGGTTGAAAGCGACCAGGATCACGGTGATGTTGTCCTCGCCGCCGGCGGCATTGGCGGCGGCGACCAGGGCCGCACAGGCAGCCTGGGCCCCGGTTACAGTCCGCAGGATATGCGCGATCTCGGCCTCTGGGACCAGTCCCCACAGGCCGTCGCTACACAGCAATAGATGCGATACGCCGGTCAGGCGGCGGTAGCAGGTTTCCACCTCCAGCTCGTCTGATTGACCCACGGCCCGATAGAGGACGTTGCGTTGAGGGTGGTGTGCCATTTCCGCCGCTGAGAGCTGGCCCAGCTCGTGCAGGCGTGTGACCAGCGAATGATCGCGGGTGAGGGCGTGCAGGCCGGTGGGGTCCAGGATATAGGCCCGGGTATCACCCACATGGGCCAGATAGACGGCCGTGCCCACCAGCAAGGCTATTGTGACGGTGGTGCCCATATCCTGATCGGTTTGCCGATTTCGGATCTCGTGGTGGGCCTGGAGCACGGCCTCGGTCAGGACCTCCTGGATCGGGCGCTCCGTGCTGGGGGAGCCGAAGCGGGTCGGCAGGGCCGGCCAGGCGTGAGTGGCGATGGCGTGGATCGCGATCTCGCTGGCGAGATCGCCTTCGCTGTGCCCCCCCATGCCATCGGCAACAGCAAACAGGCCCAGGGGCAAAAGCTCCGCGTCGCCGCTGCCGGTCACGGTATGCAGGGCCAGGAAGCGGTCCTCGTTCCGGGTACGCACCCGGCCAACATGGCTCAAGGCCCCCACATCCAGGATGGGGAAGCGTCCCCCAGGTCGGACGACTTCCTCCTGGCTCACCGGGATTTCAGGGGGCTGTTCTTCCGGTTGCCGTGACCGTCTTTTCCAGAATCTCATTGACCGGCCATCCTTCTCCAAGTCAGGTTTTCAAGGCATAGACGTGGTGGTCCATGGAGCCGATGTAGACCACGCCGTCGTGAATACAGGGCGATGAGGGCACCGGGCCGCCGGTCTTGAACCGCCAGCGCAGTTTGCCGGTGCTCGCTTCCAGGGCATAGACATACCCATCGGTGCTGCCAAAGAAGACCAGCCCCTCGGCCAGCCGGGGTGAGGAGGTAACCTGACCTTCGGTCTCGTAGCTCCAGAGCAGGCGCCCCGTGCGGGCTTCCAGACAGTAGAGTGCGCCGTCCACAGACCCCACATAGAGCCGCCCCTCACTATAGGCCGGGGAGGAGTTGACCTGGTGTTTGGTGCGATAGCGCCACACGGCCCAGCCGGTCTCCGGGTCCAGGGCATACACGTGGCGGTCCCCAGAGCCGACAAAGACCAGGCCCTCGGCGCAGGTAGGAGAAGAGATGACCCGGTTCTGCGTGGCCGCGCGCCAGCGCACATCGCCAGCATTCAGATTGATGGCATAAACATGGTTATCGTCGCAGCCCACATAGGCCACGGTGTCATCCAGGAATGGCGTGGAGCGGATGCGGCCCCACAGGCGGCTTTTCCATACCTGCCGGCCCCAACGCGAATCCACGGCGTACAGGTGGTAGTCATCGCTGCCCACGATGACCAGGTTTTGGGTGGTACGGGGCGAGGAGCGGATCGGCCCCATGGTGCGGAACGTCCACATGGACCGACCATCGCGCAGGTGCACTGCATACAGGTTCCCATCCTCCGAGCCGATAAAGACCATATCCCGTTCCACGCAGGGCGAGGCAGAGATGCCTGCCTCGGTGGGGAATTTCCAGCGGAATTTGCCTTCTCGCGCATCCAGAGCATACAGGTTGTGATCGTAACAGCCCACCAGGACCTGGCCCTCGGCGACAGTGGGGGAGGAGCGCACCTCTTCCTCGCAGGCAAACTTCCACAGCAACCGGTCGCTTTCGGCGGCGGGGCGGGGTTCTGGGACCGGGGTTGGCGTCGTTGGCGTCGCCCAGTCTCGGCCATAGCGGCTCAGGTCCAGGTGGCTGGTTTGGACCAATTCCAACAGGGCCATCTTCATCTCGGCCGCCGAGTGGTAGCGGTCTTCCAGGTCATAGGCCAGGGCCTTCATGACGCAGGCTTCCAATTCCGGCGAGATGGCCGGGTTGATGCTGCGCGGCGGGCGTTCGTGGAAGGTGAAGGGCGTCTCCAGGCGTGGGTCGCGCCGGGTGAGCAGGTGATGCAGGGTCGCGCCCAGGGCATAAACATCGGCGGCCGGGGTGACCACGCCCTTGTATTGCTCCGGCGGCGAATAACCCTCTGTGCCGATCATGGTGCCTTTGATCCCGGCCTGGAAGACTCGCGCGATGCCAAAGTCAATCAGCACCAGCCGCTGGCCCTCCGTCAGCATCACATTGGCCGGTTTCATGTCCCGGAAGACGATGGGGTTCGGTTCCTGGCTATGGAGATAGATCAAAACATCGCATAGCCTGATGGCCCAGTCAATGACCTGTTCCTGGGGGAAGAAGGCATTGGTCTCCTTCAATAATTGTTCCAGGTTTTTCCCCCGGATATACTCCATCACCAGGTAGATGCGGTAATTCTCCGTGAAAAAGTCATAGACCTTGGGGATGGCCGGGTGATTGAGGCTGGCGAGGACGTTGGCCTCGCGCTCAAAGGTGGAAAAGTGGAGCCGGCGAGTGCCCGGGTCCCGGGCCTGATCCAACATCTCCTTGACGGCGCAATATTTGGTCGCCCGGGCGAAGCGGCGGTCACGGGCCAGGTAGACGGTGCTCATGCCGCCAATGCCCAGGACATCAATGATCTCGTAGCGGTCCTGGAGCAGCGCGCCGATCTGGAGAGAGAGACTGCCGGTCTCGTCGGTCGGCGTGCCAGGCGTGATGTCGCGGCGAATAACGTTCGTATCTGGTCGCACAGGTTTCCTCATGCGGTAAACCGAATCGGCGGGCAAAGCTATCCCGACATGATATATTATAGCCAATGATCACCCGACTTGCAAGCCAGGGAGCCATTTGTCTAAGCTGGGGCAGGCTGCGCCGGCTCCTGACATCCGTGCATAACTTCTGTCAGGGAGGGAACAAGGAGGGAAAAAGCCTTTCTGGGGGTTTTTGCGGCGGCGAAGCCGCCGCAAAAACCCCCTATCAGGCATTTTTTGTAGTGTAACCTAACATGGTGAACACTAGACATAACGTAGGTTTCTGGTCTGGACCAAGCCGCTGATGACAGCGGTGGTATAATACTATCTGGGGATACGCCCGTTGACACTT
>DAOTYG010000343.1:0-6530 GCA_034435155.1 Anaerolineae bacterium | reverse complement strand
CCCGGCTGGGGTTCCAGAAAGCCTTGTGGAAGGGGTAGAAGTTGAGGCCGGTGGGCATACCCGGCGGCAGGTCGTCCCGGAACTCCAGGCAGACGTACAGGGCATCCTCCGGGCGAATGGGGTCAGTCTCCACACCCAGTTCGGCCGGCAGCTTTGTGCGCACCACGCCGTCTATGCCGGAGGCGTCGGCCACGATCTGGCCCCGCACCTCCAGCGGCGCGCCGCCCTGCTCGGCCCGTACCCCCACCACGGTCCCGTCTTCTATGATCGGCCCAATCACGGCCGTCTGGTCCCGAATCTCGGCCCCGGCCTCTCGCGCCAGGCGGTGCATCCGGCGGCAGAAGACCGGCTTGTTCATCACGTAGAAGGCGTAGCGCACCTCGTTCCGCACCTGCAAATCGGGCGACCAGGCCAGGCCGGTGGCATAATGGCCGATCAGTTCGTCGCCTTCTGGTTGCGCCAGGCCGAACTCGTCGAAGCGCACCTCGTCCATGTGAAAGATGTCAATGTCCTGGCCCACCTGGTCCAGGCGTTGCTTTTCCAGGATGATGACCCGCTGGCCGGCCTGGCCCAACCGCCAGGCAAAGTAGCAGCCGCTGGTGCCGGCGCCGACTACGATGGCATCGGCGTCAAGTTGCTGAACCATCAGTTTGCCTCCCTGACTCGGACAGGCCGAAATAAGGTCAACCATGAAGGACACAAAGGACACGAAGGACTGACCATCTTACCTTTGTGTCCTTGGTGTCCTTTATGGTTCAAAAAACAAGGCTTTCACGGCGTCGGTCCTGTTCCAGCCACTGCCGGGTGGTGTGTTCCCGGCGGCATCGTGGACACAAGGCCCACGTATCCGCCGCCTCCGGCAGCAACTCCGGCAGGAAGGCCAGCGGCTCCGGGGCGAAGAAGCGTCCGCAGCCTGGGCAGGCGCGCAACTCCACCGTGGTGTGCCAGGTGTGCAGGATGCGCTGGCGGCCCCGGTCCTCGATGTGGATCGCGCCAAAGGGACAGACCAGCGTGCACAGTCGGCAGGCGATGCACCGGCGCACGTCCACCGCCGTATAGGTCTCGGTGCGGTAGGTAGCCCCGGTGGGACAGACCTTGACGCAGGGGGCATCCTCGCACTGGCGGCACTGGGTGGAGAGCTTGACACTATCCACCTGGACCACGGTGTTGCGGGGTTGCAGCCGTTCGCCGGCCAGGACTGCGCCGATGATGCTGCCGGCCTTTGTGTGCGCGGCGGCGCAGGCCAGCTCGCAGGTATGGCAGCCCAGACAGCGTTCGGGGTTGACCAGGATGAACGGACCTTCCACGGGCATAATCTTCACCTCCCTTATGCGGAAATCGTCGTGGTGCGATCGCTGATCGTCGGTTGCGGTTCACCTCCTTTCATAGTTGACTACTCCGAAAATAACCCCCTCGCTCGCGGCGGCGACCGTAGGGAGTGCCACCCGCCGCCGGCGCGGGGTGGCACACCCCGCGCGAGCATGGTCGTGCAGCATATTCCGTCTCGTCTGCCGTTGCTCGCACCCACGCTCTGCGTGGGTGCGAAACGCCGGGTCTCGCGGTCAGGGCCGTCTCGTCTGCCTCATGCCCACGCTGAGCGTGGGCACGAGGCAAGGGGTGGCACACCCCGCGCGAGCACGGTCGCGCAGCATATTTTCGTTCTACGGGGTGCGCCCCCGCGCGTGGGGAGCTCCTCCCAAAAAAGCAGCCGACCGGCCACTATCCAGGTCAGCTGCCAAATGAGCATGGTATTACACCATGGTCTTCACTTGTAGGCGATTACCAGCACGTCGAAAGATTTGGTCTTGGCCGCATCAGAGGATATGATGTTGTATGTGAATCCCATCGTGCCGCCGGGTGCCAACTTTTCGCTACCCACCCTGACACCATAGTGGACGCCGATCAGGTCACCGGCCGCATCATAGAGGGTGACCAGGATAAAGACCGAGCTGGTGGTGTAGGTGGTATCGTTAGTGATGTCGCCGGTAATGGTGTTGTCGGAGCGGTTCACGTTGCTCACGGTCAGTTCTATCGCGTAAGCGTCATGGCCGTCCGGTGCCGGGCGCACTTCCGGCTCGAGCTGGCTCACCTGCGCCAGGTCAAAGCCGTATTCCGTGGCCCCAAAGAAATGGCGAAAACAGGATTTCTGCCCCGGCTGCACGATGGGCCGTTGCAGCCTCGTGGTCAGGTCTTTGGTGGTGGGGATAACCTTGCCGCTCTTGTCTTTGAGCGTCACGTAGACCAGGTACCAGCCGGTATCCACGGCCTGGTTTGATATGTTCTCTACCTCGCCCATGATCTCCACCGCGCTGTTGCCCAGGGCATTAGTGCTTTGCACATAGCTGATGATCCGGAATGGCATTTCGCCTGGTACTGGTGCCTGGGGAGTCGCCCGTGGCTCAGGTGACGAGGGCACAGGGGACTTGGTTACTACGGTGAATCCGGGACCGGCCGTGCCCTGGCTGGCGATCTCGGTGGCTGGCGGCGTGAGTGCCGCTTGCGAGGGTGTTGGTGTAGTCTCAAGGGGGATACTGCAAATGCCCACCAGTCCGCCAAGAGCCAGGCACAGGCAGCAAACCACAGCCAGGGCGACTATGCCGATGATGATGGGGATGACCGGCCGGCTACGCTGGCGGGGCGCCGGTGGCGGGGAGGGTGGCATGGCGGGTTGCAGGCGTGTTCCGCAATGACCGCAGAACACCTCATCTGGCATCACCTCACCGCCACAATTGGGACAGTGCATGTTCCACCTCCGTCGTAGATCGGCGTTCATAGGGGCGATATTAGCTTACCACATCGTGCTCTGGTTGTCAAACCCCGGCGATTGACATCCGGGCGTAATTTAAACGCATGAGGACACTGCTTCACTCCCCACTTCGTGTCCCTTCGGGGGAGGGAAAAGAATGCCTCATAGGGGTTTTGGCGGCGGCAAAGCCGCCAAAACCCCAGAAAGGCTTTCTCTCCCCCTTGTTCCCTCCCTAACAGGAGTTATACACGGATGTCAACCGGCGAAAACGGTCGGTTCTTGTCAGGAACGGGAGAATATGGTATACTTATTCCAGGCGGGAGTAGCTCAGTTGGCAGAGCCCCTGCCTTCCAAGCAGGCTGTCGCGGGTTCGAGCCCCGTCTCCCGCTCCAACCACCCGGATCAGAAGAGGCCGTTGCGTCAGCAACGGCCTTTCTCATAGGCCCCGGCTCACCTTACCCCAGTTTCGCCAGCCGCTCGTCCACTTGCTTTTGCAGGCGTTTGTTCTCCTCTTCCAGTTCGGCGATATGCCGGGCGATAGCCTGTAGCTCCTCCTCGGTAGCTGCCAGCCTGTCCACGTATTGGGCGCGCAATGCGCCTTCCTTGCCGGTGGTGCCCAAAGCCTGCATGTTGCCCTGGATCTGGGTCTGGGCCGCGTAAACTTCCTGGCGTCGGGCCTCTTCTTTCTTGATGAGTTGCTCGTTGGCTCCGATCTGCTGCCAGAGCTTGAGCAATCCCTGTAGCTCGCCAGAGAGGTCCTCTCGTAGCCAGCCCCGGCTCACATAGTTCTTGAGTTGATCCACCGTCTGGTTGCGGATCTCCTCGTGGCGGTAGGTCAGACGTCGCTCCTGCACGCGGAACCGGGTCTCCTGGCGCGCCGGAACCTTTACGGCATAACGCCGATGCTCAGCGGTGGTCTCTTCCGGTTCCGGTGTCTCGAATGGCTCGTACCCCTCACGACGCGGGTGCTCCACCAGCACGGTGACATCCTTGCCCAGCGAGTTGTTCACCTGGTAGATACGCTGCTGGACGTCCCATTCCTCGACGACCAGGTAGGCTTTTTGGACGCGCAGGCCCCGGATCTCGCGTTTGCTGTCGGCTTCTTCGCGGATGCGGACGCCCAGCTCGACCGAATAGGGGACCACCATCTCCGCGCCGTCTGCCGTGAAGGGCAGCACAGCCTCGCCCACGTATTCACCGGCCTCCAGCACCGTGACCGGACCCCGCTCCAGGGTGAGACCGGTGGCATTGTTCAGGCGCAAGGTGGCCACGGGATGCGCCGGGAGTTTGCCCCCATTGTAAATGAGTTCCTTACGATAGGACAGGTCAGCCGCCACGATGGGCACCATGGCCGATTGGCCCCGGCCCACCGTCACCGGCGTGCCGATGACATACTGGAACAGCTCGCCCAAGGCTTTGCCGGTCGCGGTGGGCTGGACGGTGGCGAGCATCTTCTCGCGGGAGATCTCGGCTCTGGGGGGAGCGGCCGGCGCGCGCAGGGCCACCATGTCTTCCATCTCTCTGGTCATGGCGGCACCCAGACTCACCGGCGCTGGCGGTGCCGCCTCAGCGAACTCGACCGGGGCGGCGGCCACACGCTTTTCTTCCTCCACCACCGGCCGCTCTGGAGTGAACGGCGTGTACAGGTCGTAAACGAACGAGATGGGCATCCCGGCCACCAGATTGAGGGAGATGCCGGTGAGGTCTTCTTCCAGCCGGTTGTCAAAGATGCCCCAGCCTTGCAGCAAGGCGCGGGGGCCGGCCGGCGTCTCCCCGGCCACCAGCCGGTAGCTCACGCGCCAGGTGGGGGCCGGGGCGATGTAGCTCACTTCCAACAGGTGCTTGCCCGGCGAGAGCCGGATCGTCACCTGGCGATAGTCCTCCTGGGTCAGGGCCGTGTCCAGGAAGAACCGCAGGTCTCTGGCCCCCCGCTCGTCCTGGATCTCGACGCCGCGCAACCGGCCCAGGGGCAACGTCGCCACCGTCTGCCCATCCTCGCGCAAGAGCGAAACCAACGACGTATCCAGGGGTTGGCGTTCGGACACCTCGTCCAGGCCCAGCAAGGTCCCGGCTTCCGTTTCGGCCTGGTCTAGCAGCAGGCGAACCCGTCGCCCGCGCAGGCTCACCAGCAGGTCCCGCAGGCTGCGGGCATCGGCCAGGCGCACGGTGCAGCCGGCCAGGCGTTCCTCCCGGCTCTGGGGTGTGGCATAATCCACGCCATACACCTGCCCGCCGCCCCGGTCAATGACGGTGAGGCTCTTGAGGATGTCGTTCATCTCCTCGACGCGAAAAGAGAGTTGTACTTGCTCGCCGCTCAGTTGGGCCCGGCGTTGGAAGAATCCCACGCCGTGCTTGTATAAGGTCATGTGAACGATGGGGATCTCGGTCATTATCTGCTCCTTTGGATTGGTGGTAGGGAATTGCCCTCATTATACCACGCCCGCTCCAGAACGCAATGACGGTGGATCCCCCACGTGATACACCCACGGAACTTGCGGACGAGAGCAAAAGGAGTATAATGGGGCATAAAACCGGGGCTTTCAGAACAGCCAGGTATGAGATGTCCATGCTCGCGGTGGATGTGCCTGGCCCACCTGCCGCGAGCGAGAGCATATATTATACGAGGGAGGTGTGGTCGTGCCAGACAAGATGCCGGTCCTCGCCGTGCATGGCGGGGCCTGGAATATACCGGCTGACCTGGTGGAAGCTCACGCGGCTGGCTGCCGGGCCGCGTTGGAGGCCGGCTGGACTGTGCTGATGGCCGGTGGCCCGGCCACCGACGCCGTGGTGGCCGCCATCCGCGTCCTGGAGGACGATCCCACGTTCGATGCCGGGATTGGCTCGTTCCTGAATGCCGATGGGGTGGTAGAAATGGACGCCGGGATCATGGTCGGCGATGGATTGCACGTGGGCGCAGTGGCAGCCGTGCGCGATGTGCGGCACCCTATCGAGCTGGCCCGCGCGGTGCTGTCCAGCCCCCACGTGTTACTGGTGGGCGAGGGGGCCAGCCGCTTTGCCGGGGCTGCTGGCATCCCCCGCTGTGACCCGACCGAACTGGTCATCCCCAGGGAGCGAATGGTCTGGGAGCGGATCCGGGCCGGGGAGATCGGCCTGGTGCGTGCACAGTTTGGCCCCTCGGATACGGTGGGGGCTGTGGCGCTGGACGCGGCCGGGCATCTGGCGGCCGGCGTCAGCACCGGTGGCAGCCTGTACAAGCATCCCGGCCGTGTGGGGGACGTAGCAGTGCCCGGCGCCGGCTTTTACGCCGATGATGCCCTGGGCGCGGTGGCCTGCACCGGTCATGGCGAGCGGACGCTACGGGTAGTCTGGGCCAAATGGGCCGTGGATCAGCTATCTGGAGACCGGGACCCCCAGGTTGTGGCTGAGGCCGCCGTGCATTATCTGTTGGATCGCGTGGACGGTCGGGCCGGTTTGATCATCGTGGACCCCCGGGGCCGCGTGGGTTGCGCTTTCAGCACGCCGCGCATGGCCCGGGGCTGGGTGGGGCCGGGAGGGATGTTCGTGGCGGTATAGGCTCCAGCCGACAAGTACCGCCAGAGAACGGGGGGTGCTCCCCCACAAAGCTATGGTGAACTCCTTGACGCCCCGAGTTCTTGACAAACGAGGCAAAATTTTGGACGCGGATTCACGCTGATTTTCACAGATTTTTGTAACTGCCTACCCTGAACCCTCCCGCAGGTTAGAAATGGGCTGGCAACCGATGCAGCCGGTCATCTGGGCGTGCTCTGGTCTGGTCATTGCGCCCAAACCTGCGGGAGGGTAG
>DAOTYG010000342.1:0-2738 GCA_034435155.1 Anaerolineae bacterium | reverse complement strand
ACAAGACCCGTTCCCATTGCCCGGTCAGGGTTTGCACCACACAGCGGCGGCCAGGAATTTAGCAATGTTTGCCCCACGGAACAAATATCTGTGGTGGAGATTCAAGCCCGAGAATGTGGATTGGGTTGGGGTTGGTCTTGATGCTGGAGGCATTGTGTTTGATGTTCTCAGCGGTGGGGTTGGGGGAAGGGTCACTAACGCGGCCAAGTTTGCAAAGTGGACAAAGAGGATCAGCCGCGTAGACCTGTCATATGGTCTTATAACAACAGATTTCAATGCGCTCGCAGCAGGAAGAGAGTCTATTTGGGAAGTAGCGGGACTGGCTACGGATGTTGCAGGACTTGCTTTTCCGATTGTACCCGATCTTTTCGGTCTGGGCTTTAATTTTGTAAATGCAGGAGCCTTGCACTGGACACCCTGATTCGTAAGTTAAGATGTTGCTAGAGAGGAGAATGTCATTATGGATTTTGGCCCTTTATGCATGGGTATTGCTTGTGTAATGGGAGGATTGTTCATCATTACATCTATCATATTTCGCTGGAGTTGGGTTGTGAACCATTGCAAAGTCAGCGACGTTTACAAGGCATTTGGAGAAACTGGAGCTACCGTATTCTATGTTGTTTTAGGTTCAGTTTTTGTGATTATGGGTGTGTTTATGCTAGGATGGTTCATTGTCGAGGTAATGAAGTTCATGTGAGCGGTCTTGAACGCCTATCTGTTTATCCGTTGCCTTGACCCGACCGCCGGCCCCGCGCCGGCGGCCTCCCTGTTTACGCGGCCCCTGGGGGTAGTGCCAGTAGGGGGCTGCGCCCACCGCCGCCGCCCAAGACAACCGTACCCCGGCCCACGCGGTATGAGCCGGCTCGGCCGTATACGCCGGGCGGAGCGCCGGGCACGCCGGGTCCCGGCCGGCCCCCCGGCCTGGCCGCCCTCCCGGCCCGGCCAGCCGCCCAGGCCTGCCCTGAGCGGAGCCGAAGGGCCAGCACCGTCACCAAGTACTACTACCTGGGCGGCCAGCGCGTGGCCCTGCGCCAGGGCAACACCCTGTACTACCTGCTCACTGATCACCTGGGCTCCACGTCCCTGGTGACCAATGCCAGTGGGGGCATAATGGGCCAGCAGCGCTACTACCCCTACGGCGCGGGCCGCCCCACCGACACCACCCTGCCCACCGACTACCGCTTTACAGGACAACGCCGGGAGGGCACAATAGGGTTGTATGACTACGGGGCGCGCTTCTACGATCCCGCCCTGGGCCGGTTCCTCAGCGCGGATACGGTGGTGCCGCAGCCGGGCAACCCCCAGGCCCTCAACCGCTACGCCTACGTGCTCAACAACCCGCTCAGGTACGTTGATCCAACAGGTCTCTACGGCGAAGATGCAGTCAATGCATACATGGAACGTGTTTATGGATCCAAGTGGAGGGAAATGAAAGAATTGCAGAACTTGTATATGGCGCTGTTGGCTGCTGGACCAAATGATATTATCTTCGCTATGTCGGCTGGTGGTGATCTTTACGGTTACCAAGTGCTAGGGACCGACCGAGGGTCTGGAGAAGAGATATGGGGTCTGGATTGCATTGGTCGTTATGATGTACGAGGAGGGACGTTCAGCGACCCCATAAACGTATTCGCCGAATCACGGAGGCAGAAAAGTTTACGTGATGTTGATTCATGGTCATATAATATAGTCTGGCAAGACTTCATTGGGCTTTTCAGCCTTGACGACCAGGCGCATCTCGTGCCAAAGCTTCTGTTTGGGAGCACAGAGGCGCGTACAGTAAGCAAGGCAGAATCATTGCTTATTAAGGCGTTCTGGACGGCACCTTTGGTTCTTATACCTAGCCCAACGACCCTCCTCGGGAAAATAGCGCTTAGCACGGCCAAGGTTTTTGGCATCGGGGTAGTATTTGGAGATGTATTTCCTGGTCCGGGCGCTGCGGAAGGGAATGAAGTGATCAGGTGGCAAAAACCATGGGGACCTGCAAGCAGTCTCACGGTCCAGTACGTAACAATAGTGGTATCTTCGGGTTCTGTAGTACAATTTACTCTTGCGAAGGTGGACTGGTCCCCGGTGATGTTTGACATAGTGGATCACCCCTTATGAGGTAAGTGGACTGCCCCCTCGCGGTTTGAGATTTCAGATCGCAAGCTGTAGTGTCCGATATGACGATTCAGGATAGTGCATCATCTTGCGAAAGGAAAAACATCGTCATGGGTGAACAGACAACACCGACGAAAGATGAAGAGAAGGCACATCGTGAGTTTTGGCTTTGGGAAGTTCCACATCACAGGGCCATTGCTCATCTCGCAGGACTAGCGGTGATGATAGTTATAGCTATAACACTATCCAGTTATAAGGATACCTTTTCCCCAGAAGCCATCTGGTTGTCTTGGTTGATATATTTCGCTTTGATAGGTATCCCTGGAGTGCTGGTAGAAGTGGTTATTGAACGATTTCTTAGAAAAGCTGCCTAAACGATCAGCAAATTAGGATGGGCTGCGCCGGCCAGAACCCGCGCTGCCTTCCCCTGGCTCGCTTGGCACGGGCATCAGCGTTCGTCGGCGCGCGCTTTTCTGAAGGCCGCCGGCCCTGCGCCAGCGATCTCGCTGTTTGCGCAGCTTCTGGTCCGGCGGTATAACATGCCCGGAGCCGCGGCCACCCGGCCACGCCGGCCAACGACAGTCTGGACCGCCTGGCGACCCTGACCTACCCCGACGGCGAGGTGGTGACCACGA
>DAOTYG010000341.1:0-30345 GCA_034435155.1 Anaerolineae bacterium | reverse complement strand
CCTACCCTCCCGCAGGTTTGGACGCAATCTCCGCATTGGAGTGCGCCGCAATGAGCTGCTTACCCTCTTGCCTGCCACTTTCTAACCTGCGGGAGGGTAGGGGTAGGCAGATACTTTACGGGTTAGAAATCAATGGGCCGGCCGGCATAAGCATAGCGATAGAGTCGCCGCACGTCTTCGCCGTCGGGCATACGCGGGCTGGTGAGGAGGGTGGTATCGCCCTGGGCATTTTCGACCAGCTTGTCCAGCCGGCTATCGAAATCCTCCTCGGCCAGGCCCAGGTCCTTGAGGGCGGTGGGGAAATCGAGGCGGCGGCTCAGGTCCCGCACGGCCTCCACCAGGGCCTGGGCCTGGGCGGCCGGGTCTGAGCCGGTCAGACCCAGGAACCGGGCGATGGGGGCATAGCGGTCCGGGTGTTGGTGAGCGATATATTCCATCGTATAGGGCAAAAAGAGGCCCACTGCCCGGCCGTGGGGGACGTGGAACACGGCGCCCAGGGAATGCCCCAGGGCATGGGCCATGGAAGCCATCGAATTGATGAACCCCAGGCCGGCGATGCTGGCGGCATTGTGCATCCGTTCGCGTGCCTCGGCGTCGGTCCCATCGGCATAAGCCCGGGGCAGGTAAGTGAAGATCAGCTCGATGGCCTTGAGGCACAGGCCATCGGCGAAATCATTACGCCAGTTGCTGATGTAACCCTCGATGGCATGAGTCAGGGCATCCATGCCGGTATCGGCGGTCAGGCGAGGGGGCATCCCCAGGGCCAGGGCCGGGTCCACGATGGCCAGGTCCGGCGTGTTCTCCGGCGAGCCTAAGCTCAGCTTGACCTGGTTCTCCGTATCCGTCAACACGATACCCCAGGTGACCTCGGCGCCGGTGCCGGAGGTGGTGGGGATGGCCACCAGGCGAGCCTTTTTGCGCAGGCCGTATTCTTCCAGGGGGGAGATGCCTTGCGGCTCTATGCCCGGGCACTCGTAGAGCACCCACATGGCCTTGGCCGCATCCATGCACGAACCGCCGCCCAGGCCAATGATCCAATCGGGGCAGTATTCCCGGATCATCTCCGCCCCACGGCGCACGGTCTGCAACGATGGGTCTGGCTCCACCCCGGCAAAGACCTGATAGGCCAGGCCGGCCCGCTCCAGTTGGGCGGTGACCCGGTCCAGCAGACCCAGCTTGATGATGTTCTCATCGGTGACGATAAAGGCTCGCTGGCCCTTGAGTTCGCCCAGCCAGCTCAGGGCATCCTCACCGAAGACGATCTCAGGGCTGCGGAAAAACCACATAGGGACCTCCTCTGCTCTGGCGATCATTTTTGGACTTTTGGTCGCACACCACAAGGAGTAGAGGCTTTAGCCGGTCGTGCCCACAAGACCTGCCGGCTCGACTCCAAAATCCGATCATTTACGAATCTGCCAGGAAGATGGTCTCGATCTGGGTGCAGCACTTGACCAGTTCCTGGGCGGCCTTGACGCTGCGCATGATCATGGACATGTTGCCCTTGAGTTTGAGCTTGCGCACCATAAGGCCCTTCAGGGGGTCCAGTCGGGCCTCGATGACCTCCCGCCAGGTATTGGCCGGCGCGCTCATGCGAAACGCGGCGTCTTTTTCGGCCGGGTCTTTCAGCATAAAGGCCTCCCGGCACTGCCCGTGCCACAGGTCCATGTACAGGTAGACGGTCTCTTTGAGGTTGCCGGCAGGCTCGACCACAAAGACAAAATCGCCCTCCCAGGTCCTGGCCGCCTCACGATAGGCTGCGCTGGCATTCAGTTCGGCGCACAACGCCTTGATCCACTCGTCGGATGGAAACGGGATCGCCATGTTTTGTACCCTCCTCTTTATAATATGTGCTCGCGCGAGGTCTGCGACCCCGCGCCCGGCGGCGGGTGACCCCAGTCCGGCCTGGGCCGGGCACACCCGCCGCGAGCATGAACATCGCACACCTCGCTTCAGGTAGTGATGGCCCGCGCACGTCGGGCGCGGGGGATAGAAAACGCCACTGGTTACCCGCACGCGGCGGGTCCCAGCGGCGCGTTCCCGACTGTTGGTTCAGGGCAAGTGGCATCTACCATGTCTCCCTGCGGTAATTTGTACTCCGGCTGTACCTGCTCAGCCTGTACCCTCCCGCAGGTATTGGGGCATAACCTGCGGGAGGGTGAGCGGTTACCTCTGGCTGGGGGATTATAACACAGGCCGCCAAATGGATCAAGTTCGTTGAGCGGTTGACAATCCGGCAGCACATGCTATAATAAACACGGGTTGAGCCGGCGTAGCTCAGTGGTAGAGCAGTTGTTTCGTAAACAACGGGCCGAGGGTTCGAATCCCCCCGCCGGCTCCATTTGGCGGCAATGTGGGATAACAACGGGTCTAAGAAATGGTTCGCGTGGCGGACACCCTCTACTATGCAAGGGTGCCCGCTTTTGTTTATCCCGATGGATGGTTCAAAATTTGTGCCCGGTGTCGTGCGGCCGTGGAACGTCAAACATCCCAGGCGAAAGGTGAAACAGGATGCCCGGCGCAGAACTCACAACACGTCTCATCGTCAACGCTGACGACTTTGGCCGCTCGCCGGGTGTCTGCGCCGGCATCGAGGAGGCCCACCGGCGCGGCATCGTCACCAGCACCACGGCGCTGATGAACTCGCCCGGGGTGGCGGAGGCTTTGCGTACCCTCCATGAGCGCTGCCCGGCCCTGGGCCTGGGCGTCCACCTGAACCTGACCCTCGGCCGGCCGTTGTTGGGCGAGCGCGTCTCATCTCTCACCCGGTCTGACGGCACTTTTCACTCCCTGGAGACCTTCCTGGCCGCCTCGTTCGAGATGCGCCTCCACGAGGTCCGGGCCGAGTTACAGGCCCAGATCGAGGCGTTTCTGGCGACCGGCGTGCCCCTGGACCACCTGGATTGTCATCAACACGTGGTGGTAGTATGCCCGCCGTTCTTCCAGATCTTCCTGGACCTGGCCGCCGGGCACGGGGTTCCCATCCGTCAGCCCATTCCCGACAGCGCCCGGCCCGAAGCGGCGGCCCGACGTTCCGGCACCTCCTGGGAGGCCGTGTTGCCGTTCCTGCGCTTCGGGTTGCGCCATCCCTACAAAGCCTTCCGGCTCCTGGGTCAGGTGTGGGATGTGTGGAGTACGGCCCGGGGCCTGACCGAGGTGCGCGGCGTGGTGGCCCCGGATCGCTTCATTGACGCCTTCTATGACCAGGATGCCACGTTGGACAATCTGTTGGCGATCATTGACCGACTGCCGCCGGGCACTTCGGAATTGCTTTGTCACCCTGGCCACGTGGATGACGCCCTGCGCGCCCAGGGCGACTATGTGGAGCCGCGCGCCCAGGAGTTGCGCATCCTGACCGACCCGGCCATTCGGGAGCGATTGGAACAACGCCACGTAGAACTGGTCACCTTTGCGACCCTCACTCGATAATAGCCCGGCCGGGGAGCGGCGATGCCCGGACTGCTTGATCGCGCAGGCCAAAGATGCTATAATGGGCTGCGTAAAGGCAGACCCGTGAGGTCCTGATGCGTTTATTTAGGCCCAGCGTGCAAAAGATGTTAGAGCGACGGGACATCCCGGCCTTGCTGGAGATGCTCCGTGATCGCGACCCGTTGATCCGGGCCCAGGCAGCCCAGGCCCTCGGGCGCCTGGACGTGAGCGAGGCAGTGGGGCCGCTTCTGCACCTGCTGCGTTCTGATAGCCATTGGGGAGTCCGGGAGGCTGCGGCTGAGGCCCTGGGTCAGATCGGCGATCCGCAGGCCATTGAGCCGATGATTCGGGCCTTGAGCGATAGCGATGCCCGGGTCCGCGCCCGCCTCATCGCCGCCCTGGAGCGCTATGGAGGCAGTGCGGTGATGCCCCTGGTCAAGGCCCGCGCCAATGGCAACTGGTTGGTGCGTTCCAGCGCTGCCGACGCCTTGCGGCGGATCGGGGAGCCGGCCTCAGAGCAACTCATCAAAGGCCTGGCTGACGAGGATGAAGACGTGCGGCAATACGCCGTGAAAGAGCTGGGCAAGATCGGGCACAAGTTGGGGGTGGAACCGCTGATCCAGGCCCTGGGTGACCCGGTGGCGGATGTCCGGGCTGAAGCCGCTGAGGCCCTGGGGCGCATCGGGGACCGCCGGGCGGTTGAACCCCTGATCCGCGCTTTAGACGACCCGGATCGCGCGGTCCGGGCCAGCGCCGCCGAGGCTCTGGGCTTGATCGGTGACGAGCGGGCCGTCTTGCACCTGACGCGCGTCTTGCCGGATGTGGGCAGCAGTGCCGCCGAGGCCCTGGGCCGCATCGGCGATGCCCGCGCCGTCAAATCCCTCATCGCCGTCATGGTGGATAGCCAGGACCCCTGGCTGCGCCGGTCGGCGGCCGATGCCCTGGGCCGGATCGGGGACCGCCGGGCCATTGAGCCACTGGTCTCCATGGTCCGCGACGACAACCGTGAGGTGCGCGAATATGCCCTGCGCGCCCTGGTGCGCATCGGGGACGAGGAAGCAATTGAGCAATGCGTCGCTGCCCTGGGGGATACAGAGGTGCAGGTCCGCCAATACGCGGCTGACGCCCTGGGGCGCGTCGGTGATAGCCGGGCTATTGAACCGCTCTTGCTGGCCCTGCATGATAGCTCCAACGAGGTGCGGGCGGCGGCGGCCCGGTCCCTGGGCGAACTGGGTGACGAGCGGGTGATACCCGCTCTGCGCCGGATGGCCAAAGATGGTTACGGCGTGGCCAAAGAGATGGCCGAGGCCGCCTTACGGCGCCTGAAAGACCGGGGTGTGAGCGCCACAATATAGAGGCGAACAGGGCCTATCAGTATTTACATTTCGGCCCAAATGTGGTATGATATGCGCGTCCTGGGGTCCACACTGATTGTAACGTAGAAGGAGTGGCTTTGTTCACTATTCTGTCCGGGCTGGCCAGGCCCCCTTTTATTGAGCTGATTCCTCCACCAGACACGTCAGGGATTTCCCTGGCCCGAATATTGGCCCCCACGGCCACCTCAACCGTCACAGCTATGCCCACCGTTGTCTCCCCGACGATCCCCTCGACGGTTACAGCCGCACCGACCGTTGTCTCCCCCACTGTGCCAGTAATAACCACGGCTGTACCGACGGGGGTATTGCCCACGGTTACCCCCCCTCTGCCCACGCCGGTCCCGCCGCCCTGGGAATCCGGCGGGAACTGGCTGGCAAATACGCCGTGGATCATGGCTTATCACACCCCGTTGCTGGCAGTTTTCGTGGCCCTGGGTGTGGCCGCGTTGGTGCTGTACTTTTATTTCAGCCGGCGGCGCTACGCCGGGCACGCCCTGAACGCCCGTCTCACCGGGTTCCTGGCCGGCGTCCTGGGCGCAGCCAGCGTGGTTGGTTTGTTGCTGCTGCTCTGCGCGCTCGTCCCGGTGCCGTTTTTCTCGATGCCCATCTGGCTGTTGATCTTGATCGCGGCCCTGCTGGGGTTCGCCGGTTTTGCCATCTGGTACTATCTGCAGCGTTACCCGGCGCGCCGGGCTGCCTACGAGCGCGAGGCCGTGAAGCAACGCTACATGCCCAGCGAGCGGCCCCGCACCAGGCGAACGGCGCCTTCCAGGTCAACCCCGTCAAACCAGCGGCGCCGTAAGAAGCGCAAGCGGCGATGAAAGAAAAGGGAAGAAAGGGGGTGGGACCGCAAACGGTATAGCGCAAACAGTATAGCTTTTACAAAACCGTGATTTCAATAACTCACATCTTAGGGAGGAAACATGGCTACTCAAAAGTACAGCAGCGGTATGCGTTGGCTTCTCTACATCATCTCTTTCCTGTTCACACTTGTCGGGATCGTCATTGGTATTGTGCTGATGACCCGGGGTGATGAGGAATCGAAAGCAGTGGGCAAGAACTGCATCATTGCCGCGATCATCAGCCTGGCCTTGGGCTGCGTCTGCTATCTGATCGCGATAGTGATGGGTATTGGCGCTTCTGCCCTCCCTACGGGCATGTTGTTGCTGCCGGTCGTCTAAACCGTGATCGTGATGTCGCCCGGGTCGGCAGGTGACCAGGGCGACATCACAAGTTTTGGAGGAGTGAAAATGGAGCCAAAGTACAGCCCTGCAATTCGTTGGATCCTCTACATCCTCTCGTTCCTCAGCGTCGCGGTCGGCCTGATTGCCGGCATCATCCTGATGACGCGCGATGACGAGGAGTCCAAGCAGGTGGGCAAGAACTGCCTGATCGCCATGGTCCTTGGCATCGTGTTATGGTGCGTCTGTTTCCTGTGCTACTTCTTCGGGATGTTCGGCCTGATCGCGGCCAGCGGGGGCACGAGCGCCCTGTTGCTGCCGTTGATCTAGCCATTGCGGACCAGCGCGCTTATCGGCGTGGTAGTCGCCGGTGACCAACGCTACGGATAGGCCTCCGGGGAACCCCGGAGGCTATTCCATTCTATGTAATCGGCCTGGCGGTTTGTTGCCTCTTGGGGATACGTCTCGGCCCGTTGGGCATTGCCGTTCTGCCAACCGTCAGGTGGCGAGGGAGTTCGTGAGGACTGTTAGCACATGGCTTGCGGCTCGCGGGGCTTCCGGGAGCGACGGGGGATCGTGAGTCGTACTGGAGGTGAATCATGCGTACACTTGGGATTATCGTGATGATCAGCCTGCTGGTTCTGACGGCCCTGGGAGCCACTGGCTGTTGCTGCGTCCCCTGTGACCTGGGGGGCCTGCTGGGAGCCACGACCATGCCCACCAGCCCCGGCGATTACGCGGACATTCCGCCGTATCCTGGCGCCCAACGGCTGAAGGAGGTGGCTATTCCCGGCATCGTCAAGACCCTGGTGGAGGGGCTGAGTGGCGGCAAGTTCGACGTGAAGGGCTATAGCACGCGTGATGACCCGGCCCAGGTGGTCAAGTTCTATGACCAGGCGATGCCGAATCAGGGCTGGTCCGGCTCATTTTCGGCCGGGGCCACCGGCACCACCACCGGTCAGTTGGGCCAGTTCCAAAAGGGCGAGAACACCATCGCCATGATCATGGTGGACAAGGACTCGGCCACCGGCGAGACGGTGATCATCATCATGCGCATGGTGGTGCCCGAGTCCCGGTAGCAGTGGCCGGACGGTTGATCCTGATGATACCGGCAAAACGGGGTGCTGATGTGTTCAGCACCCCGTTTCTTGTTTCCTTGCTACTTGTCTACTTGCTCTTGACCTTGATGACCTTGGGCTTGGCTTCCTCGGCCTTGGGGATGGTCAGGGTAAGCACCCCGTCCTTGAACTTGGCCTCCGCTTTGTCGGCATTAACCGAGACGGGCAAGGCCACCGACCGGCTGAACGCCCCATAGCGCCGTTCCTGGCGGTGATAGTTCTCCCGCTTGACCTCGGTCTCCTGCTTGGTCTCGCCCTTGATGGTGAGGATGTCGCCGGTGATGGAGATGTCCAGGTCCTCAGCTTTGACTCCGGGCACATCGGTGGTGATCACCAGGGCATCATCGGTCTCATAGACATCCAGGGCCAGACCGCCGGTGCCAAAGAAAGGCGCCAGGGCCGCTCTGGGCCGCACAAAGCTCTCCTCAAACAGCCGATCCATCGCCTCGCGCAAGCTCATCAGCTCGCTTAATGGTTCCCAACGTACGATACTCATAGTTGCACCTCCTCGTTATAGTATATGCTTGCCAGGGGTCTGGGACCCCGTGTCCAACGGCGGGCAGCACTCCCTACGGCCTGCCCCCCAGTCCAGCCTGGGCTGGGGGTCGCAGACGTGGTCGCCGCCGCGAGCCCGTTGATGGATTTTTGTGATGTTTTTCTGGTAGTTACCGGCGGGTCTTTGACAGGCTTACCAACAAGCGATTCCCGTGACCATCCGTAGCGGTTACTTATTCGGCGCAGACTTTGATCACCCTGGCTTTTGCCTCCTCGGCTTTGGGGATGATCAGGGTCAGCAGGCCGTTATCAAAGTGGGCCTCGGCCTGATCGGCCTGAACCGGGCCGGGCAGCTCCACCGTGCGGGAGAAAGGCCCGTGCCATAGCTCGTGGTAATGCCAACACCAGTCTTCGGCCCCTTCCTTATCAGCATCACTGAGCAGATGCCCTTTGATGGTCACAGCCTCGCCCAGCATGGTGATGTCCACATCCTCGGCGCGCATACCGGGGATGCGGGCCTGAATGACGATATTCTCCCCGGTCTCGTACATGTCTATGGGCAGGGTGGCCTCTTCCTGCCGACGGCGCACGATACGCCAGGGCCGGCGCAGGCTCTCGTCGAACATGCGATCCATAGCCTGCCGCAGCGCCCAGGCATCACGAAATGGATCCCAACGAGTCAGGCTCATCATAACACCTCCTTTTCCGTGGTTGATGATAGTTCATTGGGTGGACGGGGAATGATCTCGGTTCGCAGCTTGATCAAGGCCCGCGAACGCGTCACGGTAACCTGGTTTTCCGTCGTGGCCTCGCTGACCCTGGTCGCCTCCATCTCCAGGATCACCCTGACCCCGGCCAGGTTAACCCCCTGGCGCGTCAGCTCCACGATGCGTCGGATGCGCTGGATATCGGCATCAGAATAAAGGCGCGTGCCACCTTCGGTCCGAGTTGGCGATAGCAACCCCAGCCGGTCATACGTGCGTAAGGTGTGAGCCGGCACGTTCACCAACCGCGAGACCACGCTGATGACGTAACGTGGCGCGTGCGCCGGATGCCCGCTCTTGCCTCTATCCAGATCATTCCGCATCTCCACCTCCTTGCGGCCCATATTATAACACAAGGTGCGGATATTTGTCAAGTACCTTTAGGCCCAATTTATCAACTTTTTTCAGAACTGATATATAATACTTGACAAAACGACACTCAAGTGTTATACTTGCGTCAGGCGTAATGGGGCTGGACTTTGGACAACGGGTCGCACACCACAAGGAGTATAGGCTTTAGCCGCTCGTGACCACAAAGTATGGCCCGCCTGAAGGCTCGACTCCAGAATTGTCCAAAGTCCAATGACGAAGTCAAACGGAGGGGGTATCTTTATGCAATATAAAGATTACTATAAAACCCTGGGCGTGGATAAGAACGCCACCGAGAAAGAGATCAAGAAAGCTTATCGCAAGCTGGCGCGCCAGTGCCACCCGGATGTATGTCCCGGGGACAAGGTGGCCGAGGAACGCTTCAAGGAGATCAATGAGGCCTATGAGGTCTTGAGTGACCCGGAGAAGCGGCGGAAGTATGACCAGTTCGGGGCAGACTGGCAACGCTGGCAGCAGGCCGGTGGACAGCCTGATGGGTTCGACTGGGGTCGCTGGACCACCGGCCAGCCCGGTGGGTTCCGGGTGGAATACCACGACCTGGGCGATCTGGGAGCCAGTGGCTTCTCGGACTTTTTCGAGATGCTGTTCGGGGGGATGGGGGGCCTGGGACGGGCGCCCCGCGATGACCCCTGGGCCCAACTCCGTCGCCGACCCCGACGGGGGCAAGATATGGAGCATGAGGTAGAGATCTCACTCCAGGAGGCCTATACCGGCACCCGGCGCATCTTGCAGATCCAGGGCACTGACCCTTGCTCGACATGCGCCGGCACCGGGCTGAGCGGGAATCAACCCTGTCGGACCTGCGGTGGCTCCGGCGTAACCAGCCGTACCCGGCGCATTGAGGTCTCTATCCCGCCGGGGGTGGACACCGGCTCCCGGGTGCGTGTGGCCGGCCAGGGCGGGGCCGGCACCAGCGGCGGTACTCAGGGCGACCTTTATCTGCGGGTGAAAGTGCAACCCGATCCCCGCTTCAAGCGGGATGGTGATAACCTGCACGTGGATGTGCCGGTGGACCTGTACACCGCGCTCCTGGGAGGGGAGGTCTATGTCCCTCACCTGCGGGGCAAGGCCCTGGCTCTGACCATCCCGCCAGAGACTCAAAACGGGCGCACCTTTCGCCTGGCCGGTCAGGGGATGCCGCTTTTAAAGTCGCCGGACAGACACGGTGATCTGTTTGCCCGGGTCGAGGTCCGACTGCCCACAAATCTGTCCGGCCAGGAAAAGAAGCTTTTTGCTGAACTCAAGGCCCTGCGCCATGTCTGATCGGGCCTGGGACCTGGTGGGGTTTTGAGGTGGCGCAGGCTTCAGCCTGTGGGCGAGTGTAGGGACTAAAATGCCCCGCTGCTCGCGCGGGGTTGGGAACCGCACGCCGGTGGAACCCGTGGCGAGCGGGCCGGAGGATATTTCGATGGAGGAAGGCTCATGTTTGACGATCACGAACCCTGTTACATCATCAGCGTGGCGGCCGAGATGGTGGGCATTCACCCCCAAACACTGCGGCACTATGAGCGGATCGGCCTGATCCGGCCAGAACGATCGGGGGGCAACATCCGCCTCTATTCCGAGCGTGACCTGGAACGCGTGCGCCAGATCCGCCGGCTGATCGAGGACCTGGGGGTGAATCTGGCCGGTGTGGAGATCATCCTGAACCTTACCGAACGCATCGAGCAATTGCAAGCCGAGATGGACCGGATGCGCTGGGAGATGGAGACCGAGATCGCCCGGCTACGCCAATTGGTAAAGGAGTAAAACGTCAAACGTCAGGCGTCATTTTGACGCTTGACGCATTTACACATTCGAGGTAGATACCATGAACATGAACCAGTTTACAGAGAAAGCTCAAGAGGCCCTGGTCGCTGCCCAACGGTTGGCGCAGGGCCGCAATCATAGTCAGATCGAACCGGGGCACCTGCTGGTGGCCCTGTTGGAGCAGTCTGAGGGCCTGGTCCCGCGCATCGTGCAGATGTTGGGGCTGGACCCCACTTATCTGCGTGATCAGGCCCACGGTGTGCTGGAGCAACTGCCCACGGTGGCTTTCACCGGCCAGGTCTACATCTCGGCGGACCTGGCGCGCGTGCTGGACGCGGCGCAGGCCGAGGCTGCTCGCCTGAAGGACGAATTCACCTCCACCGAGCATCTGTTCATCGCCCTCACCGAGGACAAGGGGGCCGTGGGCCGGCTGCTGGCCCGGTTCAACCTCACCCGTGATGCTATCTACCGGGTCCTGGCTCAGGTACGGGGCAGCCAACGGGTGACGGACCAGAACCCGGAGGGCAAGTATCAGGCGTTAGAGCGCTATGGCCGGGACCTGACCGAGCTGGCCCGGGCCGGTAAGCTGGACCCGGTCATCGGCCGGGATGATGAGATCCGGCGGGTGATGCAGGTGCTGTCGCGGCGTACCAAGAACAACCCGGTGCTCATCGGTGAGGCCGGCGTGGGCAAGACCGCCATCGTGGAGGGGCTGGCCCGGCGCATCGTGACCGGCGACGTGCCGGAGGGCCTCCAGGACAAGCGCATCGTCGCCCTGGACCTGGGCGCCCTCATCGCCGGCACCAAGTTCCGGGGCGAGTTCGAGGACCGGCTCAAGGCCGTCCTCAAAGAGATCGCCGAGTCTAACGGCCAGATCATCCTGTTCATTGATGAGCTGCATACCGTGGTGGGAGCCGGGGCCGCCGAGGGGGCCATGGATGCCTCTAACATGCTCAAGCCCATGCTGGCCCGGGGTGAGCTGCACGCCATCGGCGCTACCACCATTGACGAGTACCGCAAGTACATCGAAAAGGACGCGGCCCTGGAACGCCGTTTCCAGCCGATAATGGTGGACGAGCCGACGGTGGAGGATACCATCTCCATCCTGCGCGGCCTGCGCGAGCGGTACGAGGTCCACCACGGCGTGCGCATCCAGGACGCGGCTCTGGTGGCGGCTGCCGTCCTCAGTCACCGCTATATCAGTGACCGCTTCCTGCCAGATAAGGCCATTGACCTGGTGGACGAGGCGGCCAGCCGGTTGCGGTTAGAGATTGACTCTATGCCGGCCGAACTGGACGAGGTGGAACGCAAGATCATGCAGCTCCAGATCGAACGGGAGGCCCTGAGGAAGGAAAAAGACCGGGCGTCCCAGGAGCGGCTGGAACGACTGGAACGCGAGCTGGCCGGGCTGGAAGAGCAACGCGACGGCATGAAGGCCCAGTGGCAGATGGAGAAAAACGTCATCCAGGAGATCCGGGGCATCAAGGAACGCATGGAGCAAACCAGCTATCAGATCGAGCGGGCCCAACGCCAGGGGGATTATACCCGGGCCTCAGAGTTGCAATATGGCGAGTTGCCCCGGCTGGAACGGCAACTAAAAGAGGCCAACGAGCGGCTGGCCGGTCTGCAAAGCCAGCACAAGATGCTCAAGGAAGAAGTAGAGGCCGAGGACATCGCTGAGGTGGTGGCCCGCTGGACTGGCATCCCGGTGGCCCGGCTCCTGGAAGGCGAGGTGGAAAAACTGCTCAAGATGGAGAGCCGGCTACACCAGCGCGTCGTGGGTCAGGATGAAGCGATCCAGGCCGTGAGCAACGCGGTGCGGCGGGCACGGGCTGGCCTGCAAGACCCGAATCGGCCCATCGGCTCCTTCATCTTCCTGGGGCCGACCGGCGTGGGCAAGACCGAGCTGGCCCGGGCCCTGGCCGAGTTCCTCTTTGATGAGGAGAACAATATGATCCGCCTGGATATGAGCGAGTACCAGGAGCGGCACACCGTGGCCCGCCTCATCGGCGCGCCCCCCGGCTATGTCGGCTATGATGAGGGGGGGCAGCTCACCGAGGCCGTGCGCCGCAAACCCTACAGCGTGGTCCTGTTCGACGAGATCGAAAAGGCCCACCCGGAAGTCTGGAGCACTCTCTTGCAGATCCTGGATGACGGACGCCTGACCGATGGCAAGGGACGCACCGTGGATTTCAAGAACACGGTCATCGTCATGACCTCCAACATCGGCAGTGAGTATATCCGCGACGTGCGGGACGAGGACGAGATGCGCCGGCTGGTGCTGACTGCCTTGCGCCATCATTTCCGGCCAGAGTTCCTCAACCGGGTGGATGAGATCATCATCTTCCATAGCCTGAGCCGCCAGGACATCAAGGCTATCGTGGACATCCAGGTGGCGCAGTTGAGCCGGCGTCTGGCGGAACGCCGCTTGAACATCGAACTGACCGAGGCCGCCAGGGACCTGCTGGCCACCGAGGGCTATGACCCGGCCTACGGCGCGCGGCCCCTCAAGCGCGTCATTCAGCGGCTGATCCTGGACCCGCTGGCCCTGGAAGTGCTGCAAGGGCGGTATAGTGAGGGGGATACGGTGGTGGTGGATGCCGTCGGCGGCGAGATCGTCTTTCGCAGGCAGTAGAAGAAACCTCCCGCAGGTTGAACCTGCGGGAGGTTTTCGTCATCGGAGCACCAGCCGGCCATCCGGACCAGAGATGTACTCCATGGGACCTTGTGGGACCTGGCTCTCCACTTGCAGATAGCCGGCGTCCATGTATTCCCAGATGGTCTGGAAAGGCACTTTCCCTGGCCCCCATTTCTCCACGATAAAGGCCCCGTGGCCGGGCAAGACGGTAAAGACCACCTGGCGCGGATCCTCTGGGTGGCGCAAAGCCTCGGCGCGGCCAAAGGCGGCCTCCACCCCACGCGCCTGGGCGTCGGTGCCGCAGGTGACCAGATAGTGATAATACGGTGGGTCCAAGGCCACGTATTCCACCCGGCGCGGGTCATAGGCGGCGATACCACGGTGGCCATGCAGCTTGGACCGCACCACCGGCACTGAAACCGCTCTCCCGTTCAGGTCCAGCGTGATGGTGGGCAACAGGCTGTCCATGCCCCGCATCTCCACTGATTCTGTAGACGGCACATTATGGGCCAGTCCTTCCACATGCCGGATCAATGCCCCCTTGCCGTCCGGCCGTACCCCGGTGATGACTACCAGGTCGTTCTCTGAGATGTCTCCCTTGTAGATGGGGCGGGAACTGCCGGTGGCCGTGACAACGAGGGCTCCCAGCTCCGGTTCCCAGGTGGCGAAACAGCCCTCGCTATATTGCTCGGCCACGGTGTCCGGCACGGCCGGCACCCGGACCAGGTCAGCAATGTAGACCATCTGGGTGAAAAAGTGGCGGTCGCCTATCTGCCGGGCGGCTCTCACCATGGCGGCCGGGGTGCTCAGGCGTTCCCAGACCGCCCGGGGGATCAGCTCGCCCTCCACCTGGTGAGCAGTGGCCTCATGAGTGCTTTGGGTGGTGACAATGCGCAAGACGATGTCATCGTAAAAGAAATCCAGGTCGTCGGCCTCTGTGCGCGGGTGCGCGCCGATGAGGTCAAAGTGATACAGTGCCTGGGGGCGGTCTTCTCCCACCAGCAAGAGCACGCGAAAGTTCATAGCCTGGACCTGGATCAGTCGCTCGGCGGCCAGCATGGGACCACCCCGCTGACCCTGCTCAAAGAGCACCCGGTATGCCTGAGGCGCCAGGCCAGGAAAGTTGTAATCTGCCGGGTCCGGTGGCTCGTGGGGCAGGATGGACTTGAAATGCTCCAGGAGATCGTGAAACCCGGTGGGTCGGGCGTGTACCAGCGTGTAGATGGCCGGTTGACGGCTGAGACCGAACTGGCGGCGGATGTTGATGAACAGACACTTGCGCCAACTGAGGGCTTCGCCGAACCGGGCCGTGGTCAAGACCACATCGGTGCTATCGTCTGGCCGATCCTGTACCTCATGGCCGTGTAAACGAAAACGATCCAGTAGTTTCAGAGATACCTCTTCCGCCAACGGCGTGGCCGGGCCGGGCACGTAGGTCAGGCGTAACCGGCGTAGCCACGGATGGATCGGCCGGAGCGGGGTGATGCTTCTGGCGACGGCACTCATGACTGCCTCCTCTGCTTGACAAACGTTTACCCATCACTTACAATCGGTGAGTCACCGGCAACCGGCGCATGATGTCGCTGTGCAAGACGCGCAGGATGTGCCCCGGCTGCTACCACTGGCGACGTTAGAGGCATAGTCCATCACGTCCCTATCCAGGCCGCTGCGGGCCACGAACCGCGAGAGCTGGCGAGTTGCCCGCGACTGGCCGCAGCAGGGGCACAGAGCCGCCTCGTCCCGGCGACTTACCGGACGCAATAGCTCGAACACAGTCCCGCAATCTGGGCACTCGTACTCGTAAAGCGGCATCGTATCCTCCCACAAAATACTTTGGTGGGGGTTGGGCACTTGATGCCAAACCCTCTACAATTGTAGCTCACCTGGCGGGCCAGGTCAAGTGGCCCGACTGTTGGACTGTTGGAGTATGGATGGTTCCAGGTATCAGTATATGGAAAACTTTCCAGGCGGGTCTGCGAGCGCTGAGAGACGCGGGTCATAGACCCGCTGGGAGCAGCTTTTTTGTGCTGCGAGCGCTGAGAGACGCGGGTCATAGACCCGCTGGGAGCAGCTTTTTTGTGCTGCGAGCGCCGCGAGACGCGGGGCATAGACCCGCTGGGAGCAGAAATTTTCGTCTACTGAGTATTCTCCTCCCGTTTTTGTTAGCCCTGCTGATCGGATTCCCCTCGGCCAGTAGTCGGCCCAGGTCAGCCGGGCCTGACCTCTGGCCCAAGATCGAGCCGGCCGTGCTGCGCGCCGCGCTTCAGGAGCGCCAGGCCATGACCTTCATCGTCCACCTGCGCCAACAGGCCGATCTCCAGGCCCCGGACCAGACTGCCTCCCTGGTAGAGCGTCGCCGGGCGGTGGTGTCTGCCCTGCAAGCCACTGCCCAACAGAGCCAGGCCGGCCTGGTAACCTATTTGCAGCAGGCCCAGACAACCGGCCAGGTGCAAGCCTATCAACCCCTCTGGATCACCAACGCCGTGGTCGTGACCGGCGACCGGGACGCGCTGTTCGCCATCGCGGCCCGGCCAGAGGTGGCGATCATACGTGAGAACCGGGTCCACCACCTGGAAAACCCTTCCCCAGGATGCCCCGCCCCAGCCACCAGTGACGAGCCGCCGGCTTACAGCACCGAACTACCGGCCACCAGCTTCCAGCAACAAGCCACCAGCGGCCGGTCACCAGAATGGAACATCGCCCACGTGGGAGCAGACCAGGTCTGGAACGTCCTGGGCATTGACGGGCGTGGCGTGGTGGTGGCGAACGTGGATTCCGGCGTGGACTGGCAACACCCGGCCCTGTACACTCGTTATCGCGGTTACGTGCCAGCGGGCCCGGTGAACCACGCCGCACACTGGCATTGTTCCACCGACGAGGGCTTGATCTATCCCGCCGATAACCACGGCCACGGCACTCACACCATGGGCACCATCGTGGGGCTGGAGGGCATCGGCATGGCCCCCGGCGCAAAATGGATCGCGGTCAAGGCCTTCAACCGGCAAGGCATCGGCTACGATGCCTGGATCCACGATGCCTTCCAGTGGCTCCTGGCTCCCAACGGGGACCCGGCCCTGGCCCCGGATGTGGTGAACAACTCCTGGGGCAATGACAACGGCAGCTACGAGGCGTTCCGCGATGATGTGCGCGCCCTGCGCGCCGCCGGCATCGTGCCGGTGTTCTCGGCCGGCAACAACGGCTACTATGGCGCGGGGACTATCGGATCGCCGGCCAGCTACCCGGAGTCCCTGGCCGTGGGGGCGACCGATGCGGACGACGTGGTGGTGTCCTTCAGTTCGCGGGGACCTTCCTCCTGGGGCGTCAAGCCGGACCTGGTCGCCCCCGGCGTCTACATCCGCTCCAGCACGCCCGGCGGTGGCTATGCGGTCTACCAGGGCACCTCGATGGCCGCGCCCCACGTGAGCGGCCTGGTCGCCCTGCTCCGGCAGGCCCAGCCCACCCTCAGCGTCACCGCCACCATTTATGCCATCACCAGCACAGCGCGGCCACTGGGCACGCCCGTCCCCAACAACAACACCGGCTGGGGCCGCATAGATGCCTGCGCCGCCGTGCGGTCCGTCTACCAGGCCGGCATCCTCACCGGCGTGGTCACCGGCGCAGGCGCACCCTTGCCGGGAGCCACGGTGAGCCTGATGAACCACGGCACCGGCGCCCGCGCCCAAACGATAACTGATGCCGACGGGGTTTACCAGATCGGCCTGGCCCCCGGCCGGTACGACGCCACAGTCACCGCCTTTGGGTATAGCCCGGCGTTGGCCTTTGCCCTCCCGATCGTCACCAATACGGTGACCACGCGAGATTTTGCGCTGACGGCGTTGCCCGTCGGCACGCTGGCTGGCACGGTGCTTCAGGCCGCTCTCGGCACACCCATCCCGGCCACGATCGAGGTGGTGGGCACGCCGGCCCGGGCCACGGCCTCCGCCAGCACCGGCCAATATAGCCTGTCCCTGCCGGTCGGCACCTACGACTTGCGCGTGACGGCCTGGGGCTACCGCGTGGCCCACGGCAGTGTGACGATCTATGCCGGCAACACTGCCAGGCGCGATTTCCTGCTGCCCCCAGCTCCCGCCATCCTGCTGGTGGACAGCGGGGCCTGGTATTACGACAGCCGTATCGCCTCCTACCGCCAGGCTCTGGACGCCCTGGACTACGTGTATCACGTCCGGTCTATCACCGCCACCGTTACCACCTTCTCCGCGGCTCAGTTCACGCCCTACGACGTGGTGATCTGGTCGGCCCCGCAGGATGCGCCGGGCTATGTCGGTGCCGGGCCAGCCCTGGCCGGCTACCTGGACAACGGTGGCAAGCTGTTTGTCAGCGGGCAGGACGTGGGCTTCTGGGATGGCGGGGGTTCGGGATTGTTTTACGCGCCGTATTATGCCACTCACCTGCGCGCTCGCCTCCTGGCCGACGACAGTGGCAACTGGAACCTGGCCGGTCGCTCCAATGGCCTGCTGGCCGGGCTGAGCCTGACCCTCAACGGCCCGGATAGCGCCGGAAACCAGCGTTACCCGGACGTGATCCAGCCCCTGGAAGGCACCCAGGGCATCGTGGACTATGCCGGGGACGGCTGCGGAGGCCTGGTCGTGCGCGCCTGCGTCCCCTACCGGGTGGTCTACCTGGCCTTTGGCCTGGAGGGGGTGAGCGGGGCCGCCACACGGCAAGAGGTCCTGCGCCGGGTGTTGGAGGGATTCTGCTCATACCCACCGGCGGTGGACCTGACCCTGTGGCCGGCTCAACAGAGCACCGTCGGCGGCACCGGGACCACCGTGGCCTATACCCTGGGCTTGTGGAACAACGGCCTCTATGCGGATGATGTGGCCCTGTCCATCAGCGGCGCGGCCTGGTCCACCACCCTCTGGGATGATAGCTTTACCCGGCCGCTCACGCACACCTGTCTCACGCCCTGCGTCGCTACCGAGGTGGGGGTACTGGTTCAAATCCCGCCTGACGCTCCGCCGCACACGGCCGACGTGGCCGTGGTCGCAGCGCAGAGCACCATCAGCCCGTCCCTGGTCGTCACGGCCAGCTTGCACACCAAGACCCCGGCCCCCATCCTGCTGGTGAACGGCAGCCGCTGGTACGACAACAGTGCGGCATATTTCGCGGCGTTGGACCGCAATGGCCTCCCGTATGACTACTGGAACATCCTGGCCCCCGGCTCACCGGCCCAGGGCAGTCCCCCCTTGAGCCGGTTGCAACTCTACCCCCAGGTCATCTGGTGGACCGGCTACGACTGGTACGCGCCGGTATCGGCCCAGGATGAGGCTAACCTGGCGAATTATCTGGATGCAGGCGGCCGGCTCTTCCTCTCCAGCCAGGATTACCTGTACTACCACGGCGACGGCGATTTCGCCCGCGATGCCCTGGGCGTGCTCACCTACACCCAGGATATAACCATGACCACGGTGCTGGGGCGGGCCGGCCATCCCATCGGCGACGGCCTGGGGCCATATGCCCTCACCTACCCCTTCCGCAACTGGAGCGATCACGTCACCCCCACCAATCCGGCGAACGTGGCCTTTGTGGACCCGGCCGGCGGGGCCCGCGCAGCGTGCGGCATCACCTACCAGGACCCGGCTCACGATGCCCGAACCGTCTTTTTCGCCTGGCCCTTTGAGGCGTTAGACGAGGCCGCCGGGGCCCAGGTGCTGGGGCGCGTGGTGAGCTGGCTGGCTCCTCTGGGAGAAAGCACGCTGACCGTGGACCGCCGCGTGGCGGCCGCCGGCGACGAGCTGGCCTATACCCTCGTCGTCCGCAATGCTGATACCCGGCCGGTATCGGCCACCCTATCGGCCCGGCTGCCGGCCGAGACAACGTATGTGCCCGGCAGCGTGACCGGGGGTGCCAGATACGACCCGGCCGGTCACCGCATCATCTGGGGCGGCACGCTGCCGGCCCACGGCGCGCACGTCATCACCTTCCGGGGCACGCTGGCCGATCCGTTGCCCCTGGGCACGGTGGTGACGGCCACGGCCATCCTGACGGACGATACGGCGTTGCCCTTGCGCCGTCCGGCCCGTACCGAGGTGAACGTGCCGCTGCTGGACACCGCCACCCTGGCGGTCAGCTCGCCCGCGCCCGGCCCCGGCGCGGTGCTGACCTGCACTGCCCGGCTCACCAACACCGGTACGGCCCTCGCCACAGCCAGTCTTACAGTCGCTGTCCCGGCACCCCTGGTCTACGTGCCCGGTTCCGCCTGGGCCAGCCGGGGCACGGTGAACGAGAGGGGCGATGGCCTCATCTGGCACGACCCGTTAGCCCCGGGCGAGTCTGCCGTCGTGCGACTGGCGGCCCGGGTCCCCATCACCGTGCCCAACGGCCTGGTGCTGTCCGCCGTGGCTCACATCGCCGACGGCTGGCATCCGGTCTTCACCCGGTCCACCCCGGTGCGGACTCGCGCCCCGGACCTGACCCCTTCCAGCAAGGCGGCGGACCGCTTCCTGGCCGAGTCGGGGACCACGCTGACGTATACCCTGGTCCTGGCCAACAGTGGGGACTGGCCGGCCGCCGGGGCCACACTGCGGGATATATTGTCGGCCGGCGTCACCTGCCTGTCTGATAGTGTCACCGGCGGCGCCTGGTACGACCCGGCGATGCACGCCGTCCTCTGGAACGGGAACCTGGAGGCCGGGGCCGTCATCACCATCACCTACCGGGTCACGGTGAAACCCGGGCCAGACCGGGGAACCACTCTGGTCAACCAGGCCCTCATCCGCGATGGCCGGGGCCTCAGCCTGACTCGCCAGGCCACGGTCATAGTCCCGTTCCGGGTCTTTCTACCCGTCGTTGGTAGATTCGGGCTTTCAGGTGGTCACTCCGTTCGGTGTGGATAAACCTGCTGCTCCCATAGCAGGGGAGAAAAGGGTTTTTAGGGTTTTGGCGACGGCTCCGCCATCGCCAAAACCCCACTTTGAACCATCCCAAAGTGACTACCGACAATTAGTTCCTTTCTCCATTCGCTGTAGTAGCCTGGAGGCCAAACAGACTTACTCGTTGTGGAGGTGAACATGAAAATCGGCGTATTGACTGGCGGCGGCGACGCACCGGGCCTGAACGCGGCCATTCGGGGCGTGGTCCGGCGAGCTTTGCAAGGCGGCGACGAGGTTTGGGGCATCAAGGAAGGCTGGCTGGGGCTGCTGGAGGGCCTCGCTGAACCCTTGACCCACGAGAGCGTGTCGGACATTCACCATCTGGGCGGCACGATCCTGGGGACCTCGCGCACCAACCCCTTCAAGCACGAGGGTGGCCTCGTCCGTTGTCGCGCCAACTATGAAACGTGGGGCCTGGACGCCCTCATCGCCATCGGTGGCGACGATACCCTGGGCGTGGCAGCGCGGCTATGCGCGGAGGGCCTGCACTGCGTGGGCATTCCCAAGACTATGGACAATGATATCTCGGGCACCGACTATACCATCGGTTTTGATACCGCCGTGAGCATCGTCATGGAGGCCCTGGACCGGCTCACCACCACGGCCATGGCTCATCGGCGGGTCATGGTGGTGGAGGTGATGGGCCGGCACGCCGGCTGGGTGGCCCTCATTGGCGGCATGGCCGGGGGCGCGGATTTCATCCTCATCCCTGAAGTGCCGGTGGACATGAACCGCCTCTGCGATCACCTGCTGCGCCGCTGGGCCTTGGGCAAACGCTACAGCCTGGTGGTGGTCTCGGAAGGGGTCCAGATCACCACGGAGGTGGACGAATCGCGGCTGGAAAAGGACGAGTTCGGCCATATCTTGCTCAAGGAGCGGGGCGTGGGGCCGCGGGTGGCCGAGGAGATCGAGCGACGCACCGGCCTGGAGACCCGGGTGATGGTGCTGGGCCACCTGGTGCGCGGGGGCAGTCCCTCCCTCAATGACCGCCTCAATGCCGGGCGGCTGGGTGTGGTGGCCGTGGACTATGTGCGAGAAGGCCGCTGGGGCTATATGCCGGCCATACAGGGGGGCCAGGTGGTCCCGGTGCGCCTGGCCGACGCTGTGGGCCAGACCAAGAGCGTGGACCTGGAATTGTACCGTCTGGCTGAGGTGTTCTTCTAGTCGTTCGGTCGCCAGTCGGCAGCCCACAGCCACCCACTGCGCTCGAAGGCAGTTTGCCAGACCCAGGCCCCGGCTCCCCTCTGCGGGCTGTATTGCTCTTGCCTGGTTTTCATGATATAATAGGGGCAGGATCGCCATCGTCCAACAGGTGAATGAAGCATGTCTACATTGACCCTGACTGATGAACAACTGCTGTACATCCTGGACGTGCAGCTCCCAGAGATGCTGGAGCGCCAGCCAGAGCTAGAGTCGCGCGCCTACCACGCCTTCCTGAGAGCGTTTGCTACCAAGGGAGAGCTCGCCGCGATCGTTCAGGAGCTTCGCGAGATCGGCTATCAGGCGATCCAAGCGCGCACCGAGACAGCCTGGAACCTGGAGCAAGTGCGTGATGACGTTCACGACCTGCATACCGAAATGACTGAGGGCTTTACCCAAGTGCGGGGCGAGATCCAGAATCTGCGCGCTGAAACGATGCAGCATTTCGAGCAGGTAGACCAACGGCTCGACCAGGTAGACCAACGGCTCGACCAGGTAGACCAACGGTTCGAGCAGGTAGACCAACGGTTCGAGCAGGTAGACCAACGGCTCGAGCAAGTAGACCAACGGCTCGAGCAAGTAGACCAACGGCTCGAGCAGGTAGACCAACGGCTCGAGCAGGTAGACCAAAGGCTCGAGCAGGTAGACCAAAGGCTCGAGCAAGTAGACCAACGGCTCGAGCAGGTAGACCAACGGTTCGGGCAGGTAGACCAACGATTCGGGCAGGTAGACCAGCGGTTCGATCAATTAGGCCAGAAAATTGATGACCTGAAAGACTGGGTACACCTGGTTGTCGGGAGGTTCCAGGTACGAGCCGGTAAGAAGCTGGAAGACGTGGTGGCCGGCACGCTGCGCCTGGCCCTCAAGCGACCAGACATCCGCCCGGACCGCATTCAATTGCGCCAGAGGGTAGTGGATGAAATCGGTCTGGTCGGTCCACCAGGCCAGCGGCGTTTCGAGATTGACATCCTGATCGACGATGGACAGATCACCGTGTTCGAGGTCAAGAGCGTCTGCGAGGCGGAAGATGTGGACCGGCTGGCCGACAAGATCACCCTGATGCGCGCCCTGCATCCCGACCAACAGGTGACCGGCGTGATGATCGCCCTGGGTGTCGAAGAGGAAGCGCAAGCTTTATGCGCACAATATGGGATCCCACTGGTTTACTGAGTCCCAGAAACCCGGCTTCGGTTGAAAAAGTGGAGCTGCCCAGCGAGCTATCGGCGCCAGGCACTCGGCATGAGTGCCTGGCACTGCTATTGGGGCCTGGATTGTGGTGTACGGGGCCCGGTGGACATTGACCTGCTGAGCGTCTACCTGTACCTGGACTGCATCCAGGCGATGAACGAGAAACATCAAAGCGACGCCATGCCAGGACGGAATGACGCCTGACGCATGACGAATGACGTATGACGTATGACGTATGACGTATGACATATGACGTATGACGCCTACCGTGTTACGCATCCACCTCTTGGGCGGCCTGAGTCTGGCCTGGGGGGACCAGCCTGTGCTGCCACCCACCAGCGCTGCCGCCCGGTCCCTGCTGGCCTATCTGGTCACGTTCCGGGGCCGGTCGCACTCGCGCGAGGTGTTGGCCGGTGCCTTCTGGCCGGACCTGCCGGCTGAGGTCGCCCGCCGCCGCCTGCGCCAGGCCCTCTGGCAGATTCGCCGCACCCTCGCCGATCTCCCCTCCCTGAGGCCTTTCCTGCTGGCCGATGCCGACATGATCCAGTTCAATCCGGCCGCCCCGGTCTGGCTGGACGTGGCCGAGTTCCTCGGCAAAGCCCAAAGCCCAGGCAAGTCCCCAACCGGCGAGCCAGCAATTGGGGCTTGGGACCCGAGACCTGAGACTTGGCGCGAAGCGGTGGCGCTGTATTGCGGCGATTTCCTGCCCGGTGTCTACGATGATTGGGCGCTGCTGGAGCGGGAGCGGCTGCGGAACCTTTACCTGACCACGTTGGAGCGGCTGGTGGATGGGCTACAGGACCGGGGAGACCACGAGGCCGCGTTGGGCTACGCGCGCCGGCTGGCCGCCGAGGACCCCCTGCGGGAAGAGGCCCATCGCGCGGTCATGCAGTTGTGCCTCCGCCTGGGCCGGCCAGCCGAGGTCCTGAAGCAGTACGAAGTCTGCCGGGCCGTCCTGGCCGACGAGCTGGGCGTGGAGCCGGCCCCAGAGACCACAGCCCTGGCGCAAGAAGTCGCTGCCCCGACCGAGGTTCCCCGTCCGCCGCCCGTGCCCGGCATAGAGACGGCAACCCTGCCCCTGGTGGGGCGTCCAACCGAGCGGGCCGCGCTGCTGCGGCACGTGGAGGCGGCCCTGGCCGGGCGCGGCGGCCTGGTGCTGGTGGAGGGTGAGGCCGGGGTAGGCAAGACCCGGCTCCTGCAAGAGATCGCCCAGGGCGCGGCCTGGCGCGGGGCGCAGGTGGCCTGGAGCCGGGGGCTGGAGCTGACCCCAACACCACCTTACGGCGTCCTGATCGGGGCATTGGAAGCAGCCCTCTCGCCGTTGCGGGCCAGTCAATTGGTCGAGCTGCTCCCCGGCGTCGAGTTGCGGGCTGCCGGCCGGCTCCTCCCGGCCCTGACCGCCGGGTTGCCGCGTGATGCCTTGCCCCCCCACGTGTCCCTGGGCCCGGCTCAAGACCGCGCGCGCCTGCTGAACGCCCTGACCCACACGATCCTGGCCCTGGGGCAGATCACTCCCCACCTGTTTCTCCTGGAAGACCTCCACTGGGCCGACGAGTCCACCCTGGCGACATTAACCCACTTGACGCCTCGCCTGGCCGAGAGCCGGGTCCTGATCATCGCCACATGTCGAAGCGAGGAGGCTCGCCAGCGACCGCCGGTCTGGGCCGCGCTGCAAGACCTGGACCGGGCCAGCCTGCGGGACCGGCTCATCCTCCAGCCGCTGGACGCCGCCGCCACCGGCGAACTGGTGCGCCGCAGCCTGGGCTTGCCGGCGGCGGCCCCCCGCTTCGAGGCCCGACTCTACACCGAGACCCACGGCAATCCGCTCTTTCTGCTGGAGACCCTGCGCGCCCTGCGCGACGAAGGCATCCTGGCCCGCGACGCGGCCGGCGCCTGGCGCACCCCCTGGGACGAGACCACCGGCGACTATGCCGAGCTGCCCCTGCCGGCCAGCGTGCGCGAGGTCATCGCCCGGCGGCTGGCGCGGTTGGCCCCACCGGCCCGGGCGCTGTTGGACGTGGCCGCCGTCCTGGGCGACGATTTCGACTTTGCGCTGCTGGCTCAGGCCAGCGGGTTGGACCGCGCGGCGGCCCTGCCTATCGTGAGCGACCTGGTGCAGCGACGATTCCTGGTCGAAGGCCCGGCCACCTATGCCTTTACCCACGACCAGGTGCGCCGGGTGGTTTACCAGACGCTAGACGATGGGGGACGGCGCCGGCTCCATGTCCAGGCTGGCGAGGCCCTGGAGAGCCTGCACCCAGAGCATGTCGAAGCTCTGGCCCACCACTTTGACCAGGGTGGCGTGTCGGACAAGGCCCTGGTCCACACGCTGCAGGCCGGCGAGCGCGCCCAGGCCGTTTACGACTATCAGGCAGCCCTGGTACACTACGAGCGAGCGTTGGCCCTGATGGGTGATGATCCGGCAGCCCGCTGGGACGTGCTGGCCCGGCAGGAGCAGGCATTGGCCGTCCTGAGCCGTCGAGAAGCACAGGCGGCGATCCTGGGCGAGATGTGGACCCTGGCCCGGACGCTGGCTGACCTGCCGCGTCAGGCGCGCACACGCCATCGCCAGGGCTGGCGCGAGGTCCTGGCCGGCGAATCTGCGTCGGCGCTCGCCTTGCTTGATGAGGCCGCGCGCCTGGCCCGTGCGGCCGGCGAACTCGACCTGCTGGGTCTCTGTCTGACGGCGGCGGCCCGGGCCTGGTGGCGCATCGGCGATGCCACGCACTGCCAGGCCGCCATCGAGGAAGCCCGGCTGCTCTTTCGGGAGACCGGCAACCGTCGCGGTGAGTTGCAGGTCCTCAACATGCTGGGCAACCTGCACCTGGGCCTGACCGGCGATTGTGCCCAGGCCCTGGTCTACTTTGAGGAGAATCGCCGCCTCGCCCACGAACTGGACGATCCCTACGCTGAGGCCAGTGCCCAGGGCAACATCGGCATTACCTACGCCCTGCTGGGTTGCCACCGACGTTCGTTAGAGATGTTGGCCGAGGCAGCCGGGGTGATGGATCACGTGGGCGACCGTCAATGGCAAGGCATCATCCGCCGTTGGCAGGCCGCCAACTATGGGGGACTGGGGGATCTGGTCCAGGCCCGGGCCATAGCGGGGGAGGCGCTGGCGATCTGCCGGGCGGTCAGCGAACGCAACTTTGAGATCGCCCTGTTGGAGTTGCTGGGCCAGCTCGCTCTGGAGGAGTACGATCTAGAGCAGGCCCGGCCCTGCTTCCAGCAAGCCATCGCGGTGGCGCAGGCCAACCAGCAAACGATGGATGCGGCGATCAACCAGTCGCACCTGGCGTTGACTTGCCTGTATGCGGGCCAGTTGGAGGAGGCCAACCGTCTGTCGGCGCAAGCCCTCGATATGCTAGAGGGTCTGGGGAGCCGACTGGGTCGCATGAGGACGGTCTACCTGGAACGCTACCAGATCGTCGCCGCCGTGGAGGGTATCGAGGCCGCGCAGCCCTACCTGGAGCGGGCCTATCAACTTGTACAAGAGTTGGCGGCCGCTATCGGCGACCCGGACCTGCGCCATTCCTTCCTGGAAAACGTGCCCGAGAACCGGGGCATCCTGACCGCGTACCGCACAGGGCGGCCCCCCATGCCGCCCCGGCGCCAGACCGTGCGCCTGCCCCGCGCCGGGGCTCCTACGGGCCGGCCCCTCCGCGCCGACGAGTACGTGACCGTGACCTGGACCATCGCCGCGCCGGAGGACGCCGAGGTTGCCGACAAGGCAGACCGCCGCCAGGCCCAACTCCGCCGCCTGCTGGCCGAGGCCGCCGACCAGGGCGCGGCCCCCACCGTGGATGACCTGGCGACGGCGCTGGGGGTGGGCCGGGCCACCGTCAAGCGGGACCTGGCAGCCCTGCGCCGGGCCGGGCACGCCGTGCCCACCCGAGGCCACCGGAGATGATCTGCATAAGGCGGTTGAGAGAACCTCCCCCAGAACAGGGGCGACCTGGTCGCCCCTGTTCTGGCTAATGGAGTTTGCGGCGGACCAGGCATAGCCCACAGCGCAGCCCCCGTGGGTGCGGGCAATCCGCCCGGTTGGTAAATACGCCTTCTGATGTAGTGCAACTACGCTTCCCGGCCGATGCGCGAACCCGGCAGATCGGGTATGATCGGCCCAGGTCGGATTTCCGACAGCAGTAGAAGTGAGGGGAAAGGAGGTCAAAAAAGAGGAGGGGCGATTTCTGAAAACCCGTGCACGAGCACAGCACTCAGGCAGAATGCCAAAAGGAGGCAGCTATGACTTCTAACAATGCCCGGCTCTCCCTGCACGTCCTGACCGCGCTGGTCCTGCTGCTCGGCTTCCTGGCCGGGCCACCCCTGGCGCACAGGCCCGCCGCACCCGGCGCATCCAACCCTGCGACCGCCGCCGCAATGACCTCCGACCAGGCCATCGCCGCGGCCGTGAACGACTGGCAGGCCATAACCGATGGGTGGCAATTGCGCCACCCGCGTCACACGGCCACCTTCACGCCCGCTGGGGTGCAGTTCGCGCCCCGGTCTGGCCGGATCGAATGGGCCTGGCGCCTGACCTCCGTGACCGCCGACGACCGACCGCTGGCCGGGGTCGTGACCGACGCGGTGCGGCCGGTGCGCGAGTCGTCGCCGGCCGTGACCTACTCGCGCGGCGGCCTGGTGGAGCAATACCTGGCCCGGAAAAGCACCATCGAGCAGCGGTTCCTCATCCCGCAGCCGCTCCCGCTCCCTGCGGGCGGGGCTGACCTAGTCATCGCCGGCGCGGTGCAATGCCCCGGCGCGTTCGAGGCCACAGCCGACGGCTGGCGCTGGCGTCAAGGCGATGGCGCGGTCCACCTGGGACGCGTGCGCGTCTACGACGCCGCCGGCCGCGACCTGCCGGCCGCGATGCACGTGACCGCGGCCGAGACCCGCATCGTGGTAGATGGAACGGCCCTGGCCCAGGCTGCCTACCCGGTGACGATTGACCCGGAGATCGGCGCCGACGACTTTCGCATCAGTTTCATGGGCAAGGATACCTGGTACGACGCCTACAACCCGGCCGTGGCCTACAACAGCCACGACAACGAGTACCTGGTGGTCTGGTACGCCGATGACAACTCTGGCTCCCTGGCCGACGACGAGTACGAGATCTACGGCCAACGAGTGAACGCGGCCACCGGGGCTTTGATCGGCAGCAACTTTCGCATCAGCGACATGGGCGGGACGGGCGACGCCAACTATGACGCCTACAACCCGGCCGTGGCCTACGACAGCACCGACAACCAATACCTGGTGGTCTGGGAGGGCGACGACAACACGGCCCCATTGGTGGACAACGAGTTCGAGATCTTTGGCCAGCGGTTGACCGCCACGGGCGGCGGCGTGGGCGATAACGACTTCCGCATCAGCGACATGGGGCCAGACGGCGACGCCAACTACGACGCCATCCGCCCGGCCGTGGCCTACAACAGCCACGACAACGAGTACCTGGTGGTCTGGCAGGGCGACGACAACACCGGCTCGCTGGTGAACGACGAGAACGAGATCTTTGCCCAACGCCTGAACGCGGCCACCGGGGCCGAGGTGGGCACGAACGACTTTCGCCTCAGCGACATGGGCGGTGTGGGGGACGCGAACTATGACGCCTCCGCCCCGGCGGTGGCCTACAACAGTACGAACAACCAATACCTGGTGGTCTGGGCCGGCGACGACAACATCGCCCCGTTGTTGGACAACGAGATCGAGATCTTTGGCCAACTGATCACGGCCGCCGGCGGCGGCACCGGCCCCAACGACTTTCGCATCAGCGACATGGGGCCGGATGGGAACACCAGCTACGCCGCTCACTTCCCGGACGTGGCCTACAACAGCACGGATAACCAATACCTGGTGGTGTGGTACGGCGACGACGTGACCAACGAGGAGTTCGAGATCTACGGCCAGCGACTCAACGCCACCGGCGGCGACCTGGGCGCCAATGACTTTCGCATCAGCGACATGGGGCCAGACGGGGACATCGCCTATCGCGCCGAGTACCCGGCCGTGACCTACAACCACACGTCGAATCAATACCTGGTGGTCTGGCAAGGCGTAGACAACACGGCTCCGCTGGTGGCCGGCGAGCAGGAAATCTTCGGCCAGCGGTTGACCGCGACCGGCGGCGGCACGGGCCCCAACGACTTTCGCCTCAGTGACATGGGACCGAACGGGAACAACACCTACTGGGCGTATCGCCCGGCAGTGGCCCACAACGGCGCGGGCAACGAGTACCTGGTGGTCTGGCACGGCGACGACGATACCCCCCCACTGGTGTACGACGAGCACGAGGTCTTTGGCCAGCGGTTGAACTCGACCGGCGTCGAAGTGGGCGACAACGACGCGCGCCTCAGCTTCATGGGCGAAGACGAGCTGGGCGATGCCTACGACCCGGCGGTGGCCTATAACAGCACCAACAACGAGTACCTGGTGGTGTGGGAGGGCGACGACGGCTTCACCCCGCTGGTGAACAACGAGTACGAGATCTGGGGCCAGCGGGTGGACGCGGCCACCGGCGCGCTCCTCGGCCCGGCCATCCGCATCAGCGACATGGGGCCGGACGGGAACGCCAACTATGGCGCGTACAACCCGGCCGTGGCCTACAACAGCACAGCCAACGAGTACCTGGTGGTCTGGTCCGGCGACGACACGACCGACGGCGAGTCCGAGATCTACGGCCAGCGCCTCAACGCGGCGACCGGCGCCGCGGTGGGCACCAACGACTTTCGCATCAGCGACATGGGGCCGGATGGGAACGTATCCTACGGCGCGTTCGGCGCAGCCGTGGCCTACAACAGCACAGCCAACGAGTACCTGGTAGTCTGGTACGGCGACGATGACACCGGCTCCCTGGTGGATGGCGAGTACGAGATCTTTGGCCAACGCCTCAGCGCCACCGGGGCTGCCATAGGCACCAACGACTTTCGCATCAGCGACATGGGGCCGGATGGGGACACGGCCTACGACGCCCAGGACCCGGCCGTGGCCTACAACAGCCGGGGCAACGAATACCTGGTGGTCTGGTCCGGCGACGACAACACCGCCCCACTGGTGGACGATGAGTTCGAGATCTTTGGTCAACTGCTGACTGCGGCCGGCGCCGGCACGGGCCCCAACGACTTCCGCATCAGCGACATGGGGCCGAACTCAAGCCCTCTCTACAACGCAGGCAAACCGGCCGTGGCCTACAACAGCACCGACAACCAATACCTGGTGGTCTGGGAGGGCGACGACGACACCGGCTCCCTGGTGGACAACGAGTACGAGATCTATGGCCAGCGGCTCACCGCGGCCGGCAGCGGCGTGGGCACCAACGACTTCCGCATCAGCGATATGGGCGGGACGGGCAATGCGGACTATGACGCCATCCACCCGGCGGTGGCCTACGACAGCCAGGCCAACGAGTACCTGGTGGTTTGGGAGGGCGACGACAACATCGCTCCGCTGGTGGATGGCGAGTTCGAGATCTTTGGCCAGCGGCTCAACGCCACCGGCGGCGGCCTGGGCGCCAACGACTTCCGCCTCAGCGACATGGGGTCGAATGGGAGCACGGCCTACAGCGCCGTCTACCCGGCGGTAGCCTTTAGCAGCGCGAGCCGGGCCTACCTGGTGGTCTGGTCCGGCGACGACAACATCCTCCCACTGGTGGACGGCGAGTACGAGATCTTGGGTCAGCTATTCACCGGCGACTACCGGCTATACCTGCCACTGATCTTAAAGAACTACTGAAATGGAGACCCGCAGGGTTTGCCAAACCCTGCGGGTCTACCGCAAACGGGAGAAACCAGCCATGAACGTCAACACCATACCCGGCCTGGTCATACCCTTGCTGCTCCTGGCCGGCTGCGCCGGGTTCGTCCCGGCCCCGCCGGCCCGGCGCATGGCCGCGGCCGGCCCCTGCCCGGCCCTGCCCCCGCCAGCCGGTCCC
>DAOTYG010000340.1:0-3173 GCA_034435155.1 Anaerolineae bacterium | reverse complement strand
CAAAGCTTCCCCCTTGACGGGCGGTAGAAAATAGGGTACAATTTGAAGCGTGCCGAGGTGGCGGAACAGGCAGACGCGCTACGTTCAGGGCGTAGTGGGCAAGCGCCCGTAAGGGTTCAAATCCCTTCCTCGGCACCAGGTTTATATTTACTACCGCATATGGGTATATTCGTATGCGGTTTTTTCATGATCGGGAGCGGCGTGTCTGCCAGACCTATCGGATTATACACCAAAACCGGTGAGTGAGCAACTTGTGACAAGGGCCCCGCTGTTCAGCCAGCGCTGGCTCCGGGCCTGGTACGCACGGTGGCAAAGGCGCGCCAATTCACCCTGAGAGAGGAGCGCACTCGTGTCCCGGATCGCCACGCTCCGCAACGTGCTCTTCCTCGCCGGGCTATCGGACCAGGAGCTAGAGGCCCTGGCCGGTAGCCTGGAACGACATGCCTTTGACAAAGGCCAGGTCATCTTTTACCAGGGCGAACCCGGTCAGACCATGTATGTTATCGAAACCGGCCGGGTGCGCATCTTTATCCTCAGCGAAACCGGCCAGGAACTTTCGGTCAATATCTATGGCCCCGGGGAGGCCTTTGGCGAACTGGCCCTTCTGGACGGCCAACCCCGCTCGGCCGGGGCCGTCGCCATGACCAAAACCACGACCCTGGCCCTGCGCCGGGACGACTTTTTGCACTATCTGGAGACCTACCCCGGCGTGGCCCGGCGCATCATCGAAGTGTTGAGCGCACGCTTGCGCTACACCACCGCCTACGCCGAGAGCCTGGCCTTTCTCCACGTCCGGGGCCGCGTGGCCGCCAGGCTCCTGGAGTTGGCCGGGTGCCACGGCGAGCGCACGGCTGGTCGGGCGGTCGAGCTGCGGCTGACCCAGGCCGAACTGGCCAGCCTGGTGGGGGCGACCCGCGAGAGCGTCAACCAGGCCCTGCGGACCTTGCGTGAACAAGGGCTGATCGCCATCGAGCGGCAAAAGATCATCCTCCTGGATCGCCCGGGCCTGGAGAAGCAGGTCTCGCCTTAAACCCACGCCCAATCCGGTCGCGGGCTGGTAACAGGGTGAGCTGTACTCCCCAACCTGGCATCTGGTCGCGCGAAATAGTGTACACAGTTGACACTATGCGACCGGCGTGCTATACTGAAAGCCGACTCGAACAATCGGAGGACACCGATGGCTGTACGCATGGGGTCCCGAGAGGCCCGCAAGAACTTTCCCGACCTGGTGGGCCGCGTCCACTATGGCGAGCAGACGGTCATCATCGAGCGCGCCGGCAAGCCCATGGCGGCCGTCATCCCCATCGAGATGTACCAGCGGCTCGTGGCCGAGCGCGAGGCCCGGTTCCAGGTGTTGGAACGGATCCGCAGCCGCTTGCCAGATACCGCGCCGGAGGAAGTGGCGCAGGACGTGGCCGAGGCCGTGGCTGCGGTGAGGGCTGCCGATGCTCAAGGCCACGCTTGATACCAACGTGTTCGTGAGTAGCCTGCTGGTCAAGACGGGGCTGCCGGCCCAGGTGTTGAACGCCTGGCGTGAGCGACGGTACGTGCTGGTCACCTCGCCGGCCATCGTGGCCGAGATCCGGGCCACGTTGAGCTATCCGCGCATCCGGCGCAAGTACCCCATCCCTGACGAGGACATCCAGCAATTGCTCACGCTCCTGGAGCAGGACGCGCTGGTGGTTCCGGGCGACGCCGATGGGGCGAGCGCCGTGCCAGCGGACCCGGCCGACGAGCGGGTGCTGGCCTGCGCCGTCGTAGCCGGGGCCGACGTGATCGTCAGCGGCGCCCGGCATCTGCTGGACCTGGGCGCGTACTGCGGCATCCCGATCCTGACCGTCCGCGAGTTCCTGGAGCGGCTGGAGTAGGGGCGTCGCATTCCCCACACGATGCCAGTGAACCGAGGCCACGCCCCTGGCGAGGCAGCGGGCAGCGTTTGGACCGCGAAACCCACGAAACCGCGCCGTTCGGGGTTTTTCGTAACGTCCGTAGTACAAACTTCGGGCGACAATCAGAGACCCTTCGGGTTTCGGAAACCCGAAGGGTCTGGTTCACAAAGGGGTGCCCCGGCCCAGGGCCTGTCCGGGCGTGCTTTGCACGGGACGAACCCAGGGGCCGGGGCTATTTTTTGTTCGCCCGAGCCAACCCTCACCCCCATCCCCTCTCCCTGGTAGGGAGAGGGGAGTAGGGACATATGCGTCAACTTAATACTACAACCACATCTGGCCCAAGTGGTCATTCTGAGCGACCGAAGGGAGCGAAGAATCTCGTTCCTGGCAGGCGGTTCTTTACCACAATAACGGGTTTCTTCGTCGCTTCGCTCCTCAGAATGACGAAATGCGGTTGTAGCTCGAGTTTAGACGAAATTGCTCAAAATCGGAACATATGTTCTAGATAAACGGCCCAACCTAACCTTAAAATGATGAATTTCGTTCCTCAGGCTACTAGTCAAGCAGGAAAAAATATGCTATAATTCGGTGGGACAAAGTGGGATAAAATGGGATAAAATTACCAACAGGTGGGGATATGTTTCTGGGTGAGCATGAGCATGTCATTGACAACAAGGGTCGCCTCAGCATCCCGGCCCGGTTTCGGCCCCCGTTGGAGGACGGCCTGATCATTACCCGGGGCCTGGGTGATTACTTGATGGTCTTTCCCCCGGCTGACTGGGACCGCTTTATCACTGACCTGCGCCAACGCGAGTTGGACCTGGATCAATCCCAGACTATATCCCGTTTTCTGTTTGCCAAAGCTTCTTATTGCAATCTCGACGATCACGGCCGGGTCTTGATCCCGGCGTCACTGCGCCAGTATGCCCACCTGGACACCGCAGTGGCTGTGGTGGGTGTGAACACCCACCTGGAGATCTGGAACCGCGAACGCTGGCGCGCTGAGGAAGCACGGGTGGAACGCGAGGGCTTGCAGATCGCCACCGAGCGGTTCCGGGGCCTGTGGATCTAGCATTATGGCCCTCTCTATTGTAACACACCCTGTCAATGTGTTACCACTGACATCCGGGCATAACTTCTGTCAGGGAGAGAACAAGGGTAAAGCCTTTGTAACTGCCTACCCTGAACCCTCCCGCAGGTTAGAAAGGGGCTGGCAACCGATGCAGCCGGTCATCTGGGCGTGCTCTGGTCTGGTCATTGCGCCCAAACCTGCGGGAGGGTAGG
>DAOTYG010000339.1:0-20144 GCA_034435155.1 Anaerolineae bacterium | reverse complement strand
CCCCCGGCCCCACGTTTACGCCGGCGCCACCCATCCCCCCAGGCACCTTGGTCATCGTCCCCACGGCCTTCCCCACGCTGACCGCGTCGCCCACACGGGCGGCGGCCACGCCGCCGCCCACCATCAAGACCTGTGCCCACTGCGGCGATGAGGCCACGCCCACCGCCACCGTCGCGCCGGCCATCGTCCACCTGGCCTACTTTTACGACCCCAGTTGCCCGGAATGTCAGCGCGCGGAGCAGGACCTGCGCTACCTGGAGAACCACTACCCCAACCTGACCATCACCCGGTTCAACATCGAGGAACCGCAGGGCAAGCGCGTCGCGGCGGTGCTGGGCGAGCGGCTGGGCATCCCGGTGGAGCGACGCCTGGGCACGCCAGCGGTCGTCGTCGGCCAGGATTACCTGGTGGCCGAGGACGTGACCCTGGGGGCCATGACGGGCCTGATCCAGAAGTACCAGGCCCAGGGCGGCGTCGGCCCGGTTTGGACGGACATCGGCGAGGAAGAGGGCCTGGCGGCTCTCGAGCGGCTGTTCAGCGGGTTCAGCCCCCTGGCGGTGCTGGGGGCTGGCCTGCTGGATGGCCTGAACCCCTGCGCCTTTGCCACGCTCATCTTCTTCGTCTCCTACCTGACCGTCACCGGACGCAAGGGCCGCGATGTGCTGCTGGTGGGCGGGGCGTTCACGGCCACGGTGTTCGTCACCTATCTGCTCATCGGGGCCGGCATCCTCACCTTCCTCAAGGGCCTGGGCTTCATCGAGGTCGTGACGCCGGTCGTCTACGGCGGGACGGCGCTGGCCTGCCTGGTCTTTGGCGTACTGAGCCTGGGGGACCTGGTCAAGATTCGGCGGGGTCAGGCGGCGGCGATGACCCTGCAACTGCCGGCTTTCCTCAAGCGCCGCACGCGCCAGCTCATCCGCGACGAGAGCCGGGCGGCCGAGGCCCACGGCCGGCTGTGGCGGTTCGTGGTGGCTGCCGTGGTGGCCGGCTTTGGCATCAGCGTGCTGGAGCTGGTCTGCACCGGGCAGGTCTATCTGCCCACCATCGTGTTCGTGATGGGCGTGCCGGAACTGGCCGCCCATGGGTTCATGTACCTGGTGCTCTACAACCTGATGTTCGTGACCCCGCTCATCGTGGTGTTCCTGCTGGCGTATTTCGGCACCAGCTCGCAACAGTTGGGCGCGTTCATGAACCGCCACCTGGCCCTGGTCAAGGGCCTCACGGCGGTGCTGTTCTTCGCCCTGGCCGTCTGGCTGCTTTCGCTCATCATCTGATATGAGGTGACCATGAAACGTGGTTCTATCGTGATCCTGGCCCTGGTGATCGTCGCCGTGGTGGGCGTCCTCGCCTTTAAACTGGTCGGCGGGCCGGCCGCAGACGACACGGCGCCGGTGCCCATCGAAACCGTGACCGGCGGTTCGGCCGTCGCCGCTGGTCCCCCGGCCGGCCCGGGCCTGACCCCGGCCGAGCAGTTGGAACAGGCTTTGGCGGCCAACAAGCCGGTCTTTGTGCTGTTCCATTCCACCACCTGCATCCCGTGCATCGAGATGGAAAAGATCGTGAACCGGGTGCGACCGGACTTTGCGGGCCGGGTCGTCTTCGTGGACGTGATCGTGAGCGAGGCGCGCAACCAGGACTTGATTCGGCGGGCCGGCATCCGGGTCATCCCCACCAGCATCATCTTTGACGCCCAGGGCCAGGCTCGCCAGGGTGTGGGCGTGATCCCGGAAGACGTCGTGCGGGCCGAGCTGCAAAAGCTCGTGGAGCAGCAGCCATGACCCCCGACCTGACCGGCATTGAGAACGTCTCGCTCCTGGCCTACGTGTTGGTCTTCCTGGGCGGGGTCGTCACCAGCATCGGCCCGTGCAACGTGGCGATGATCCCCCTGGTGATCGGCTTTGTGGGCGGGACGGCGACGCCGGGCCGCTGGCGGAGCCTGGCCCTCTCGCTGGCCTTTGCCGTGGGGCTGGCCCTGACCTTCATGGCCCTGGGGGTGATCGCGGCCCTGTTCGGCGGGCTGATCGGCGGCGAGTCGCACGTGCTGTACTACCTGGTGGCGGCGGTGTGCATCGCCATCGGCCTGTACCTGCTGCGGGTGTTCACCATCCCCATCCCGGAAGTCTTTGCCCGGCAGCGCGAGCGGATCCGGCAACGGGGATTGCTGGGCGCGCTGCTGCTGGGGCTGGTGTCGGGCCTGGTGGCCTCGCAGTGCGCCACGCCGGTGCTGGCGGCCATCCTGACCCTGGTGATGGTCAAGGGAGCGATAGTCTACGGGGCCACGCTGCTGTTCGTCTATGCCCTGGGGCGCGGCGTGCCGGTGGTGTTGGCCGGGACGTTTGCCGGCGTGTCCAAGAGCCTGCTGGCGCTGGGACGCTGGAACACACTCCTGGAGCGGGCCAGCGGCCTGGTGATCATCGCCGTGGGGCTGTACTTTTTGTGGATCGCCTGATTGGACAGGATTCACCCAGTCCAGCCTGGGCTGGGCATGATTTACAGGATGGATAAATCCTGTGAATCCTGTAAATCCTGTCTGAACTTTCTGGATTTTATTAGTCCAGGTAAAGGAGAATCCATGACGATCAAGACCCCGCATGTGCTGACGGCCGGGGGCGTGATCCTGGTCATCGCTGTGGGGCTGCTGCTGGTCGGCGGGGCCGACGTGTTGTTCCCGGCTCCGGCCCCCACCGCCTTGCCCCCGGTCACGATCGCGGCGACCCTGCGGCCCACCTTCACCCCCCAACCCCCGCCGGCCTCGCTGGTCCTGGCCTACACCCACGATACCCTGGGCTACCTGGACCCCTGCCAGGCTTGAGGAAACCCGGGCGGAGTGGCGCGTCGCGCCACCGGGATCAAGCAACTGCGGAGCCAAAATCCTCACGTGCTGGTGCTGGACGCCGGCAACGCCCTCACCGGCCAGCCCCTCGCCAATCAGTCGCGGGGCCTGGCCGTGGTGGAGGCCATGAACCTGATGGGCTACGACGCCCTGGCCCTGGGGCCGTTGGAGCTGCAACTGTCAGAGGACGAGCTGCGCGCAGTCATCCAGCAGGCCCGGTTCGCGGTCCTGTCGGCCAACGTGGTGGATAGCAGCGGCGCGCTGTTCGCCAAACCCTACGTGGTGGTGGAGGCCGGGGGGCACCGGGTGGCCCTGGTGGGCCTGACCCGGCAGCAGTCGGCGCACCCCACCCTGCGCGTCACGGACCCCGTGGCGGCGGCCCGGCAGTACGTCCCCCAGGCGGCTCAAGAGGCCGGGCTGGTCGTCGTGCTGTCCAACGCCGGCACCGGGGTCAACCGGCAGATCGCAGCCCAGACGCCGGGGATCGCCGTGCTGGTGAACGCCGGCAGCCAGGAAGACCCCACACAGCCGCAGGCGATCTCGCCCACCCGGACCCTGCTGGTGGGGGCCGGCTACGAGGGCATCTGGCTGGGCATCCTGCGGCTGCAACTGGATAAAGCCAGCGCCATCACCAGCCACACCGGCGAGTTGTTGGGGCTGGATCGACGGGTGCCTGATGACCCGGAGCTGGCGGCCCTGGTGGAGCGGTACAAGGCCCAGTTCGGCATTTCCACGCCCACGCCGGCGCCGTGAGCCGGGGCAGCAGGAGACTGAAATTACGATAGTAAGGGCAGAAGGGGCCATCAGCCCGGCGCGCCAGGTGGGCCACGCGCCAGGCGAGGTGACGCTGATCCCGGGGACACGAAAAGGCCAGCAGGTTCGTCTGCTGGTCTGGGGTACTGTACGATGGCAACTTTGGTAGACGGCGTTCAGGCTTTCAGAACTGGCGACAGGGCAACGGAAAGGACTTCAAGCCCTCTGGCAATGGCTTCTCCCTCGTCCTTAAAAGCGCCGCTTTGCAGCAGTATCTCCAGCGTCTGGCGTACATCGGAGCGCAAGAGCACGCTGTGGGCGATGCGTCTGGCACGCTCTTCCACCAACGCCTCTGACAGGGCCGCCACGTCCCGATCCACGTCTTTTACCGACAACAGCGCGGCCTGCGGTTCGTGTGGGGCAATCTTTTTCATCTCCATTGCTCACCTCCCATACGTCTCGGCCACGTGCTCGATTAACTGATTGCTGTATTGAAACGCCGATATGAGCGGCCCGGTGTTGCAGGTCACCACGGTCTTGGTTATTTCCTCGTCCGAAACTCTCATCTCTGTTCCCTGTGGCATCTCCATTGCGGAGAAGGCCGGCTCATTATACTCCACGCCATGTGGGGATGCAAGCGCGCCGGGCCGGACATGGGACGCCACCGGCCACACGAAAAGGCCAGCAGGTTCATCTGCTGGCCTTTGCTGTGCGGCGATGTTTTCAGTGGGCGACGATCACGGCCGTACTGGCAGTTGCGCCTTTACGAGGCTTCCCCGTTCTCTTCCAACGCCGCGTCCAACTCGGATACAAGCTTGGCAAGTGCATTGAACGTTTGGACCACGAAAGCCGCAAAAAGGCGCGAAACGCGCGAAAGTCTTGCGCGTCCTTCGCCCCTTTCGTGGGTGTCGCGGTCCAAACACCCCCTCACCCCAACACCAGCTCCTCCACCCGCCGCTTGGCCTCCTCTAGCAGACGGCGAGCCTCTTCGCGGGCAGTGTGTGCGCGCTCCACGAGTCCGCGGAGGCGCTGTTGAAAAGCCATGTCAGGCTTCCAGATCGTGTAGTTTTCGATAAGCTCTGTGCGCAGCTCGATCTGCCCCGAGGAGCCGGTCCAACTGCGCTCGGTCTGCATCTGGCCGGGAAGAGTGTTCAGGAACAACCCCAGGTACACCGGGTCAAGCCCCGGCTTGGGGCGGATGATCGAGACATGCCCGTCTACGATAGCGGGCACTTCTGGGAGCAGGGTCTGGCAGCGGCCAATGGTGATGTAGCCGGTGGAGTTGAGCAGCACGTCATAGGGGCGAACAGCAGCGCGGGGGTTCTGCCCGGCAAAGGTGCGCGTGGTGCGGCGGTTGTCCTCAAGTTCCACGTGAGTCTTGCCCACGTGCTGGCTGTTGATGACAATCACGTCGCCGTTGTCGTCGTACTCTGGCTGCACGCCACGGCGGATCGGTTCGACCAGCCAATCCCCCAGCCGTACAGACTGCCCCGTCTCTTGAAGCCTGGCAAGCAAGGCATAGTACCTGGGCTGAAAGTACTCCGCGTCCAGCCGGCCCGCCGCCCACGCCTGGCTGAAACTCTGCGTGTACGAGACCTCCGAGGTTTCCCAAACCTCGGAGGTCTGGTCGCTTGCCAGCCCCAACTCGGCCAGCAGCAGTGCCTCGGCTTCGGCGTAGAGGGTCTCAGAACGCTTCTGCTCAGCCAAAGCGTCCTGGATCAGATGTGATATGGTTATCTGCTCAGCCCGAGGCGGGACAACAACCTCGACATTGCCCACGGCCGGAAAGGTCAGATGTGCTTGCACTTGTTGTGACTTGTATCGATCAAGCTGAAATTGCCCAAACCGTGATCTGAGAAAAGCTACCAGATACAAACTATCTATGCGTCTCGGATCTGTTTCAAGCGCGATAACATCGCGGCAAACCGCGCATTTGCCCATACCCGGTTGAACGACGCATACGCCACCAATTGACCCTCCTTTGGCTATGACAATATCGCCTTCTCCAATTGTAGCTACCTGGCGGTATTGAGCAATGATACGAGGGTCAACCCGCACCATTCCATCTTCTTTCAAGAAGAAATTTCCCAGGTCTGCCACTCGTATGAAAGGCATTCCAGCGTCGTCATAGTAGCCAACAAAGGAAGGGTAGAAAGCTGAGCCGGTGATCCGGTTCACCAAGTCGTAAACGGTTTTGACCTCAGACCTCTTTCCAGCCCTGGCAATTGTCTGTTCGTTCTCGATATGGATCGGATGCCAATACTCAGCATCGTAACGCCAAGTCTGCTTGATGGTCGACAAGTTGACCAAGCTCCACACCCCCGTCGTCCCCGCCCCTTCGGTGAATGCCGCCAGCGTCCACGGCGCACCGTCGGGGCGGCTCAGAAAGGGCGGGCGTCGTCCTGCCAGAAGCTCAAACCCTGCTCTTTGGCGAATAGCACAAAGGCCGTGGCGATCTCGTCCAGGTCGTGGTCTACGATCAGGTGGCCGTGCGCGTCCAGCAGGCGGTTGCCGTCCGCATCGGTCTTGTAGACATACTGGCCCGAGTTGTCCTTGCCGCTCTTTTTGGAGGTGGCGAAGAAAATGGGATAGTCGTCCACGGTGGGGCAGAGGGGGCCGGCCTCCGGGTCGTCGTTCCACTTTTGCACGAACAGCACGCTGGTCTTGGTGCCGGTGTGGGGCTTGAAGGTGTTCACGTCCAGCCCCACCACGGCCAGGATGCGGCACTCGCGGGCGATGAACTCGCGGATATAGGCGTCGGTGGTATTGTTGAACCGGCCCTGGGGCAGCACGATCGCCATGCGTCCGCCCGGTTTCAGAAACTCCAGGTTGCGCTCGACGAACAGGATGTCGCGCCCCTGCTTGGCGGCCAGCCGGTCGCGGCCTCGCTTGGCCAGCTCGTACTGGTGCAGGATGCGGCGCTCGCTGATGTCGCCGGCAAAGGGCGGATTGGTCATGAGCACGTCAAAGCCGAAATAGCGATAGTGCTCCTGGTTCCAACGGTCGCGGGCCGGGTCGGGGAAACGGCGCAGCCGGTCCCGCAGCCCTACCTGCACCGTATCGTCCCACAGGTAGGGGGCCAGGGTGTTGGCCCGGTAGACGTTGGTGCGCCCGTCGCCGGCGATGAGGTTGATGGCCCGGGCGATCTTGACGGCGCGGGCGTCGAAATCCAGCCCGTAGACGTGGGTGCTGGCGTATTCCCGTTGCCACGGGTTCGGTCCCTCGGCGTTCAGTTGCTCGCCCCACACCCAGAACATGGCGTGCATGGTGAACCCGCAACTGCCGCAGGCCGGGTCCACCACGTACTCGTCCGGCTTGGGGTTGAGCATCTTGACCGCCATGTCAATGACGTGGCGCGGGGTAAAGTACTGCCCCTTCTTGCCCTTGCCCACCTCGGTCATCAGGTACTCAAAGGCTTCGTCAATGACCTGCAAGTTGGAGTTGAACAGCTTGATGTCCTGGAGGAACGAGACGCAGGTCGCCAGGTGGCCCGGCGTCAGGTCAATCTTTTCGCCGGCCAGGAACACCCCCGGCCACTGGTCCCGGGCCGCGTGGAACAGGCCATTGATGCGGTTGTAGAACGATTGCTCGTCCGGGTCGTCCAGGACGCGGAACTGGAGGTAGGGGTTGCCGGGCCGGGCCGCGCGCCACTCGTCGTAGAGCTTGGCATAGATGAGCTTGAACACTTCCTCAAAGGCATCCACGCCGGCGTTCGCCAGCACCAGGTTCTCCAGGTCGAGGATCACGTCCTTGAGCGATAGCCGCTGCGTGACCAGCTTGTCCATCGCGGTCAGGTCGGCCAGGGTCACGCGCTCGGCGCTGATGGCCGCCAGCGTCTGGTGGGCGTTGGGGATGTCAGTCAGGGCGCGGTAGAGGTTTGGCTCCACGCGGTGCATCACCACCACCGCGCCGCCGTTGGTCCACACGCCGATGGGCGAGCCTTCGGCATTGCAATAGCTCCGTAGTTGCTCAATCCCCTCGTGGCGGTTGGGTTTTTTGACCTCCACGATGATATAGGCCGCGTCCGGGTCATCTTTGTGCATCACCACAATGTCGGCGCGCTTTTTACCCATGCCCGAGCCGAAAAAGACCGGCCGCTCCACCTGGATGCGCTCTTTGGGATAGCCATAGTCGTCCATCAGCTTCTTGATGTAGAGTTGACGGACGATCTCTTCCGGGTAGGCGCGGCGGTCCCGGTTGGAGGCCAGGCACTTCAAGTAGGGCTGCCCGCGCTTGTCAAAGAGCTGACCTTCCAGCCCGGCGATGGCGTCGCGGTGAAAAATGGTCAGCGCGTACTGGTCGGCCTTTTCGCGCAGGATGTCGGCGATGCGGTAGGTGGGTTCAGGCATGGGTTTCTCCATTGGGGGGATTTTCGAGGTCTGGCGGTCCTATTATAGCCCACCGGCGGCCCTGGCACAAGAGAGCCGCCGGTGGGTTTTGCGGCCAGGTCAGGTTGGTGAGGTCTTTGGATCGCAAAGGTCGCGAAAGGACGCGAAATGCGCGAAAGGCTTTCGCGTCCTTTGCGTCCTTTCGTGTGTGTCGTGGTCCAAACGCCCCCCAGCTATCAGGCCAGGTTTGCTCCAAAGTCACGTTAACTTTGATCCAAAGGCCCGTTGACTTTTCAGCCAAGTCGGGTTGACTTTCCAAAGCCCCGTTGGGTCTTGTGCCGAAACCACGTTGAGCACGATGCATGCTCCCGTTGAGCATTCGCCAGGATCAAGTGGAACACGATCCATGCTCCTGTTTAGCACGGCTCACGTGTCCGTTGAACCCGGCAGGAGAGAAACCTGGTTTCTCCTCCCTACACCATAGTCAATGTCGCGCACGTCCTCGCCGCCGATGCGCGGTCGCTGGCAGCGGCCGGCCTTCAGCCATAGAAACACTGAGAACAAGGCGTGAAAAAGCCAGCGATATTGTATCACAGCCTGCCGATGGGCGCAAGGGGTTCGCAAGCCGGGCTAGGGCTGTGTCAAGTTGCGGTTGCACCTATGGGAGTCAACGCTTTGTGCACAGAGGCCCCGTGATGGCGAAATGCGGCGGTGATATATTCCCACCGTCGCCCCAAACACGACAACGAAATGACCTGGCAGATTTGGATCCGCCAGGTCCACTCTCACTGCACCGCACCACGGGCTGCGTCATGCGCCCATACTACATATCGAGTTGAAACCGGATAGCTTCGTGAATCGCCCGGCGCAGGCTCGTCACAGTAGCTGATTGATCCGTTCCCGGCTGATCACCAGCACGGGACGTCGGCCGGCCTGTTCTGCTCCAGCGGTAGGATCCAAGGAGGTGAGAAACACATGCCACTGGTACGTCATCGGCCGCGCTCCCACCATTCGGCATCCACCCCGGCAAAAGCAGCCATCGTCTCGCGCAGATCAGCCACAAAGGGGGGGGCCAGGACCGCCTGCGCCATCTGGTCGAGCCGGGCCGCTTCACTGGCAGTGGCAGGCCGTTGCGCCAGGATCTCCTCTACCAGCGCGAACTCTTCCAGTGGCAAGATCACGCCGATTGGATCGCCAGCCGCATCCGTGATAAACTGACGCTTGAGGACAGCCGTTGCCATTTCGCACCTCGAAACCTGGATTGACCCACCCGTTGTTGTAATTATACCACGCCTTCCAACCAGTGGCAAGCAACTTCCAGGCCCTCGAACGCGCACCAGGGGGCTTGCCACCAGACCCATCTCGCCACTGCGTTCACCCCGCATGGCGGATGGACGTCACCGGGTCGCGCCGCCCTGAAAGCCCCGCGCCTCGGCGGCGCACACCACATCGTCGCCGTAGCGCAGGGCGTTGACCAGCAGGGTCACCAGCAGCAGGCGCAGGGCGCGCCGCCGATGCCGACGAAAGCCGCCCCGCAGGCGCATGGCCGCCAGGGTGTTGGTCGCCGTCTGCTGGATGACCGGCAACAGGTTAAGGGCCAAACCCAACACAAAGCCCAGCTCGCCGGCCCCCAGCCGCGCCAGCAGCGCCGTCATGTCGCTCACCGAGGCCCGCCGGGTGAAAACGCCCATGGCCATGAGGATGACCGTGGCCCGGGCCGCCATCTGCAACCCCAGCCCCAGCCCGGCGCTGGACAGGGCTACGACGCCCACGACCACGTCGCGCTGCTCGTCGAGGGCCAGCCCGCCCAGCAGCACAAACGAGGCGACCAGCACCCAGGTGCGGCGCCGGAGCAACGCGCGCAGCGCCGCCGGGCAGATCCAGATCGCGATCGCCAACGCTGCCCCCAGCACGGCCGCCGTCGCCCAACCCTGAACAACGACGGCCGCCGTCACCGCCCCCACCAGAAACAGCAGCGCCCTGTACAGCCCACCCCTCTCTCTGTCTCCCATCTCTATCTCCCTTACCTGACGGTGATGCGGCGCACGAACTTGACCTGGAATTTGGTGCTCTCGCCCGGCGACAGCATCCGCACCCGGCCCATGCTGTCTGGCAACGGCGCGCCATCCATACGGTAGACCAACACCGAGGTGTCGCGCAGGGCCAGCTCGCGGGGATAGGCGGCCAGAAAACCATCCTCGGCCTCGACCTCGACCACCGCCACGCTATCCAGGTCGGCCCCGGCCGCGGCCAGCAGGTCGCGCAGCCGGACGCCCAGGTAGCCGTTCTCCTGGCCCGTCTCTTTGGCCGTGTAGCTGATCTCGACGGCCGGCATCGCTTCCAGGTCGGCCAGGCTGAAGGAACGCTCCGCGCCGCCCACCACGACGGTCAGGGTCCAGGGGGCCGCCGTCGGCGTGGTCCCTGTCCCTCCACAGCCCCACAGACTCAGGCCCAACCCGACCAACACCAGGACCACCAACCACCTTAATTCCGCATTCCGCATTCCGCAATCTACATTCCGCATTCTCTCCCTCCTTCTACCCACCTGCTGGCTCCATGATGGCCCGCCGCCGGAGCACGGCCCGGCTCACCTCCCAGCCCAGGTGTCCGGCGGCCAGCCCGGCGATCACCTTGAGGCCCAGCAGCAGGCCAAAGACCAGCCAGCCCACCTCTTCCGGCAGGCCGAATAACTGCGCTCCACCGTGTACCAGCCAGCGATAGACGCGCACCATCCCCCACCCGGCCAGCAGCCCCTGGGTGAGAAAGGGATGCACCACATTCCATGACGAACCCAACACCCCGGCCAGCAGGAACGCGCCACGCCCACGGCCAGCCAGCCTCAGCCCGGCCTCGGTCAGCGCCGCCTCCATGACGATAGCCAGCATGGGGTTGATCACGATCCCGCCCAGGGAGAACATCTTGACGAACGCGGCCGTGACCCCCATCAGCAGTACGGCGCCGCGCCGGGGCACCAGGGTATGGCCGGTGAGCAGGATGACAATGCCCACTGCCGCCAGGATCGTGCCCGTTTGGGGCACGTTCAACACGTGGAGCAACGAACCCAGGCTCATCTCCACTGCTCCCCACACCGCGCCGAACACGGCCACGTACACCAGCTCGCGTGTCGAGTATCTCATATTCACCCCCTCCCGCTCAGTTCCGGCGCATCGTATCGGCGACGACGCGCCCATGTGCCAGGTGCACCACCCGCCGCGCGTAGGTTTGCACCACGTCGGCATCGTGGGTGATGAGCACCACCGTCGTTCCTTGCCGGTTCAGGCCGTCCACAAAGGTCATCAGTCGGCTCAGATGGCCCCAATCCTGCCCCAGGGCCGGCTCGTCGAGGATGAGCACCGCCGGGGTCAGGGCCAGCACCGAGGCCAGAGCCAGCCGCTGCTGCTCGCCGACGCTGAGGGCCGGCACGCGGCAGCCCCGCTTGTGTTCCAACCCGGTGACGGCCAGCGCCCGCTCGACATTGTCCTGCACCGGCAGGCCATAGTTCTCCAGGCCGAAGGCGATCTCCTCGTCCACCGTGTCGCAGAACAGTTGCTCCAGCGGGTTCTGCAACAGCAACCCCACCTCGCGCCCGGCTGGCAGCCGTTTCTGGCCCGGTCGCACCCAGACCGTCCCCCGCTGCGGGCGCAGCAGGCCCAGGATCAGCCGGGCCAGGGTGCTCTTGCCAGCCCCGTTGTCGCCCGTCAGGGCCACGAACTCGCCCTGGTCAATGGTCAGCGACACGTCCTCCAGCACCGGCCGGCGGCGCTGATAGCCAAAACTCACCCCTGCCAGGCGGATGGCCGGCCCGGCGGGGCGCCGGTCGGCGGCCGGCAGCATGCGCCTCGGCGGGGGCGGGCCGGGCAGGCGCACGCCCAGTTCGCGGAGATACTCCTGCCCGGCGAACACCGTCTCCGGCCGGCCGTCGCGCACGATGCGGCCCCGGTCCATGATCAGCACCCGGTCAGCCAGGGGCAGGATGGCCCCCGTCTTGTGCTCGATGACCAATACCGTCAGCCCGCTTTCCCGGTGCAGACGACGCAGGCTGTTCAGCACCAGGGCCGCGCCGGCGGCATCCAGGTTAGCCAGCGGCTCGTCCAGCACCAGCACCGATGGGCGCAAGGCCAGCACCGAGGCGATGGCCACCCGCTGCTTTTCCCCGCCCGACAGCTCACGCACGGCCCGTTGCCGGAGGCCCTCGATGCCCACCGCAGCCAGCGCCCAGGCCACCCGGCCGGCCACCTCCTCGCCGCTCAGCCCCAGGTTGCGTGGCCCAAAGGCCACCTCGTCCTCCACAACATGGTTGAAAAGCTGCGTCTCTGGGACCTGAAAGACCAGGCCCACCTGGGCCGCGAGCGCGGCCACGGGATATTGGCGCGTGTCCAGGCCGTGAACCCGCACCTGGCCGCGCAGCGTGCCGGGGAGGACGTGGGGGATCAGGCCGTTGAGCAGCCGGGCCAGGGTGCTCTTGCCGCAGCCACTGGGGCCGGTGAGAAAGACGAATTCGCCGGGAGCGACGTGCAGGTCAATGCCCCGCAGGGCCTCATCTGGGGTTGCGGCATAGCGCAGGTGCACGTCTCGTAACTCGATCATGGCAGCGTTCCCCATTCCTGTCAGACTGACATCCGTGCATAACTTCTGTCAGGGGAGGGGACAAGGGGGGAGAAAGTCTTTTTTTGCGGCGGCGAAGCCGCCGCAAAAAACCCCCTACCAGGCATTCTTTCCCCTCCCCGCACCGCGTAGCGGCGAAGGGCCGCGAAATGGGGAGCGGGGCAGTGCCCTCGTGCATTTAATACGCACGGATGTCAGTGTCAGAATCCGTGAACCGGGTGGACAGTTATGACCGGTTGCCAAAACAAAAAACGGCTGTGCGCGCCTGGGGAGGACGGCGCACAGCCGGCGAGAACGCCCCGGCGCAGCCGGGGGTTCGTGGGCGTCCGTCCTCTCCTTTCCAAGCGCGTGACCCACCCCTCCCCCGGCCCACCTGCACCCGTCAGGGTGTCCCCTACGAGGGGAGGGGAGAGCGGGAGGGGCAGCGGCCCCACGAAGGGACGCGGAGGCGGGGTCGTTTCCTTGCCCACCCGAATCGGCCGGGGCGCCGTGGTGATAGGCTCACGGTAGGCGCCCAGGCTCGGAGAGGGATGATTTTGGGTGGTGCGACGCACTTGCCAGGTGCGTCGCACCTTCATTTCAGAGAGTGGACTGCAAGCACAGGTCCAGCATCTCGATCTCTTTTTGCTTCTCGTCCCGGTCCACCAGCAACAAATCCCGCATGGAGATAAACCCCACCACATCGTGACCGGAGGTGATGGGCAGATGCCGGCAGTTGTGCTGCTGCATCCGGGCCAGGCAGGCATCATAACCTTCGCCGATCTCGCAGGCCACGACTTCTTTGGTCATCACGTCGCCGACTTTGGTTCGCCGGGCGTCCAGCCCCCGGGCCACCACCCGCGTCATCAGGTCGCGTTCAGAGAAGATACCCACCAGGCGTTTACCATCGAGAACTGGCAAGGCTCCGATGTTCCTCTCCACCATCTTCTCAACCGCTTCCTGCACAGTTTGATCCTTGCGGACGGCATAGATGTCCCGGTCTTTGATGATCTCCCCCACGGTCTTGGCGTTCATCTGGCTTCACCTCGTAACCGATTTGTTCCCCTCATGCCCACACTCCGCATAGGCTTTTTACGCTTTCACCACCTTGACCTTCGTATCGTAGAATACCGCGCTGCCGCCGGCCAGGTCAGATAGAGTACAGTTGCCCAGGTGCGGGTCCACGCGCATCGCCGCGTTGCCGTGCAAGGGCACCGCGCGGCGCGCGTCACCCTGGACCACCTGGCCGTCAATCGTCAGATCGCGCGCGCCATTGGCCCAGTGACCAAAGCCCAGCGGAAAGGCGACCACGCCGGGACGGATGCCCTGCACGATCTTGACCTGGCCGACCATCGGCACCCGCTGGCCGCCCTTGACGTCCCACACCCCCTCCGGGTTGCTGGCCGACAGCAGCCGCACCCGGTCTCCGGGCCGCAGCCCCAGCCGGTCGGCGTCGGCCTGGTTCATCAGCACAAACCCCTCACCGAGCACGGACAGCAGCCAATAGTCCCCGATGGTGCGGGATTTGGTCTGGGTCATCTCTTTGTAGGTGATGAGCTGCAGGTCATAGCCCGCGTCCTCGATGACCTCGCCCAGCGACGACAGGCCGGCCGGGATGTAGACGGTGTAGCCGGGGAACGGTTTGCCGGTCATCGTGTTGATGGTCGTGGCTGTTTTTTCCTGGTAGAGGTTGATCAGCCGGCCGTAGGGATGGGCCACTTTGTCGCCCTTGTAGCCTTTGGCAAACGCCTCGTAGCGACCGCCGCGATTGAGCACAAAGACCGTTCGGCGCCACAGGCTTTCATCATCGCCGATAGCTGCCTTCCAGGTCGCCGCATCGAATACAGTCTGGGGCAGGTGCCGGCGCGCCTCCAGAAAGATGCGCAGCTCTTCGTCATCGGCTTCCGGGACGCTGTCGGAACCGTCTTCCTTCTCGCCGAAGGCAATGTCGGCCACCTGCTTGAGGTAAAAGTGCTCGGGCCGGGTGAGCGGCAGGCCCTCGCCCAGTCCGTTGGGGCCAAAGCCAGGCAAGGCCAGCTTTTCGGCGATGGCCAGCAACAGGGCCTCGTAACTCAGCGGGATTTCCTGGCCAAAGACCTGGACCGTGGGCCAGCCGGGGATGGCGATGGCCGGCTGACGCACGTTCTCCACCTTCCAGGGCACCGAGGGGTGCGAACCGTGAAACTCCCACCGCTCCAGGTAGGACAGGTCGGGGAAGATATAGTCGGCATACATCGAAGTCTCGCCCACGGTGATGTCGCTGGCGATGATGAGCGGGATCTTTTTCGGATCAGCCAGGATGTCAATGACGGTCTGGGCGGCGGGCAGACTGTACGCCATGCCGTTCATATAGATCATCAGGGCTTTGATCGGGTAGGGATAGGCGTCGCCGATGGAGGGGATGTCTTCCTGGTAGATGTCGGTGGCGATGGGGAACCAGGGGCGTTTGGTCGGGTACGTGCCGTCGAACAGGGTGCTCTTTTCGTAGGTAGTCTTGGTGCGCAGCATATCCAGACCAAAGGCGGTAAAGTGGTGCTCGCCAAACATCGTGGTCACCGGGAAGGGCTGGCCCTTCTTGCTGCCCTTGCGGTCGTAGGTGCTGGCCTTGATGGTGCCGCCGGCGTAGTCAAAGTTGCCGATGAGCAGGTTGACCATGTACCAGGCGTTGTTGTTGTAAAAGCCGTTGGTGTGCTGCGAGGGGCCGCGATGGATGTCGGCCACGGCTTTGCGCCCGTGAGCGGTAAACTCGGCGGCCAGCTCGGTGATGTCGCTCTCCTGAACGCCAGAGAGCGCGGCCCATTCGGCGATGGTGTGTGTCTGGGCCGATTCCAGCAGGATCTGCAGGCCGGTCTTGACCTGGAACTGACCCACCTGGCCGGCGTAGAACAGGTCGCCCACGGCCGGGGCCGCCTTGGCGTCCAGCGGGTCGAAGGCGGTTGGTTTGCCCTCCACCAGGATGACCGGCACGTCGGAGGTGAACTCCACGCCCTCCGGCGTGACATAGACCGTCACTTCCTTGCCCTGGGCGTCGGTCTTGGTGCGTTTTTCCACCAGGCCGATCTCGCTGGCGCGCAGGTGCTTGCCGGGCGCGCCGTCCTTGATCTTGACCAGCCAGGTGGCGTTGGTATAGTTCGGCTCGCCGGCGGCTGTGGCGGCCGCCTGGTTGGCGAGGGCCAGGTACGCTTTGTGGTAGCGCTCGTGCTCCAGCATCCAGCGGATCATGCCCAGGGCAAAGGCGGCGTCGGTGCCGGGCTTGATGGGCACCCACTTCCAGGCCTTGGCGGCCAGTTTGCTCAGCCGGGGGTCAATCACGGCGAATTTGCGCCCCTGGACGAGTGCCTCAGTGGCTTTAGGCGTCCGCTGCGGCGGGCCATAGTTGGCCTCGAACAGGTTGGCCCCGACATAGATGACAAACTCGCTATTGCCGGTGTCGCCCTGCCAGTAGAACTTGTCGCCGCTGTCGAAACTGCCGGTGGCCGGGTTCCATTTGGCGCTCATCGCCTTGCCGGTAAAGTAGAGCGACCCCTGGCAGACGGTGGTGTGGCCGTTCATATTGATCGTGCCAAAGGCTTCCTGGAAAAAGCGGTGGGTGAAATCCTCGCGCCCGCCCTTCATGCGCCCCCAGACGAACATGAACTGGTTGTTCTTGGGGCCCAGGTCGGGGTGGTCGGGGTCAATGAGCGTGTCCAGGTGATCGCGGAAGGTGGACTTGAACTCTTCGACCAGGGCCTTTTTCCTGGCGGGGTCCTTTTCGTCCCAGATTTTCTTGACCGCGGCGGCCATCTTGGCAGCCACCTCGGTATCGGTCAGGGCGCGGATGGCTTTCAAGCCGTCCACCTGACCTTCGCCGAACAGGTCGCCGCCGTTGACGATTTCGTCAATGGCCTGCGCAAAGGGGATGGTCACCCACTGCCCCTCACCGCGCCGGGTGCCCGGCTTGCGCTTCAGGACGCTGACGATGCGGTAGGGGTCGTAGACAGTCTGGATGCCGGCCTGACCCTTGGGGCAAAGGGTCCCTTCCACCGTGGCCATCTGGGCGACCGGCGTGGCATAGTCGGGATGGGGCCACATGTTCCAGGGGCTGTAGGGGTTGCCGTCCACCTTGGCCGCTATTCCATTCTGGATCTTGACCTTGATGCCGCAGCCGGTATTGCATTGCAGACACACCGAATAGATCTGGCTCTCCGGCCGGTTAAAGGGATAGACGTTCTGACCCAGGGATGCGCTCCCGGCCACCCAGTTGCGGGCCGCCATCATCGGGCGAATGACCTCGGCGAAGAGGGCCGTGCCACCCAGGAAGGCCGTCGTTTTCAGAAAGTCGCGTCGGGTGAGTTCCATGATTTACCTCCATTTTCAGGTTGCAGGTCGCAGGTTGCAGGTCACAGGTCGCAGGTCGCACGCAACACGCAACACGCAACACGAATCACGTTTCACGTTTCACGTTTCACGCCTCACGTGTTTCCAATGGCAGGATGGAGTAGCCCAGGGCAAAGATGACCAGCGCCAGGCCCAGAGCGAACAGGCTCACGGCCCATTCCATGGGGCTGGGGACGTAGAGGCCGTAGGCCCAGTGCGGCTCCAGGAAGGAGCGGCCGATGCCGGGTAGTTCCTCCACCGCAAAGCCGGGCAGGACGATGTTCCAGCGGATGCCGATGAAGCCGATGGCCGAGATGAGGGCGGCCAGGCCGGTCCACAGCCCGCTCTTGCGGCCCACCGTGACCAGGATCAGCAGGGGCAGGCCCAGGGCAAAGCCCACGCCTAGAATCCAGAAAATGTACCAGTTGGGGCCAAAGAGTTGCTCCTGGATGGGGATAAAGTGCGCCGGGGCCGTGCCGTACAGGCTGACCAGGACTTCGGCGATCTCCATCAGGGCGTCCACAAAGATGAGCAGGGCCAGCAGTTGCCCCAGGCCGATGACCAGGTCGCGGTGCCTGGCGTAGCCGTTGCGGAGGGCAAAGGCGACCAGGGCGGTGAGGAGTGCGCCGCCGGAGGCCAGGGCAGAGACCAGGAACATGATGGGGAAGAGGCCGCTGTACCAGTAGGCCCGGGCCACGGTCACAGCAAAGACGGCCCCGGTGCCGCCGTGGAAGGCGATAGCCAGCGGCACGCCGATGGCCCCCAGGACCCGCACCACCTTCAGGTCGCGGGCACGGGCGGCGTCGCTATCTTCTTTCGTGCCCAGGGCCAGGATGCGGTACAGCTTGCCTTTCAGTCCCCTGGCCTGTTTGCCCCTGGCAAAGTCGCGGCGCATCAGGAACCAGCTCTCGGCCAGCAGCAGGATAAAGTAGGCGGTGTAGAGCCAGATGATCCAGGCCAGCGGCGAGGTAAAGTTGGGGCGCAGGAAGGGCAGAAAGGCCCGTTCCATCCGCCCCAGGTCCACGGCGATAAAGACCAGGGCCGTGATCAGGGAGACCAGGGCGGTGAAGACGGCCAGCCGGCCGGCGGCTTCGAAGCGCTGGAAGCCAAAGACGTAGATCAGCGACGAGATCAGGAAGGCCCCGGCCGAGAGGCCGATGAAGTAGATGTAGAACACCACCCACAAGGCCCAGGGCACCGGCGCGCCGTAGCCCACGTGCAAGAGGCCCGCGACGAGGCGATCCGCCATGCCGAGGGATCCGACGCCAACGGCGATCAGCCCCAGGACCAGGATGATAAGGATTCGTTTGGTCATGAGGTCCTCCTTACAAAACACGGTATGTGTGCTCGCGCCGGGTTTGGAACCCCGCGCCGGGTACACGGGTCTGATTTACAACAGGTGGTAGACGCTGGGTTCAGTGCTATATGTGCTCGCGCGGGGTGTGCCACCCCGCGCCGGGTACACGGGTCTGATTTACAGCAGATAGCTGACGCTGGGTTCGGTGCCCAGCTCTTCTTTGAGCCGCATCACGCGGGGCGAGGTGGCCTGTTGGGCTACCAGGCTATCGGCATCGTTCAGGTCACCGAAGAAGCGCGCCCCGCCGATACAGGTGGTGATACAGGCCGGCAGCATCCCCTTTTCCAGCCGGTGCAGGCAGAAGGTGCACTTGCGGGCGTTGCCAATGGGCGAGGCGTTGCGGTTGCCGGGGTTGCGCCGCCATTCCCGGCCGTACTCAAAGTTGGGGTTCAGGTCGTACTCAGCCAGATGGGGGGTCTGATCGGCGGTATAGAACTCGCCAAAGTCGAAGGAGCGGGCGCCGTAGGGGCAGGCGGCCAGACAATAACGGCAGCCGATGCACACGTCGTAGTCAATGACCACGATGCCGTCGGCTCGGCGGTAGGTGGCGTTGACCGGGCAGACCCGGGTGCAGGGGGGGTGTTCGCATTGCAGGCAGGGCCGGGGCAGGAAGCGGCGGGTGACGTGAGGATAGCGGCCGATCTCCTCCTCCAGCACCACGTGGTAGGTGACGCCGGGCGGGGTGTTGTTCTCCACCTTGCAGGCGACGGTGCAGGCGTTGCACCCCACACACTTTTTCAGGTCAATGACCATGCCCCAGTGCCTCTCCGCCACCGGCTTGCCCAGGGCACGTTTCAAATCCGCTTGCATTCGCAGTAGCGCGTTTTCGGGCATACTGGTTCCTCCTTCGGCCACGCGGGCCGGGGCTACGTGTGGGTCTAACGTATCTGCTCAGGCCAGTCTCTTCTCACCACAAAGGGCACGAAGGACACAAAGGATGATCCAGGTTCGTGGTGGTCTCTCTTCCTCGTGTCCTTTGTGTCTCTCGTGGTCAGCATGAGCCTGTATCCTGGCCTCGCTAACGGGAATGGGTGAGCAGCTACTCTCTAACAAAAGAAGACGACGGGTCGCGTCCACCCATCGTCTTCCAGTGTACACCGGCCGGGGCTGGCCGTCTAGCAGGGAAAGCCCTGAAGATGGCCGGCGTGGTGTCAGGGAAAACCCGAATCTTGAGAAGGTAAGAGCGCGGGGAGAACCGAAAAAGGCTTGCGTTTCTGGGGTGAAGGGGGTATAATAGCGGCAGGAGGGACGAGCATGAGCAGCGCACAGCCCCCGAAGACACTCAGGGACTATCTAGACCACTTGCAGACGGATGACATCGTGACGGCCACGCAGGAGGCTCGCCGCAAGAGTATGAGCGTGCTCCAGGATCAGGGCATAACGGCGATAGCCATCCTGCTCTCTAATGTTCTCGCTGAGGCTGTAGACCACCCTGAAATACTGACGGAAAGGGCACTCTATGCCGGCGATCTACGTTGACACGAGTGTCGTCACCGTCTGGCTTTTCGGGGAAAAACGGGAACCAGCCAGGTATCCCGCTACGGCAGAGCTCTTCCGACTTGTAGAAGCTGGGGATCTCCGGGGCTTGATTTCCCTGTACACTTTGCAGGAGGTCTATGCCTTTTGCGAGGACAACTTTCCTCCTGATGAAGTGCGTGCTACAGCCAAACTGGCTTTGCGAGAATTATTGCTGACCGGGTTGGATATTGCCCCCTTGCTTCGGCGGACAGAGAGATTGCTCCACCAACGACGATTTCCCTTGTCAGACGCCTCCGATCAGCCTCATGCTATCGTCGCTTATATAAACAATTGCCAGGCGTAACTGCCTACCCTGAACCCTCCCGCAGGTTAGAAAGGGGCTGGCAACCGATGCAGCCGGTCATCTGGGCGTGCTCTGGTCTGGTCATTGCGCCCAAACCTGCGGGAGGGTAGG
>DAOTYG010000338.1:0-7485 GCA_034435155.1 Anaerolineae bacterium | reverse complement strand
GGCCAGAGCCTTGAACAAAGCTGCTTGTTGGTCGTATGCCGTCGCCACGACCGGCGTATATTCATTGTCCTGAATTGTACTCTGGCACGAGGGTTTTGTCAAGGCCGACTTACGTTCGTGCAAAACTCCCCGTGGGCAACTCCCTACTACTCCGAAAATCAGGCCGTAGCGCAAGCTGACAGCTTGCGCTACACCCGGCCGGTTTTCGTGCCAGGGAGTGTGAGGGGGCACTCGACCCCTCTATCGAGTGCCCCCAGCCGAAGGAACTTCCTCAAGCCCCCTGCTCCGGAGGGCCGAAGGAACACAGATGGAATGGGCGCGCTATTTGGTCAGCTCGTCATAGTATGTGGCGTGGTGATGCTTGACGTATTTTTCCGGCATCCAGCCAAAGAGCATACCGTCCAGCGCGCCTTTCATGAAGGGGTGCATGGTGGCCAGGGCCAGATGCACCAGGAAGAACGCCACCCAGGCGATGGCCATCAGGTCGTGGACCAGCACCATAAGGAGAAAGAATTGCGGGTCAATGGTCCCGCGGCCGCCCCACATGAGGAGGCCGGTGAAGCCAAAGACCGGATAGCCCACCGCCACGAGCACGTAAAAGAGCTTTTGGCCGGTGTTGAACTTGGGTTGGGGCGGCATGGCCTTCTCGTCGCCCACAAAGTAGTAGCGCGGGGCCGCCTTGAGCCAGTCCAGATCGACCTTGCCCCAGGTGAGCAAGCGCCGGGCGTTGGCGAAAAAGGTCTGGTAGTCCAGGATCAGGTACAGGAGTGGGACGGCGCCCATGACGAGGGCGCCCAGGCGATGGAGGAGCCGGCTGAGCGCCCCGGCGTCGCCCACCACAAGGGGCTGTAGCTCGGAAAAGTACATGAACAGGCCGGTCAGCATCAGCACGGCAAAGGCGCCGGTGTGCAGCCAGTGGACCAGTCGTTCCTGGGTGGTAAAGACGCGGATCAAGCCGCCTTTGCGTAGCATGTTATCCCTCCTCCTCGACATGGATCTTGCGGCGGGCGATCAGCCAGTTAAAGCCCAACGCCGCGGCCGTGCCCACGATGGCCAGGCCGCCCAGGGGCTGCACAATGTTCTGCCACAGGGTCGCCAATACCGGGTACTGCGGATTGCTGGGCAGGCCATAGACCTCGGGCTGCTCCTCCAGCACGTAGAGCACGTGCAGCCCGCCCATCTCGTGCTCGCCGTACAACTGCGCCTTGCTGACCCCTTTGGCCTGGAGCGCGGCCACCCGCTCTTTGCCCTGGGCGATCAACTTGTCGCGGTCGCCGTAGTGGATGGCGCCAAAGGGGCAGGCCAGGGAGCAGGCCGTCTGCCCGCCGTTGGATGTGCGCTGCACGCAAAAGGTGCACTTGTTGGATTTGGCCTGGCCGGTGAGGGTGTTGGCCACGTCCAACTGGGGGATACCAAAGGGACAGGCCTGGGAACAGTAGCCGCAACCGTTGCACCTGCTCTGGTCCAGCACCACAAAGCCGTCCGGGTGGTGGTACAACGCCTTGGTGGGGCACACGTCCACACAGGCGGCCTGGGTGCAATGGTTGCAGGCCCGTTTGATAAAGTACTGGCGCACGTGGGGGAACTGGCCTACCTCGTGGGTCACCATCTGGGTCCAAAAGATGTCTTTGCCCACCACAACGTTGTTCTCCCGCTTGCATTCCACGGTGCAGGCGTTGCAGAACAGGCAGTTCGAGGTATCAATTAGCATTGCTTTGCTCATGATTCGTTTTCCTCCAAGAGGCAGTATCAATGTCGTTAAGTTAGCGTAGTTTAGCCCCTCGTGGGCGGGTTTTGTAGGAGAGAAACGGGCACGAGGCCCTATGCTACGGCCTTAACTTAATGGCATTGGAGTCCGTATGATGACGACGGCGGGACGGCGGCCAGGAGCGGCTCCACCAGCCGGGCCAGTTCACGGTAGAAAGGCAGCCGGGCCGCTTGCTCCACGCGCTGGCAGAAGGCCGGCAGCCAGGGCCGCACCTGCTCGCTCAGGAAGGCCTGGTGCTGGGCGGCGCGCGCCTGCGCCAGTTCTTCATCCCCGGTTTCCTGGGCGGCCAGGGCCTGCTCGCCCAGCCAGGCCAGGAACTCCAGCTCGGCGGCGATGTGGTCGGGCAGGTCGTGGTAGTCCTCGGCCAGGGCCAGGCCCGCCTGCCGATAGGCCACCAGGGCGGCCTCGGCCGGCTCACCCATGAGCAAGCCCTGGGCCGTGTAGGCCGAGGCGTAGGGCGGGGCCGGCACGTGGGGCACGGCGTTGATGAACAGGTAGGTGTATTCCACCTGCAACGCCTGGAGCGCCGCCTCCCGCTCGGCCGGCAATGCGGCGACGGCCTGCCACACCTTGCCGGTGGAGATGCCCAGCGGCTCCAGCACCGCCGCCAGCGCATAGGGCCATTGCCCATCGAGCAGGGTGGCGACCCACCCGGCGTCGGGGTAGGTAAAGCCCCGCGCCAGGCCGCGTAGGGCGGCCATCCAGTGCGCGCGCTGGTCCATCCCGCTGTCGCTCACGCCCTATACACCTTGACGACCACATCTTCCATGAAGGAGGCCATGGCCGGACAACCGGCCTCCAACTGCTGGGCCACGGTCTGGTTGGGGATCAGGTCGCCGTCGTTGGCACCCTGGCCGTACGCTACAGAAAGGCCGGGGCTCCAGTGGCCGAAACCATGGTCCACGGCCACGCAGTCGGGCCGGATGCCGGCCGTCAGGTGGACCCGCAGTTTGATCTTGCCGGCAGATGACTCGACCCACACATAGTCGCCCTCACCCACGCCCACCTTCTTCGCCAGCTCCGGGTTCATGGTGGCGCAGTTCTCGGGGCAGAACTCGGCCAGGATGGGGTCGTTCTGGCTCTGGGACATGCGCTCCCAGGGCTTGCGCCAGATGAGCAGGTGGTAGGGGTACTGGTCGCTGACTTGGGCCCGGGGTTCCACCCAGCGGGGCAAGGGCTCGTAACCGTTCTGCTCCAGCACCGTCGAGTACAACTCGATCTTTTTGGACGGCGTGCCGAATTCGGTCTTGGGCTGCAACGGCTTTTCCGCGCCCCACATCCCGCCGGCGCCGCGGATGGCCTCGGCGCTGGTACCCAGCGCTTCCATCTGCGCTGCGGCCAGCGCCTTGCCGCTCATCCCCTCCGGCACGTACTCGGTCAGGCCCATCTTTTTCAGCACATTGATGACCACATTGCTAAAGCTGCGCACGTCGCCCACCGGCGGCAGCGGATCGCGCAGGGCCACCTGGGGATACATGGCGTGGTACTCGCGGGCGTTGATGCCGCTGCCCTCGAAATAGGTATAGTCGGGCAGCACCACGTCGGCCAGTTGGGCCATCTCGCTGGGCAGCACGTCGCTCACGGCGACGAAATCGAGGGTCTTGATCGCCTCCACCAGGCGGGCCGGGTTGGGGAAGGCCAGCAGGTTGTGCTTCATAACCACCATGGCCTTGACCGGGTAGGGGTTCTGGCTGAGGATGCCCTCGGCCAGGGTGCTAAAGGCACCCTTGCCCAGCGGCTTGAGCACCGGGAACTTGTCCAGGCCGTCAATGCGCGGGCCTTTGACCGTGTCGGGATAGGCGGGGAACTGAAAGACCTCGCTAAAGGCCGGCAGCTTGGGCTTGCGGTCCAGGATGTGGCCGCCGGGCCGGTCAATGCTGCCCACCAGGGCATCCAGGATGACGAAGCACTGGGCCGTGCGCCAGGAGTTGGTATAGTTGGGGCCGCCGGCGTCGCGCTTGTGGTGGGCCACCACCGCTGGTTTGGTGGCGGCGAACTCGCGGGCGATGCGGACGATGGTCTCGGCCGGGACCTCGCTGATGGAAGCTGCCCATTCGGGCGTGTACTCTTGCATCGCCGCCTTGAGCTGCTCCAGGCCGGTGGTGTAATTCGCCACGAACTCTTTGTCGTACAACTCCTCGTTGATGATGGTGCGGATCATGGCCAGCAGCACGGCCAGGTCAGCGCCGGGCTTGATGGGGATCCACTCGTGGGCCTTGGCGGCGGTGATGGACAGGCGCGGGTCAAAGACCACCAGTTTGGCCCCGTTGGCCAGGGCCGCGTTCACGCTCCGGCCCCAGTGGTTCTTGGATTTGCCCAGGCCGTCCCAGCCAAAAGCCAGGATGTATTTCGAGTGCTCATAGTCCACCGTCCAGGTCTTGCCCGTACCGGTGACCATGGCCCGCCAGACCACGTCGTGGGTGGAGTAACAGGTGTTGTTGTGGGCGATGTGGTTGGGCGTGCCGATGGACTTGGCAAAGTGTTTCTGCCAGTCCTGGGGCCGGGCGACGAGCACGATGGCCTGCGGGCCGTAGGCGTCGCGGATGCCCTTGAGCTTGCTGGCCGTCAGGTCCAGGGCCTCGTCCCAGGTGATCTTGACCCAGCCGGGGTCCACGCCGACGCCCTTTTCGGGGTTGGTGCGTTTCAGGGGGTACTTGAGGCGGTCCGGGTCATAGAGGAGCCGGATGCCGGAGTAACCCCGCACGCACAGCTTGCCCTGGGCCACCTGGTCTTTGGGGTTGCCGCTCAGGCGCACGATGCGCCCGTTGCGCAGATGAGCCACGTAGGCGCAGCCCATGGAGCACACGCCGCAGACGCCGTAGAGGATGCCGTCTTCCTCGGGGGCGGCGTAGGCCGGGGCCGGGGCAAAGGCCGTCAGCCCGCCGCCCAGTATGGCCGCCGCGCCAGTGGCCCCGGTCAACTTGAGGAACTGTCGTCTCGACAAGGTGATGTCTGATAGATTCATAAAGCTTCACTCCTCACTGAAGAATTCACGCGATGGGTCTGTTCTATGGTACATGGGGCCGGGTCGCCTCCGCCATGCCAGGGGCTAGTGTATCATAAATCGGCCCGCTTTGCCATTGTGCGATGTACCGATTTTATTTTGCCGATAGGCGCAGTTGCCGGGGCTGCTGGTACGTATTTCGCGCCCGGACGAGTAGGCATTTCGCGCCGGGAAGCCGCTATTGTCTTGAGGGGCCGGGTATGATACAATTGCCGGCGAAGACCTTTTTCAACAGCGTAGTATAGCCCCTTGTGGGCGGGCGCAAGGCTCTATACTACGCCCTGGTCTGAAAGGAGCAGATCCATGTCACCGATCCGGGTGTTGTTGGCCGACGATCACGTGTTGGTGCGCGAGGGAACGCGCGAGCTATTGGAGCGCGCCGGGGACATCCAGGTGGTGGCCGAGGCCGACGACGGCCATCAGGCCGCGCGGCTCGCGGCCGAGCTGCGGCCAGACGTGGCGATCCTGGACGCGGCGATGCCCGGGCTGAACGGCGTGGAGGCCGCGGCCCAGATCAAGGCGTGCTCGCCGGACACGGCTGTGCTGCTGCTCAGCGCCTATGACAGCGACGCCTACGTGTTCGCCTCGTTGGAGGCCGGAGCCACCGGCTACCTGCTCAAGCAGTGCCGCGCCGCCGAACTGATCCAGGCCGTGCGCACCGTACACGCCGGCGGCTCGGCGCTGCACCCCCAGGTCGCCCGCAAGCTGGTGGATCGCCTGGCCCGATCCCGGGGCAGCGCCGCCGCCCAGCCACCATCGCCGTCGGAAGAAACGCTCAGCGAACGCGAGCTGGAGGTGCTGCGGCTGACGGCCCGGGGCCTGACCAATCAGGAGATCGCCCGCGCCCTGGGCATCGGCCTGCGGACGGTGCAGGCGCACCTGGGCCACATCTATGCCAAGATTGGGTGCCGGTCGCGCACGGAAGCGGTGGTGGTGGCCTTGCGCCAGGGGTGGATCCGCCAGGGAGAGTTGGAACACCCGTCGAGGTACCCCAATGGCTGAACCCGGCGGCTCCCCATCGCGCGCGCGGCGGCTGCTCCGCGACCGCTGCTTCTGGCTCTGGCTGCTAACCCTGGCCCTGGCGGCGGCCCTGCACTTTGGCGGCGGCAACCCCGTGCGTGACTTGCTCCTCCAGGTCTCTCCCCGGTTGACCCCCTGTCTGGTCGAGCGGCTGTTGTTCCTGCTGCCGGTGGCGCTGGCGGCCGGGCTGTTGAGCGCGCGGGCCGGCGCGCTGGCCATCGCCCTCTCTGCCCTGGCGATGCTGGCTCGCGCGGCGGCGACTTCGTGCCAGCCCGCAGATACCCTGCCCGAGATCGCTGGCGTGCTCGCCTTGGCGGTCTTGGGCGCCTGGATGCTCTCTCACCTGCGGGCGGAGCGGCAGGCGCGGGAAGAAGCGCAACGGGTCGGCCTGGAACGGCTGCGGGCCTCAGAGGTGCGTTACCGGGGGCTGTTCGAGAACGCCAGCGACGCCATCTGGGTGCAGGACGACCAGGGCCGGGTGGTGGACGCCAACGCCGCCTGCGCCCAACTCACCGGCTATGCGCAGAGCGATCTGATCGGCCAGCCTGGGGAACGATTCTTGCCCATGCCGGTCGGCGCGGGCCGCCGCGAGCTGGTCCTGCGGCGCAAGGACGGCCGCCAGGTGTTCGTGGAGCTGGTGGCGGCGCCGCTCGCCGGCGACGGCCGCGCCTCCGGGTGGCAGTGCATGGCCCGGGACATCACCGAGCGCCGGCGGCGGGAAGAGGCCACCCGCTTGTTCGCCCGGCAGGTGGTCCAGGCGCAGGAGGAGGAACGCCGGCGCATCGCCCGCGAACTGCACGACAGCACCGTACAGGCCCTGGCCGCGCTATCCAACCACCTGGAGGCCCTGATGCTGGACCAAGAATCTCTGCCGCCGGCCGTCAACCAGCGCGTCCACAAGATGCAGGGCCTTGCCAGCGCCGCCAGCGAGGAAGCACGGCGTTTTTGCCACGACCTGCGCCCCCCGGCCCTGGACGACCTGGGCCTGCTGCCGTGCCTGGAGGAACTGGCGGCGGATTTTCGCCGGGAGCAGGGCCTGACCGTGGCGGTGCAGGCCCGGGGCCTGGTGCGGCGGCTGGCCCCAGAGGTCGAGCTGGCCCTGTACCGCATCGTGCAAGAGTCGCTCACCAACGTCCTGCGCCACGCCCGCGCCACGGAGGCCATCGTCTACCTGCGTTTCGCCCCCGACGCGGTGCGCGTGGAGGTGCGCGACGATGGGCAGGGCTGCGAATTGCCTGAACACCTGAGCGATCTGACGGCGCGGGGCTGCCTGGGATTGGCCGGCATCTACGAACGGGCGCACCTGCTGGGCGGCGCGGCCGAGGTCCGCTCCGCGCCGGGGCGGGGGACCGTGGTCAGCGTGGAGGTGCCGGGCTGAGGGATCAGACCACCGCGCCCATTGGCAAGCTGTGGTGCAATATCAGTGTATGGCGAAGACGTGCGCGCCGGCGCGCTGGACGCGACGTTGACCGTGGCGTGAAAAAACCGCCGGGGTCTGGCAGACCTCGGCGGTCTCGGCGGCCGGAGGGGCCGCAGGCCAAAAGCGCGGCGCGCCTACCCCGGCCCCGCGTTTTTTGGCTGGTTCAGGCCGCAACCGGTAGCCCGGCGTGTTCCGACTCGCCGGCGACATCCTCCTTGAACACCGGGAAGTAGTGGGTGATCAGCGTATAGGCCACCACGCCGCTGGCCAGCA
>DAOTYG010000337.1:0-6252 GCA_034435155.1 Anaerolineae bacterium | reverse complement strand
CCTACCCTGAACCCTCCCGCAGGTTAGAAAGGGGCTGGCAACCGATGCAGCCGGTCATCTGGGCGTGCTCTGGTCTGGTCATTGCGCCCAAACCTGCGGGAGGGTAGGTAGTTACTGCCAGGCTATCATCACCTACGATGAACACTTTGGGGAGATCAGCCAGGTTATCAAAGTTTATACGCCAGAAGAGTTTCTGGCTGAGCGACGAATGGAGCATACCCCCAGTTCTAGCCAGGGGTGACGGCCGGCCAGGCAAGCCCCCGACCCCCGACTTTATCCTTCCCCCAACAAGCCTCGCTGTAACGCATACCGCACGATGTCGGCCCGGCTTTGCAGGCCCAGTTTTTCCAGCAGCCGGGCCTTGTAGGTTTCCACCGTCTTGACGCTCAGGCAGAGCTGGTCGGCGGCCTGCTGGTTGGTGTAACCCCGGGCGATGAGCCGCAAGACCTCGCGCTCGCGGGGGCTGAGCCGCGCATAGCTGTCCACCTCGGCCGATGGCGCCCGCTGTCGATCCAACAGGCCCTCTAACAAGGCCCTGGTGTGCGCCGGATGCAGGTAGGCGCCGCCCTGGTGGACGGCCCGGATGGCCGAGAGCAGTTCCGTATCGGCGGCGCGCTTGAGGACGTAGCCGGCCGCGCCGGCGGCCAGGGCCTCGCGCAGATAGCCCTCGTCGTCGTGCATGGTCAGGATGAGCACCCGGCTGCCCGGCGCGGCCTCCCGCATCTGCCGCAGCACGCTCAACCCGTCCACATGCGGCATGGTGATGTCCAGCAGCACCACGTCCGGGGCCAGCTCCCGCACGCGGGCCAGGGCCTCCGCGCCGTCGGCCGCTTCGCCCACCACCTGCATATCAGGCTCGGCGGTCAGCAGCAGGCGCAGGCCGGCCCGCAGCACCGCGTGGTCGTCGGCAATGAGGACGCGGATGCGCGCGCTCATGGTCTCCCCTCCACCGGCACTTCCACGAACACCGTCGTCCCCTGGCCCGGCGCGGATTCCACCGTCAGCCGGCCCCCCACCAGCGTGGCCCGTTCCTCCATGCCATACAGCCCCAGTCGGTGACGCTCACTCTCCGAGGCCAGCGCTGCTGCCACGTCAAAGCCCTGCCCGTCGTCCTCGACGATGGCGACCACCGCGTTTCCCCGCCGCTCCAGGAGTACGCTGACCCGGCTGGCCTGGGCGTGGCGGGCCACGTTGGTCAGGGCCTCCTGGACGATGCGATAGAGCGTGGTCTCCACCTCCGGCGGCAACCGCAGGCCATCCAGCCCCACTGTCTGCACATCCCCGGCCAGGTGATGGTGAGCGGCATAGGCGCGCACATAGCGTTGGAGCGCGGGGACCAGCCCCAGGTCGTCCAGCACGCTGGGCCGCAGCTCCACGGCCAGGTCGTGGACGGCCTCCAATGTCTGAGAGACCATGCCCTTCAGCTCGTCGGCCAGGTGGTGGGCCTGGGCCAGGTCCTTCGTCCCAGCCAACACCTTTAACCCCACCAGCAGCGAGGTGAGGGCCTGGCCGGTCTCGTCGTGTAGCTCACGGGCGATGCGGCGGCGCTCCTCTTCCTGGGCGGTGATGACCTTCTTGAGCAGCTCGCCGCGCAGGGCTTCCTTGCGCCGGACCTCTTCCCACAGGCGGGTGTTCTCCACCGCCACACCCAGTTGCCGCCCTACCGCGCTCAACAGGTCCAGGTCCTCCGGCTGAAAGCCGCGCGCGTCGTGGCCGGCCACGTTCAGCAGGCCGACGACTCGCTCCTTGACCAGCAACGGCACCGTGATGTGGCCGGTGATGGGCCGGCCGCCGGGCGTTGCCGCCTGGCGCAGGGGGCAAGCGGTGACTAACGGCTGGACGAGGACCGGCCGGCCGGTCTCTAACGCCTGGCGACAGGCGCACCGGTCCAGGCACAGGCTGCGAGCGCCGGGGGCATGAGGTTGACACAAGCCGCGCACCCCAGCAAAGGTCTGGCACGTCCCGTCCTCGCCCAACAGGCAGACCCAGCCGGCGTCTGAATCCACCACGCTCAACACCTGCTCCAATGCTCGCTCCAGGGCCTCCGTGAGGCCGAGCGGCCCGCTGACGGCCTGGGCCACGGCGTTCAGGGCGGCCAGCTCCCGGTTGCGCCGCAACAGGCGCCGGTTGTAAGCCTTGGTCTGCTCCTGGGCCTGGGCCAGGTCGTCCACCATCGTATTGAACGAGGTGCTCAATGTCCCGATCTCGTCGGCGAACCAGTGGGGCGCGCGCTGGCTCAGGTCGCCCCGGGCCACGGCGCGGGTGGCCGCCACCAGGGCCTGCACCGGCCGGGTCAGCACCCAGGTCAGCAGGTAGCTGCCCAGCACGCCGATGAGCGAGACCAGGAGGGTGGTGAGCAGTAGCTGGTAGGTGGTCGTCGTCAACTGGGCCTGGAGGCGGCGCTCCGACAGCCCGACCCGGGCCGTTCCTGCCCGCCCGGCGAAGATGGGCACGGCCACGTCGTGGATCAGCCCTTCCTCCGTGTCCAGGATTTGCAGGCGATAGCGTTCGTCGGACCGCACCGGGTTGATGGTCAGCAAATCCGGCGGCACGCCCTGCTTGAAGGAATGGACCAGCACGCGCCCTTCGGCGTCCAGGACAAAGGCATAGCGCAGGTCTTCGTTGTTGCCCACCGTATCGCGCAGCAACTCATGGAGAGCAAAGAGGTTGTTGGTGAGGATCAGGTCGGTGGAGCGTGCGGCCAGGTCGCGGGCGATAGAGATACCTCGCTGGTCCAGCTCATGGCCGAGGGTGCTGGTCATGGTGGCGCGCACCTGCACCGTCACCCCGGCGCCCAGCAGCAGCACCAGGCCCAGCACGATACCCATGATCTTGGTGCGCACGCTGACGCCGCTAAAGAACCGCCAGAAACGCCTGAGCCAGGCCCCACCACGCTCGTTCATGGCGTCTTTCCCACCTGCTCTAAAGCCTCCCGCACCGAATCATAAGCGCGGTCATCCATGGGCACAAAGCGGTCGATCATCAGGTCGGCCAGGGCGGCCCGCCCGGCCTCGTCCTGGTGCATGGTCAGGAAAATGTCCCGCAGGGTGGTCTTCTGGCCGGCGTCCAGGTTGGGGTGAACGACCACCGGCGGCATCCCGCAGGCTTCGGAACGAGCGATGACCCGCACCCGGTCGGCCAGGGCTGGGTCGCGGCGCAGGGCATAGTCGTACACCAGGCTGTCCACCCCCGCGCCGTCCACCAGGCCCTCGGCCACGGCCCGGATCGAGTTGTCGTGGCTGTAGGTGTAGATGGTGCGGCCGAAGAAACGCTCCGGCGTCTCGCCCATCTGCCACAACATATAGACCGGCATCAGCCGGCCGGAGTTGGACAGGGGGTCGGTGAAGGCGAAGGTCTGGCCGCGCAAATCCGCCAGGCGTTGGGCCGGGCTGTGGGCCGGGACGATGATGTAGGAGTAGTAGACCGTCGTGCCGTTCACCTGGGGCGCGACCAGCAGCTCCATGCCGAAATCGCGGTGCCCCTGGACGTAGGCCCCGGTGCAGACAAAGGCCAGGTCCACGCCGCCGTCGCGCAGCAGGTTGTTCACCTCGGCGTAGGTCTGGCGTTGGATCAGTTGCACCGGCTGGCCGATGCGCCGGGCCAGGTAGTCCAGCAAGGGGGTGTAGCTCTGGATCGTGCCCTGGGGGGAGATGACAGCGGCGATGGCGACGCGGAGGTGGGACGGCGCGCCCTGGACCGTGGGGGTGGGAGATTGGGGGGCTTCGACCAGGCTGACCCGGGGGTATTCGGGCGTGGACGCGCAACTGGTCAGCAACGCGACCAGCCAGCACAGTCCCAACACGGCGTGGCGCTTGCTCATCGTCCCGGCCTCCCTCTGGCGGGCTATCTGCACTTACATTGTACCGCAAACTGGCTGTCGCGTCCAGCGACCAATGACCGGCTGCATCGGTTGCCAGTCTTGTTATCACGTAGGGCAGGTTTCATACCTGCCTACGGTGCAGCGGCTATGGGAAGCCGCCCTACCGATGTGATAGTTAGACAGTGATCACGTAAGGCAGGTTTCATACCTGCCTACGGTGCGGCGGCTATGGGAAGCCGCCCTACCGATGTGATAGTTAGACAGTGATCACGTAGGGCAGGTTTCATACCTGCCTACGGTGCAGCGGCTATGGGAAGCCGCCCTACCGATGCCGCGAAAACCTGCGGGATGGTGCAGGGCAGGCAAAGCCCCTGCTTATTCGTCCATTCGGCCGATCGTGTAGCGATAGCCTTGTTCGGTGAGGAAGAGTTGTCGTTGGGCAGCGAACTCCTGGTCTCGCGTGTCCCGCGTTACCAGGGTGTAAAAGTGCGCCGGCTGGCCGTTCCGCTTGGGCCGCAGGATGCGACCCAGGCGTTGAGCTTCTTCCTGCCGCGAACCAAACGTGCCCGAGATCTGGATCGCCACGTTGGCGTCCGGCAGGTCAATGGCAAAGTTGGCGACCCTGGAGACCACCAGCAGACGCACCTGGCCGGCCCGGAAGGCAGCAAAGAGCCGTTCGCGTTCCGGGACCGATGTCTGGCCGGTGATAAGGGGCGCGTCCAGCATGGTGGCCGCGGCCCGAAGCTGTTCCAGGTATTGGCCGATGACCAGCACGTGGTCGTCGGCGTGCCGCGCCACGAGCCGGCGCAGCACCTCGAGCTTGCGCGGGTTCTCGGCCGCGATGCGGTACTTCTCGCGCGGCTCCGCCAGGGCGTATTCCATGCGCCGCGCCTGGTCCAGCTCCAGGCGGATCTCGTGGCACTCGGCCGGGGCGATCCAGCCCTGCTTTTCTAAATCCTTCCAGGGCAGGTCATACTTCTTGGGGCCGATGAGGGAGAACACGTCGCTCTCGCGGCCGTCCTCCCGGACCAGGGTGGCGGTAAGGCCCAGCCGCCGCCGGGCCTGGATCTCGGCGGTGATGCGGAAGACCGGGGCCGGCAGCAGGTGGACCTCGTCGTAGATGATGAGGCCCCAGTCGCGTTCGTTGAACAGGGCCAGGTGAGGAAACCCGGCGGTCTCTGCACGCCGGGGCCGGTAGGTCAATATCTGATAGGTGGTGACGGTAACCGGCCGGATTTCCTTCCGCAGGCCGGTGTACTCGCCCATCTCGGCCGGCGACAGGGTGGTCTTGTCCGCCAGCTCATCCAGCCACTGGCGCACGGCCAGGGTGGACGTGGTGAGGATGAGGGTGGCCGTCTGGAGCTTGTCCATCGCCCCCAGGCCGACCATCGTCTTGCCGGCCCCACAGGGTAACACCACCACGCCGCTGCCGCCCCGGGCCGATCCGCCGGCGTAAAAGACCTCCACGGCTTCCTGTTGGTAACGACGTAAGCGAAACGGCTGCCCGGAGCGGGCCGTGGCTCGCAGGCGCACCGTTAAAGGCGCGCCGGCCACGTAACCGGCCAGGTCCTCGGCCGGGAAGCCGAACTCCACCAGGGCCTGCTTGACCCGGCCGCGCTGGGCCGGGTCCACCAGCAAGGTCAGGTCGTCGAGCGGCCGGATCAGGAAGGGCCGGATGCGCCGGTGATGCCAGACCTCGGTGAGGAGCGGTTTGTCGGTGGAGACGAGCACCAGGTCGCCGTCGCGCTGCTCCAGCCGGAGCCGACCGTAGCGCGCCACATAGTCGCGCACGTCGGCCACGACGTGGGCCGGCACATCGTACTTGCTATACTCCTCCAGCACACGCACGATAAAGTCGGCATCCAGGCCGGCCGCGGCCGCATTCCACAGGCTCAGCGGCGTGATGCGATAGGTGTGGATGTATTCCGGGCTTTTCACCAGCTCCGCAAAGCGGGCCAGGTGGTCCCGGGCCTCCTCGTAGCGGTCATTCGCCACCTCCACCAGCACCGTCCGGTCACCCTGGACGATGAGGGGGTTGGCGGGGTGGTAGGCCATGAGTGGCATTCCTTGTTGTGAAGCGTAAAACGTGAAACGTCAGGCGTCAGAGGTGTTCCTCATGCTCCTCCGCCCCTCTGCTCCTCCGCTCCTCTGTTCCCCTGCTCCTCCGCTCCTCTGTTCCCCTGCTCCTCCGCTCCCCTGCTCCCCTGCTCCTCCGCTCCCCCGCGCTGCTCGCCACAACCATGTCCCCACGATGAACAGCAAGATCGCCACGATGCCGATGACCAGGTAGGGTGTGGGGTCGGCCGATACTGGCAGGTCGCTGAACCACGGTTTAGGCGTGGCCGTGGGCTTCGGGGTGGGCGTATTCGTGGGCCGGAGCGTGGGCGTGGGGGTATGGGTGGGCGTCGGCGTGAAGGTGGGCGTTACAGTGG
>DAOTYG010000336.1:0-5843 GCA_034435155.1 Anaerolineae bacterium | reverse complement strand
TTTGAAGTGCCGGCCTCGATCTGGGCAGAGAGCATCTATCTGGTGGGGGATTTCAACGACTGGGATCAACGGGCGCACCCGCTAACGAAATCGCGCAACGGCGATGCGGCCTGGCACATCACCCTGGAACTGGACGCTGGCCGGGAATACCAGTTTCGGTATCTGGTAGACGGCCAGGAATGGCATAATGATTGGCAGGCCGATGCCTACGTGCCTAATCCGTTTGGCGGAGACAATTCCGTGGTGCGCACGTGATCTCACCCTCGCTGATCCCTCGCCCCACGTTCCCCTGCTGCGCGGGCCACAGCCGGCCGGTCTGACGGGGTCAGTGGCTCTTTGCGCCCCATCGCCAATACCACCTCGCGGATAAAAACATCCACCAGCAGCGGGTCGAATTGGGTGCCCCGGCCGGCCCGCAGTTCGGCGATGGCCTCCTCCTCCGGCACCGGCGGCCGGTAGGGCCGCCCCGCGATCATGGCGTCGTAAGAGTCTGCAATGTTCAGGATACGTGCGCCCAGCGGGATCGCGGTCCCGGCCAGGCCATCCGGGTAACCCTGACCATCCCACCGTTCGTGATGATGTCGGATCAGCGGTCGCACATCCTTCAGGAACTCGATCCCGTTAATGATGAGCGTGCCGATGATCGGATGGCTGTACATGATCTCCCGTTCCGCCAGCGTTAGCTCACCTGGCTTGCGCAAGATCGCATCATCCACGCCGATCTTGCCGATGTCATGCAAGATGGCGGCATAGCGCAGTGCCTGTCGTTCCTCTGCCGGCAGGTTCAGGGCTTCCGCCATGCGCATCACATATCTGGAGATGCGGTCCGAGTGGCCGAAGGTACGGGGGTCCCGGGCATCAATCGCCGCCGCCAAGGCCTTGATCGTGTTCCAGTAGCCATCCGAGATGGCCCGATACAGCCGGGCGTTCTCGATGGCCATGGCCGCCTGGTTAGCAAAGGCCACCACAAAGTCCAGGTCCCGTTGGGTAAAGAGGCCGGTCTTGACCCGGTTGTCCACATAGATCACGCCGGTCAGCCGGTCTTTAACGCTCAGGGGCACACAGAGGATGGAACGTAAACCACGCCCGATGACGCTGGCCTGGTCACCAAAGCGGGGGTCTGTCCGCGCATCGGTTGTGAGGACAGGTTGACCGGTGGTCGCCACGTACGTAACGATACTGCGACTGATCTCGAAAGCCGGGTCGGTGATGCTCTGGCGGTCCATATTGCGGGCCACCTTAAAGTCCAACTGCGGCTCCGCCCCAGCCCGCTGCTCATAGAGCATCAGGAACCCCCGTTCACCGCGTGTGGCCTCCAGGATCATGTCAATGGCCCGGTTCAGGATCTCCTCCAGGTCCAGGGTGGAGTTCAACGCCTGGCCGACTTCCAACAAGATGCGCAGGCGTTCAGGCTCCTGTTCCGACGGTGGGCTGGCTGACGGGACATAATCCAGGGACAGGCGCAGTTGGGTCAGGCTCTGCTGGAGCCGCTGGAGCCGGGCGATAGCTCCCCGGTTGGAAGCCAGGGCTGCGATCAGGCCCGGCTGATTTAGGGGCGCTGCGGAAGCCATCATTTGCAACGCCGCCAGGCCCTGTTCGAGGAGCCGGGCCAGTTCCAGCAGCTCGTCGTTCCAGTCTGCCAGTTGTTCTTGAAGGGCCTGAGGCCCCGTCGTGCGCAAAGCGCGCGGGTCACCCGGTCGGGCCTGGCAGACCTGCTTTGAGCGCGTCTGCTCCGTCACCGCCGGGGTCGAATCATTCCCTCTCATCCGTAGCTCAGCTCCGTTGCCCCGGTTAACTGTTCGCTCAAGACCTGCACCAGGGCCGGGTCCAGCCGTTGGCCGGCGTCACGTTGCAACTCGACCAGGGCCTCGGCCTGAGACCATGCCAGCCGGTATGGCCGATCCGTGGTCAGGGCATCATAGACATCGGCCACCGCTATGATCCGGGCACCTAACGGGATAGCCTCGCCGCGCAGGCCATCTGGATACCCCCGGCCGTCATACCACTCGTGGTGATGGCGAATGCAGAGCCGGGCCTCCCGCAGAAAAGCCACTCCTTCCACGATCCTCGCCCCTATGACCGGGTGTTGGTCCATGGACTCTTTCTCCCCCGGGGTCAGCAACCCTGGCTTGTGCAGGATGTTTTCGCTGATGCCGATCTTGCCCACATCGTGGAGGATAGCCGCATACATGACGGTGTCCAGGGCCGGGGTGGATAGATTCAATCGCCGGGCAATCGCCAGGCTATAGCCCGCGACCCGCGCCGAATGACCGCGCGTGTAGGGGTCTTTGGCGTCTATGGCAGCGGCCAGGGCGTACAGGGTCTCCAGATACCCCTGCTGCACCGCCCGGTAGAGGCGCGCGTTATCCAGGGCCACGGCCGCACTGGCGCAAAAGGCCTGGAGCAGCCGGGAGTTCTCCTCATTGAAGGGTCGCCCGTCACAACGGTTCAACACCTCCAGGACCCCGATCACGCGCCCCCGTGTCCATAACGGCGCACACAGGATGCTCTGAGTGCGAAACCCGGTCTCCTCGTCAAAGCGACTGGCAAACCGGGGGTCCTGGCCCACATCGTTGACGATCAGCGGTTGGCCGTGGGTCGCCACCCAGCCGGCGATCCCCTCGTCGGGGCGCAGGCGTTTCTGGCGCAACTCGGGGCCGCTGCCCCGGTAGATGTGGTCAAAGACCAGTTCGCCGGTTGCCTCATCCACCAGCAGCAATGAGCTGGCCTCAGCCTGCAAGGTGCTGGCAGCGGTCGCCGTGATCTGGTGCAAGACCAGGGTCACGTTCTCCAGGTGTTGGCTCAGGGCCAGCGTGATCTCTTGCAAGGCCAGCAGCTCGTTGAGCCGGTGCTGGACCAGCTCCAACTCCCGGCGCACCTGGTCCACAGATAAAATGTCGCTGGCGAGTTCTGAGGTCATAACACACTCAGCCCAAACGTCCGGTGATATAATCCTCCGTGCGCGGGTCCTGCGGCGTGGTAAAGATCTGGCTCGTCAGGCCATATTCCACCAGGATCCCGGCCCAGTTCTCATCCACGGTGAAGAACGCTGTATAATCGGATACCCGTGCCGCCTGTTGCATGTTGTGGGTGACGATGACGATAGTGTATCGTTCGCGCAGGTCCCGCATCAACTCTTCCACTTGCAGGGTGGCGATGGGGTCCAGCGCCGAGCACGGCTCGTCCATCAGGATAACCTCTGGCCTGACGGCCACCACCCGGGCCAGGCACAGCCGTTGCTGCTGGCCCAAAGACAGAGCCTGCGCGTCTTGCCGCAGGTTATCCCGGACCTCTTCCCACAGCCCGACCCGGCGCAGGCTCTCTTCAACGAGGTGATCCAATTCCTGGCGGGTGTGAACCAGGCCCAACACCCGTGGTCCAAAGGCCACATTGTTGTAGATGGATTGGGGAAAGGGATTGGGCCGCTGAAAGACCATCCCCACTCGCCGCCGCAACTCCACCACTAAGGTGTCTGGGGCATAGATGTCCTGGCCGTCCAGGAGGATCCGGCCCGTGAGTCTGGTGCCGGGGATGGTATCATTCATGCGGTTCAGGCAGCGCAGGAAGGTGGACTTGCCACAGCCGGACGAGCCGATGAGGGCAGTGATCTGCCGCTCCACGATCTCGACCGAGACGTCCGCCAGGGCCAGCCTGGAGCCGTAATAGAAGTTGATATGCTGGACCTGGATCTTGCTCATCGAACTCGTTAGCTCCGGGGCCTCAACCGAACCGGCCGGTGATATAATCCTCGGTCCGTCGGTCATGTGGCGTGGTAAAGAGCAGGCGGCCCGGCTGGGCTTCGATCAGCTCCCCTTGCAGGAAAAAGGCCGCGTAATCAGCCACGCGGGCCGCCTGTTGGATGCTGTGCGGCACGATGACGATGGTGTATTGCTGCCGCAACCGATACAAGGACTCTTCGACGATGCCGGTGGAGATGGGGTCCAGGCCGGAGGTCGGCTCGTCCAGGAGCAAGACCTCCGGCTCCAGGGCCAGGCTGCGGGCGATACACAACCGCTGTTGCTGGCCGCCGGAGAGGGCCATAGCCGGGCTATCCAGCCGATCCTTGACCTCCTCCCACAGGGCAGCCTGGATCAGGCTACGCTCCACGATCTCGGCCAGGCGGTCCCGGTCCCGCAGGCCGGCCCGACGGGGGCCATATTCCACGTTCTCGCGGATGGTGCCGGGGAGGGGCAGGGGCAGGGCAAAGACCATCCCCACCCGACGACGCAGGGCGATGACATCCGCGTCCGGGGCATAGACATCCTTCCCGTCCAGCAATACCCGCCCGGACATCTGGGTGTCTTCCACCAGGTCATTCAGCCGGTTGATGAGGCGCAGCAGGGTGGTCTTGCCTCCGCCGGCCGGGCCAAAGATCACGGTGATCGCCTGGGCCGGCACGTCCAGCGACACGTCGCGCAGGGCCGGCCGGCCGCTATAAGCGTAGCTCACGTGTTCCAGGCGAATCTTGGCGTGATTCTGGTCCATGGCCATCGCTGCCGGGCACGTCTACCAGTTGTCCGGGTCGTAGGCCGGCAGTTCGCAGCGCAGGGGCCTGTCCTGGCGGTAGCCCAACACATACTGCGCCTGGATGAGTTCCTGTATCTCGCGGGTACCCTCGTAGATGACGGCGCCTTTGGAGTTGCGCAGGAACCGTTCCACCGGGTACTCGTCGCTGTAGCCATAGGCCCCATGGATCTGCACCGCATCGGCAGCGGAATCGAAGGAGGCATCGCAAGCGTACCACTTGGCCAGGGCGGTCTCGCGGGTGTTGCGGATACCCTGGTTCTTGAGCCAGCCGGCCCGCCAGACCAGCAAGCGGCCGGCCTCGGCGCGCTGCACCATCCGGGAGATCATACGCTGGACGAGCTGGTGCTGGCCGATGGGCACGCCGAAGGTCTGGCGCTCGTTGGCATATTTGACGCAGGCGTCAATACAGGCCTGGATCAGACCCACCGCCCCGGCGGCCACGGTGTAGCGGCCGTTGTCCAACGCGCTCATGGCGATCTTGAAGCCCTCGCCCTCGTAGCCCAACAGGTTCTCGGCTGGCACGGGCACGTCCTCCATGATGATGGAGCCGGTGTCGCCGGCCCGCACCCCCAACTTGCCGTGGATGGGCCGGGTGCTCACGCCGGGGAAGGTGCGCTCGATGATGAAGGCGCTGATGTCCTGGTGAGTGCCGGTGCGCCCGGTACGGGCAAAGACCAGGAAGTTATCGGCCACGTCCGCCAGGCTGATCCAGGTCTTTTCGCCATTGAGGATGTAGACGTCGCCTTCCTTGCGGGCAGTGGCCCGGATGGCCGCCGCGTCGGTGCCGGCCCCCGGCTCGGTGAGGCCATAGCCAGCGATCTTTTTCCCCTGGGCCTGGGGCACCAGGTACTTTTGTTTCTGCTCCTCCGTCCCCCACTGGAGCAACGCCAGACTGTTCAGCCCCACGTGAACGCTCATGATCACCCGGGCCGAGGTATCGGCGCGCTCCAGTTCCTCGCAGACCAGGGCCAGGGAGATATAGTCCATCCCGGCCCCGCCATAGCGCGTGGGGATGCAGATGCCCAGGAACCCCTTCTCCCCCATCTTGGGCAACAGGGTCGAGTCGAAACGATGGGCCCGGTCGTTTTCCTGGATATAGGGCAAAATCTCCCGCTCCGCGAACTCACGGGCCATTTTCCGTACCATCTGGTGCTCTTCAGTCAGTGCAAAGTCCATGATTTTACCTCCCTTGCATAATATATGTGGCTCATGTCTAGAACAAGTGCTAAGGATATGGTATAATTCTCTGTATGGACTTCCCAATTGTCGACTTATTTGATGACGAACTGAGCGCGGTGTGGCTGCTGAAGTACTTC
>DAOTYG010000335.1:0-5502 GCA_034435155.1 Anaerolineae bacterium | reverse complement strand
GACCCCTGCCGAGCAACGGGGCGACCATGCCCCCCCCTACAACGACACCACAGGCGGCTTTTCTTCGCTGTTCACGCACTGCGAGGGGAGACCGAACGTGCCTTTTTCCCCCTGCCTCCTGCCCCCTGCATCCTGTCTCTCACAACTGTACTTTTACTGTACTTAAGTACAGTGACAGGCGTCCCGCTTTCTGATATACTGGTTGATAGTTGCTGGCCACCTGTGCTCCTGGTCCCCGTTCCCAGGGACGGCCCATGCGGTGGGGAGGTGCTCTGGCATCTCGATCTCGCCCACGATGCCCCCCGGCGACGGGGCTGTGAGCCAGGAAAAAGCAGTGGCTCCGGCCAATCTGATTCGTGATGGTTGACAAGACCTCCGAGATCTCCGAACCGCAGGCTTGGATGACCTCGGGTACCTGAGGCTCGCCGATGAAAAGAATCCTCCTGTACGGCAATTCCATCCTCATTGCAGGGCTGATGGCCTCTTTGCAGGGGGTCGAAGGGCTGGACGTGGCCTGCGCAGACCTGGGAAATCTCTCAGACTTCCAGAGTCTTACCCCCGACGTGGTCATCGTAGACCTGAGCGATGCGAACGCCGCCCGCGCCGTGGCGCACTTTGGTGCCCGGCCTGGCTTCCTGGTGCTTGGGGTGGACACGGCCCGCAGCGTGCTGACCGTGCTTTCCGGCTCTCAGATGGCGGTGGCGGACACGGCCGACTTGGCACAGTTGGTCAAGCGATTTGTGCAAGGCGAAATCAGGAAAAGAGACGACGATGGAGCGATCCCTTACAGCCGCCGGTCTATGGAAGGCAGAGAATGAGCCTGGCGGAATCCTGCATAGAGCATGATCTTGTTGACAATATCCAAGGAGTACTATGGAAAGCGAGCTAGATCTTCGACAGCTTTGGGCGTTAATCCGCCATTGGCTATGGGCGATTGTGAGTTGCGCCTTACTCGCGGCCGTGATCGTATTTGTGGTGACTTCTCACCTGCCCCCTGTCTACCAGGCTGCTGTGACTCTGATGATTCAACAGTCGCCTTCTGCCGGCGCAAGCGACTATACGGATGTCCTTGCCAGTGAACGGCAGGCGCGCACGTATGCGGAAATTGCCAAAGAGGAAATGATCGTTCAGACCGTGATCGGGCGACTTGGGCTGGAGATGACCCCAGGCGAGGTCGCCGGCATGGTGAGCGTCGAATTGGTACCCAACACTCGACTGATTCGCGTGAGTGTGGAGGACTCGGACCCGTATCGGGCGCCGCGAATCGCCAACGGCATCGCCGATGCGCTCATCGAGCAGAACCAGGCGCTGCAGGATGCGCGCTATGCGGATTCGCTGAACAACGTGCGGGAGCAGATGGATGAGATGACGGCGTTGATGGGGGAGACGCAGGCGGCGATTGACGCTTTGGGGACGCCGGCGGCGAGTGAGGAACAGGCCGAACTGGCCCGCCTGCAAACGGACCTGGCCGGATATCGCAACTCCTACGCCAGTTTACTCCAGAGCTATGAGCAGATGCGCCTGGCGGCCCGCTCCGCAGATAATATCGTGATCTTGCGTCGAGCCCAGGAACCGGCCAGGCAGAAAGAGCCGCCCACAGCGAGGAATGCGCTATCGGCAGGATTGGCAGCGGCTGTGTTGGTGCTGGGAATGGTCTTCCTGATCGATTACCTGGACGACACGATCAAAACACCCGATGACGTTAGCCGGTTATTGGGCATGGGAACTCTGGGAGCAGTGGGGAGATTGGAAAATCGGAACGAGGAATTGGTCACGCTTTCTCATCCGCTTTCGCCAATGTCTGAGGCATTCCGGAGATTGCGAACCAATATACGCTTTGCGAGCGTTGACAGGCCGATCAAGACGCTCTTGATCACCAGCGCTGATGCTGTAGAAGGCAAGTCTCTCACGGCATCAAATCTGGCCGTATCCATGGCGCAGGCTGGCTTGAAGGTCATTATCGTGGATGCCGACCTGCGTCGGCCACGGATGCACGAAATCTTTGGACTCCGCCCCCAAGACGGACTTACCGGAGCGCTGCTGGATGGAAGTCCGGACGGTAGACTGCAACCTGTGCAGCAAGAAGGCCTGAAAGTGCTCCCGGCCGGCGAGTTGCCGCCTAACCCGGCCGAACTGCTCGGCTCGCGACGCATGCGGGAGTTGTTGGACCTGTTGTCGCAGCAGGCGGATGTTGTGTTGCTGGATAGCCCCCCCCTGCTGCCGGTCACCGACGCGGCCGTGTTGGCGCGTGAGGTAGACGGCGTGCTGCTGCTGGTGGATTCTGGAAACACGCGGCGCGGCGCCGCGCGACAGGCCATCGAGAGCCTCCGCCAGGTCGGGGCGAACGTGATCGGCGTGGTGTTGAACAAAGTGGCCAACGGGCGGGACGGTTACTACTACTATTACCATTACCATTACCACGATCAGGGCACGAAAAAGCGCGGGCTTCACCGGTCTCTGCTATCCCGGCTACGACGACGGAACTGGCCCGACAGGCCACGGAAGACTCCGTCTTGAGACGCCATGGGGGTTCAGGTCCACTTCGTTGTTCCCTGAAGAACCGTAATCAAGAAAGAAAGGAGGTGTAATGATGGCAAGCACAGCGTTGAAGGTCTTGAGCAGGCTGGCCCGCTCGGCAGACGCTTCGGATCTCCACTGCGTGGACGCTTCGGACCTGCACTGTGTGGATGCGTCGGATCTCCACTGCGTGGATGCGTCGGACCTGCACTGCGTGGATGCGTCGGACCTGCACTGCGTGGATGCGTCGGACCTGCACTGTGTGGATGCGTCGGACCTCCACTGTGTGGATGCGTCGGATCTCCACTGCGTGGATGCGTCGGACCTCCACTGCGTGGACGTATAGGGGGTGCCCCAGGTTTCTGCGCAGGATGAAGGGCCGGCGAATGCTTCCGGCGCTGCGTAGACACCAAAAATGGGTAGCTGGGTAAACCACGGCAGAGGAAAGCTCTCCCAACAAGTCGTCTCATTCTTTCTGCCGTCAGGGATCTGAAACGGTTCTTCGGGGAACAATGCAGTGGACCTTTGTTGCGGGTAACTGCCCACCCTCCCACAGGTTTGGGCGCAATCTCCGCACTGGAGTGCGCCGCAATGAGCTGCTTGCCCTCCTGCCAGCCACTTTCTAACCTGCGGGAGGGTAGGAGGTAGGTAGATACTGTTGCGGATGGGTAAAGCCCGGGGTCGCGCCGACTCCTGATCTACCGCAGTGTGAGGCGCAGTATGGGCATCTGACCCGATCATGGGTGGGGGGTGTCCCCAAACAGGAAAAGACCGTATGCAAGTGGAACACAAGGCAATCGCAGACGCTCTTGAACAGATCAACGACCTCCAGTTCAGGGCAAAACTGGGCGACCTGGCGGGCGACTGTCCCTCCTGTGGTGCGTCCAGGATGCACATGGCTCTGCAGAGAATCTTCGAGCAAGCGGCTGGGAACCACTGTGCGACCTGTTCGAGCGAACAAGAGGAACTCGCCGCCACACTACTGCGCTTCTGGGAGCTGCTCGGTTCGCCCCGCGAGGAACTTACAGCCATCCTGCAATCATCTCCATTGCGGGCCTCCATCCGGCATGTATCCAGGGTGATCGGCAAATGGGGATTGCATTACCCCCTGATCATGCCAACGACGGTCAAGTGGGAGGTCACCCATTGCTGCAATCTGAGATGCCAGCACTGCCTTGTGGACGCCGGCAAGAGCATGGATCAGGAATTGAGCACGGCGGAGGCATTGGGATTGGTTGACGCGTGCGTCGGTCTGGGCGTGCACAACCTGGGCATCCTGGGCGGCGAGCCTCTCTTGCGCCAGGACCTCTTTGCGGTGATGGAGTACGCGATTGCGAAGGGATTGCGCATTACCCTGACCACCAATGCTATCCGCATAGATGAAGCCATCGCCAGCCGGATTGCTGCTCTGGAGCTGCACGATGTCGCCGTCAGCGTGGATGGGATCGGTGAGGTGCACGACAAATTCCGGGGGGTGCCAGGGGCCTTTGCCCGGACGCTTCAGGGAATCCATAACCTGGCCAGGCATGGCGTGCCTTTTGCCATCTTTACCGTTGTTGCCAAACATAACCTGCATCAGCTCGGCGAGATTGTGGACCTGGCCGTGGAGCTGGGCGCTGCCAGATTTGCCGTCAATGACCTCCAACCTTCTGGCCGCGGCCAGGCCATTCGGGATTTATGTATGTCGCAAGAGGAATTCGAGCGCCTGGGTCAGATGATGGAGGATAAACGGGCAGAACATCGAGGGCGCCCGATCAAATTGGTCTGGGCTGGAGTGGGCAGCAAGCCGGCCCCGCCGGATAGCGAGCGCGGCCCTTTGTTGATGAGCAAATGCGGCGCCGGCCTGACCGAGTTGACCGTGGGCGCCGATGGCACGATCAGGGCCTGCCCATTCCTGCCGCCTACGACCGAGAATATCCGCCGGCGTAGCCTGGAGGAGATCTGGTTCGATTCGGACCAGCTCGACCTCTATCGAGACAGGACCAGGTTGAAGGGCAGGTGCGGCACCTGCAACCTCAAATATGCCTGTAGTGGATGCAGAGCCAGGGCCGAGGCTTTCCTCGGCGACCCGCTGGGGCCGGACGTCCGCTGCCGTTTGGACGATGCCTTCGCGGCTGGCAAGGCAATTCCAGGGGCGACCGGAATCGAGGCTTCAGCCGGTTTCTCTCGCTAATGCAAGTGACCGGCTAAAGCCTCGATTCCAGAAGATGAGCCAAAGCAAGGAACATCATGAAAGTCAGCCTGAACACCCCCGAACTCGAACAAACCATCGCCTGGAACACGGCCCTCCAGATGATGGGCGCGATCCTGGCCGGGCCGCAGTTGAATTACCGTCTCACTGCGTTGTTTCTGTCCGGCGAGGATAGCAGGCAGTTTGTCAACGATTTTACGCAGTTGGTCCAACAGGAGGCATTCCCTCCGTATTGGCAGAAATGCCTGGTGACCATAAAACCACGCGCCGAGAAAAGCGCGGCGATATTGATTGTGGGATTCAAACAGACGAACCGACCGGACGGTGTGGATTGCGGCGTTTGCGGTGCGGCGAGTTGTGAGGACTTTTATCGGTTTAATCAAGAATCAGGCCGGGACGCCCTGTGCCCGTTGGGGCTGATGACTTTTTGCGATGCCGTCTCGCGAGGATTGCAGATGGCGCACATGGCGTATCTGGCGAGCCTGTCGAGCTTGACGCAATCCCTCGGCAAGGCGGCCCTGGCCCTGAAATTGCTCGACGCCGACTTTGCCCTCGGCATCCTGTTGGAGCTGGGGCAGATCGTGAAAACAGAGAAGGAAGCTCTATGATGTCCAGAGGGAAGATCTACGCCCTGAGCATCGGGCACACGCGCAGCCAGGTCACGCCAGAGGCCCAGGATGTCTTGCGGAGCGTGGAGGTGGTCGCGGGGCATCCCGGGTTCATCGAGATTGCGCGGCCCTTCCTGAACGGGGCGGTGGAGGTCATAGATGACCGCGTGACCCTGCGCGCGGCCG
>DAOTYG010000334.1:0-11490 GCA_034435155.1 Anaerolineae bacterium | reverse complement strand
CCTGAACCCTCCCGCAGGTTAGAAAGGGGCTGGCGAACGATGCAGCCGGTCATCTGGGCGCGCTCTGGTCTGGTCATTGCGCCCAAACCTGCGGGAGGGTAGGCAGTTACCTTCTTTTTACGTATGGTACGTGCTGGGCCTGGTGATCCTTCACACGCCGGTTGTTGAGGGGCCAGGGGATTATACTGGCTTTGGGGGGCTTAGTCAAGGATGGTGGCGGTAACACGATGTGATCAAAGTCACAGCCAGGTTGCCGGACAGGGGCTATGATCAGGCCAGGTAGCTAAGCCCGGCTGCCATATCACCCGCCCAGAAGCGTGAAGCAGGGGGCGGTGCCGCGTTGGCGGCGGGGTCGCAGACCCCGCCGGAGCACTATTTGAGGAGGAGACTTGTGCTCACGCCGGGTGTGCCACCCCGCGTTGGCGGCGGGGTCGCAGACCCCGCCAAAGCACTATTTGAGGAGGAGACCATGATCGAGGTATATCTATATGGCGAACTGCGGCGGTTGGCCCCGGATCCACGGCCCATCGGCCAGAGTGTGATACGGTTGACCGATGTGGAGACCGTGGCTGATGTGCTGCGGCAGCTGCAGGTGGCGGAGGATCAGGTGGGGAATATCTTTCTGAACGGCCGCTTGCTGGCGACACGGAACAGCATGGCCCCCTGGTTGCGCTACATGACCGCTGGAGAAAGCGTGTTAGACGCCGGCCAACCGTGTCAGGTGGCGCTACGCCCCGGCGACCGGCTGGGCCTGTTCCCAATCACTATGGCGATGTTGGTGGTGTGATGGCGATCATCTTGGACCATCGTAACCGCCCATCCTGAACCCTCCCGCAGGGTTCTAACCTGCGGGAAGATGGGAAGTTACGCGCGCGCTCCCCCTGCGCTGCCTTCCTGGCGCCGGAACTGGCTCATGTACATGTCGTGATACGGCCCCCGGGCCGCCATCAGTTCGTCGTGGCGGCCGCGCTCCACGATACGCCCCTCCACCAGCATGAGCACCTGATCCGCGTTGCGGATGGTGGAGAGCCGGTGGGCGATCACAAAGCTGGTACGGCCCGCCAACAGCCGGGCCAGCGCCTGCTGGATGAGCATCTCCGTGCGGGTATCCACGCTGGAGGTGGCCTCGTCCAGGATGAGGATGCGCGGGTCGGCCAGGATGGCCCGGGCAAAGGCGATGAGCTGCCGCTGGCCCTGGCTCAGGTTCGCGCCGCGTTCCGTAAGCGCGGTGTCATAGCCCGCTGGCAACCGCTCGATGAACTGGTGGGCATTCACCAGCCGGGCTGCGGCCTCCACCTCCTCGTCGGTGGCATCCAAACGCCCATAGCGGATGTTCTCCCGCACCGTCGCGGCGAACAGGAACGTATCTTGCAGCACGATCCCCATCTGCCGGCGCAGGCTGGCCGCCTGAACCCGGCGCACGTCGTAGCCGTCAATGCGCACCGCCCCCTCGGTCACATCGTAAAAGCGGCCGATGAGGTTGACCAGCGTGGTCTTGCCGGTCCCCGTCGGCCCGACAATGGCGACCGTCTGGCCCGGCTCGGCGACCAGGCTCACGTCCTGAAGCACCGGTGTCCCCTCCTGGTACCAGAAGCTCACGTGGTCGAACTCGACCCGGCCCCGGATGGGTGGCATCACTACGGCGTCCGGCGCGTCCAGCAGGTCCGGCTGCGTATCCACCAGCTCAAAGATGCGTTCGGCAGCGGCGATGGCCGACTGGAACTGGGTGTAGAGTTGGGCCAGGCTGCGGATCGGCTCGTAGAACCGGCGCACGTAGGTGATAAAGGCCACGATGACGCCCACGGTTGCCAGGTCATTCAGCACCAGATAGCCACCCACCCCGACCACAATGGCCATCGCCACCGTGCTCAACACATCCAGGGTAGGGCTGAAGGCCGAGGTGATGCCCACGGCCTGGACGTTGGCGTCGCGGTTGGCGGCGGAGAGCTGAGCGAAGCGGGCCCGGTTCTCGTCCTCGCGGGCAAAGGCCTGCACCTCGCGGATGGCGGCGAGGTTCTCCTGCAACTCCGCGCTCACGGCCCCGATGGTCTCGCGGGTACGGCGGAAGGCGCGCAGCGCGCGCTGGCTGAAAAAGCGGGTGGCGATGACCATGAGAGGCAGCACGGTAAAGCTCGCCAGGGCCAGCCGCCAGTTGAGGGCCAGCATCGCCAGCACGATCCCCACCAGGATGAGCACGTCGCCCAGGATGCGGATAATGCCGGCGTTGAGCACCTGGTTGAGCACGTCCACGTCGTTCACCAGGCGGCTCATCAGGTCCCCGGACTCGCGCCCGGCGAAAAAGCGCAGGCTGAGGGTCTGCACCTGGTGGAAGATCTGGGTGCGCAGGGCATAGAGGACGTTCTGGCTCACCACGGCCATCAGGTAGAACTGCGCGGCGCTACTGCCCCAGCTCAACAGGTAAGTGCCCAGCAAGAGCAGCATGGTCCACGTCAGGCCCGGCGCGTCCTGCCGGGCGATGAACTGGTCAATCGCCAGGCCGATGAGATATGGCCCGGCCAGTTGCAGAAGGGTGGTCAACACCACCAGCGCCAGGACGGCGAGCACCTGGGCCAGGTAGGGGCGCAGGTAGCCGGCCAGCCGCAGCAAAGTGCCGGTCGCATCAGCAGCCCGGGATTCATCCAGGCTCGCCAATTGGCGCATGTGGCCAGGTCCAGGTCCAAAGCCCATAACGTACCTCTGCGGCAGGGATAATGAGGAGTGCCCCGACCGGGGGTCAGGCTCCCTCGCGCCGCATGATACGCAATTGCCCCCGTTTTGTCAAGCCGTCATCGCCTGACATCCGTGCATAACTTCTGTCAGGGAGGGAACAAGGAGGGAGAAAGCCTTTCTGGGGGTTTTTGCGGCGGCTTCGCCGCCGCAAAAACCCCCTACCAGGCAGCCTTTCCCCTCCCCGCATCGCGTAGTGGCGACGAAGTGGGGAGTGGGGTAGGGCCCTCATGCGTTTAATTACGCACGGATGTCAGGTCATCGCTTGCCAGGCGGGGGCTTTTGGTGTATCATTGTAGCTGTCTACCATCCCGCAGCTCAATAGCAGTCACAACTGTGGAAAGGTTCAGGATAGTTACGTTCTAACGGCCTCCCCATCACCCTCGTCCCGTGGCGGGGATCATCAGGATGACAGACTATGTACCGCCTGGGGAAACCTCATCCATTATTGTTTCTGGCCCTCGTCCTGTTGCTCGTGTTCTCCCTCATCCCGCCGGCTGCCGTGGGCCAGGGGGATCGGGTGGAGCAACTCATGGCCCAACTGACCGTGGAGGAAAAGGTCGGCCAGCTCTTCCTGGTCACCTTCCCCGGCAGTGACGTCAGTGCCAGATCCGACGTGGGGCAACTGATCCAGAAATACAAGGTCGGCGGGGTAATGCTCCAGTCCAGCAGCCGCAATTTTCTCAACGGTGCCGATACCCCGCGCCAGGTGGCAAGCATGACCGGCAGCCTGCAAGCCCTGGCCGAGGCTGCCAGCCGCGACACCGGCGTCTACGTGCCGTTGTTCATCGCCGTGGACCACGAAGGCGACGGGTATCCCTACACGCACATTCGGGGCGGCATGACCCCCTTGCCGAACAATATGGCCCTGGGTGCCACCTGGAACGAGGCCAATGCCGAGTTGGTGGGGGAGATCGTGGGCCAGGAGCTGCGGGCTTTGGGCGTGAACATGCTCCTGGGTCCGTCGGTAGATGTGCTGGAGCGCCCCCGGCCGGGCCTGCGCGGGGACATGGGCACACGCACCTTTGGCGGTGAAGCGCGTTGGGTGGGCAAACTGGGACGGGCCTATATCCAGGGCGTGCATTGGGGGTCGGGCGGCCGGGTGGCCACCGTGACCAAGCACTTCCCCGGTCACGGCGGCAGTGACCGTAGCCCGGACGAAGAGGTTGCCACGGTGGAAAAGTCCCTGGCCGAGCTGCGCGAAGTGGAGCTGGTGCCCTTTTTCGCCGTGACCGGGGGTGATTCCCACTCCACTACCGACGCCCTCATGTCCTCCCATATCCGCTATCGGGTCTTTCAGGGCAATGTGAGCCAGCTCACCCGGCCCATCAGCTTTGACCCGGAAGGCATGAAAACCCTCATGGCCTTGCCCGAGTTCGCCAACTGGCGCAGGCAAGGCATTATCGTGAGCGATGCCCTGGGGGTGCGGGCCGTGCGGCGGTATTATGACCCCACGGAGAAGAGTTTCCCGCACAAACAGATCGCCAAAGAGGCGTTCCTGGCCGGCAACGATGTCTTGTTCCTGGCCGAGTTCGGCCTGACCAGGAACTGGAGCGAGCAACTGAAGAACATCCAGGAGGTCATCACCTATTTCCGCGAGGAGTACAAGGCGGACCCGGCATTCAAAACCCGGGTGGACGAATCGGTACGGCGCATCCTGCGGCTCAAGCTCAAGCTCTACCCGGATCCCTCCCTTGCCTCGGTGCAGGTAGATGCCAGCCTGGCCACCGGGCGCGTAGGTCGCAGCCGGGGCGAGGTCTATGGCATCGCCCGCCAGGCCATCACCCTGATCTACCCCCGGCTGGAGGAGTTAAAGGCCCGCCTGCCCAACCCGCCCAGCAAGGAAGATGACATCCTCATCTTCACCGATGCCCGCCAGGTGCGGGAATGTCTTGAAGACGATTGTTTGCCCTTCGAGCCATTGTCCCTGACGGCGGTGCAAGATACCCTCTTGCAATTCTATGGTCCGGCCGCCACAGGCCAGGTGGACCCGGCCCGCATCAACAGCGTGAGCTTTGCCCACCTGCAACTCTATCTGGATGACAAGCTCGCCACAGCGGAAGAAAAGTCAGCCATGGATAACCTGTTGGCCCGGGCCGACTGGGTGATCCTGGCCATGCTGGACGTGGACCCGGCGGGCGTGCCCAGCTCTCAGGCGGTCAAGAATCTCCTGGGCGAACACTCTAATCTGTTGCAGGGCAAGCGTGTCGTCGCCATCGCCTACAGCGCGCCGTATTATCTGGATGCCACGGAGATCAGCAAGCTCAGCGCGTTCTTTGGCGTCTATAGCAAGACCCAACCGTTCATCGAAGCCTCGGCCCGGGCCTTGTTCGGTGAGTTCACCCCGCCGGGCGCGTCGCCGGTGGATGTGGATAGCATCCATTACGACCTGAACGTGCAGGTGGAGCCAGACCCCAGGCAGACGATCCGGCTCACCCTGGTGGAACCGCAGAGTGGCCAGAGTGTCCTGCTGAACGATACCATCAAAGTGCGAACCGGGGTCATCCTGGACCGCAACGGCCACCCGGTGCCAGACGGGACGCGAGTCGTGTTCAGCCTGGCCTACCCGGACGATAACATCTTCCTGTCGCCGCAGGTCGGTACGACCCAGGACGGCGTAGTGGGAGCCACCTTCCTGGCCGGACACGAGGGTCGCCTGTCCATCACCGCCGTCAGCGGCGCGGCCACCAATTCAGAGGAGCTGGTCGTCACCGTTTACCGGCCCACGCCTACCCCGGCCCCCACCTCGGTGCTGACCACCACGGTCACGCCAGCACCATCACCTGCCAGCACCCCCACCAGCACCGTGCCCAGCACCCCCTTGCCCCGCCAGGCGCGCCCGGCCGACGGGGCCGACCTGCTGTTGGCGACCCTCAGCCTGATCCTGGCCGGGGCGGTATCTTACCTGCTGTGTCGGGGGCATGTGCGCCTACTCAATGCCCGGGTTCGTTTTGTGCTCCTGGCTCTGGCCTGGGGGCTGGGCGGCTACATCCTGTATGCGATAGGTTTGCTGCGGCCCGGCCAACTGCCCTGGCTGCGCGATACCCTCACCACACTCTTGAGTGACCGCTGGGAGGCGCCAGTCGTCGTGTTCCTCTGTGGCCTGCTGGCCCTGGGGCCGCTGTTCTGGGAACGGGTGACCGGGCAGCGACACCGCACTTAGCCGCAGGCTAATCGCCAATCGCCATTACGGGGCCACAGAGGGTATGGGGCGCGTGGGGAACTGGGTAGCGGTGGGGGTAGGACTCGGTATGGCAGCCGGCTGTACCTGGATACCGCTCACGGTGACCGCGACGGCAGCCACGGTGAGTACCAACACCAGGATGATCAACCGCCCATTGGCCTGGAGGGCCTGGCTGAAAGATGGCTCCCCCTGGTTTAGGGGCATAACGGAGGGGAAACTGGCGCGTTCTTCGGTGGAAAACAAGGCTCGCCGCCAGACTTCCACCGAAGCCGGACGCTGGTCCGGGTGCATGGCCATGGCCCAGAGGATGCAGTCTTCCGTGCGGGCGGAGATGGCCGGGTTAAGCTCGCGCGGCGGGGTGAGGGCGCGGGGGTCGAGGAACCGTTCCTGAGCGTTGGCCGGGCGGCGGCCGGTGAGCAGGTGGTAGAGGGTGGCTCCCAACGAGTAGATGTCGGAACGGACATCGGTGTGTCCGCCAGTGCCGCTGTATTGTTCCAGGGGGGTGTAGGGCAACGTGCCCAGGCCGCGCATCACCGAGATCGTGTTGGGATCATCCTCATCCAGGGGTTTGACCAGACCAAAGTCCACCAGCTTGATGAATCCCTGGGGCGTGAGCCGGATATTAGCGGGCTTGATGTCCCGGTGCAGGATCGGTGGCTCCTGGCCATGCAGATAGGATACGGCATCGCAGACCTGGCTGATCCAGCTCAGCACGCGCTGTTCCGGCAGAAAGCGACCTTTGGCGTGGGCCTCGTCCACCAGGGCTTTCAAGTCCTGGCCAGCCACAAAGTCCATGATCAAATAGTCCCGGCCCGCCTCGGAAAAATAGTCAGAGACCTTGGGCAGGTTGGGGTGGTCCAGCCGGGCCAGGGTACTGGCTTCCTTGCGGAATTGCTCCTGGGCCTGGGCCAGGGCGCGGGCCGTGGCGCCGGGCAACGGCTGCACTTCCTTGAGGGCACATTGACGCCCTTCCAGCCGCAGGTCCTCGGCCTGGTAGACCGCGCCCATGCCGCCTTGCCCTACCAGGGCCACGACTTTATACCGGGATCGCAAGATCGTTCCCGGCGGCAACAACTGCTCCACGGAGGCTCCCCCTGCCTGCGTTCACGTTCAACAAAAGTCTAGCCGATCCATGGTCAACTGTCAAGGGCAAACGAATGGACGAATGGACGAACGGGGTGTCATTCGTAGATTCGTCCATCTCGTAGATTCGCTGAGGGAGGAACACATGGCCGGTAGAGAAGCTGCTATATTGGTGTTGATTGGGACTGAGGAGCAGCGTCAAGAATGGTCACTCGACCAGCCGGAGATAGTGATCGGCCGGGGGGAGGCAGCGACGGTACGCCTGAACGACCGACAGGTCTCGCGCCTGCACGCGCGCATCCGCCGCACGAACGGGGAGTACATCATTGAGGACCTGGGAAGCAAGAACGGTACGTTCGTGAACGGGCAGCTTTTAACCAACCCCCGCCCCCTCCAAGACGGTGACGAGGTCCAGATCGCCTTGAGCCTGAGGCTGTTGTTCGTGGATAGCGAGGCCACCGCGCCGGTCCGGTTAACCCTGGAGCGCGTACCGGGGTTACGATTGGACCCGGCAAGCCGCCGGGTCTGGGTGGAGGGCCAGGAACTCGATCCGCCCCTGTCCGCCGCCCAGTACCGGTTGCTCCACCTGCTCTACGAGAACGCCGGCAAGGTGTGCAGCCGCGACAGCGTGGTGGAAACCGTCTGGCCCGGCGTGGTAAAAGAAGGCGTGACCGAGCAGGCCGTGGATGCCCTGGTGCGCCGCCTGCGGGACCGCCTGGCGGAATACAGCGACCGCGAGTTCATCACCACCGTGCGCGGGCACGGGTTCCGGCTGGAGGCCGGGCCGCCGGGGTGAGGAGCAGAGGTGCGGCGGGGCGGAGGAGCAGAGGAGATGTGGAGGTGAAAAGATGATCCAGAGCCATGAGGAGTTGGAAGTGTATCGGATGGCGTTTGAGGCGGCGATGCGCATCTTCGAGTTGTCAAAGCGGTTCCCGCGCGAAGAGACGTATTCGCTGACGGACCAGATTCGACGCTCGTCGCGCTCCGTATGCAGCAATATCGCTGAAGCATGGCGCAAACGGCGCTACCACGCTGCTTTCGTGAGCAAGTTGAGCGATGCGGAGATGGAGGCAGCCGAAACGCAGACGTGGATTCGCTTCGCGCTGGCGTGTGGCTATTGGACGGAAGCAGTGGAAGCGGAGCTATACCAGACCTACGACAACATCCTGGGCAAGCTCGTCAAGATGATCGCCAACCCATCCCCGTGGTTGCTCGACAACCGAGCGGAGGAGCGAAAGAGGTGAGGAGCGGAGGGGATGAGGAGCGGAGGGGATGAGGAGCGGAGGAGCATTTCCTCCCTTGCTCCCCCGCTCCTTTGCCCCCTCTGCTCCTCCGCTCCCTTGCACCCCTGCTCCTCCGCTCCCTTGCCCCCCTGCTCCTCCGCTCACTCATACCGCAATGCCTCCAATGGATTCAGATTCGACGCCCACCAGGCCGGATACAGGCCGGCGATCACCCCCAGTACCAGGGCCACCACGCCCACCTGTGTGAATAGCTCCGCCGTGTAGGTCGGCTGGAGAAAGCTGCCCAACAGGGGCGCGCGACCGGCCAGCCAGGCCAGCCCCATCCCCAGCAGCACGCCGGCCGCGCCGCTGCACAACGCCAGCAGCACCGCCTCCTGCAGGATCATCCACAGCACCCGCCGCCGCCGCCACCCCAGCGCCCGCAGCGTCCCGATCTCCCGCGTCCGCTCGAACACACTCATCAGCACCGTATTCATCATCCCCACCCCGCCCACCAGGATCGCCAGGAAATAGATGGCCCCCATCATCTCGTTCATGTTCTGCATGTCGGGCATCTTTTCCACGAACTCGGCGGTCTTGGATACCGAGAGCTTGGGGAAACGTCGCTCGATCTCGGCGATGACGACCTCGGCCTGGGCCGGGTCGCGCAGCCGGATCATGTACATGGTCACCTGACGCGGCCGGCCAAAGATGGCCTGGGCGTCGCGCAGGGGGATGATGCCCCCGCCGGTCTCGAACGGGCCGCCGCCCTCGTAGATGCCCACGATGCGGAACGTGCTGTCCATGAGCCGCAGGCGATCCCCCACCCCCTTCTTGAGGGCATCGGCCGAGCTGCGACTGATCATCAGTTCCCGACTACCTTGCAGCCGGCGTCCTTCTGTGACGCTGAGTGTCTGGATGGCGTACTCGTGCGGGTGATAGCCCACGACCAGGAACATGGGCAGCTCCTGGGAGCTGACCACGCCAAAGGTCATACCGCTCACGCCGGCCACCTGGGGCAGGGCCGCGATGCGCTGCCCGATGCGCTCGTCAATGGTGCTGAGGCTGGTATCGGCGATGTCGGCCTCGCGGGCCACCAGGTCCGTGCCGCCCTTGCTGAACGTGTCGGTGAACTGGACGATGAACCCCTCGGTGATGCCGCCCAGGGCCACGATGGTGGCGATGCCCAACCCCACGCCCAGCAGGGTCAGAAGCGTGCGCGTGCGCCGGCGGAACAGGCTGCGCAGGATCATCCCCCCGCAGGGCAGGCGGAACCCATCACCCTGGCCGCCCTCGTAGCGCAGGGCCTCCAGGGGCGTGAGCTGCGCGGCGCGCCAGGCCGGGTAGGCCCCGGCCAGCACCCCCAGCCCCCCGATGACCAGCAACGTCTGCACCACCAAATCGGGCGAGAACGTGGCCTGGATCAGGGAGCCGGTGGCCGGCGATTCGGCCAGCAGGATCATCATGCCATAGCCCAGGGCAAAGCCCACCAGCCCGCCCACCGCGCTCAACATCAGCGACTCGCCCAGGATCATCCGCAGCACCCGGCCGCGCCGCCAGCCCAACGCCCGCAGCACACCGATCTCCCGCGTCCGCTCAAAGACGCTCATCAGCACGGTGTTCATCATCCCCACCCCGCCGATGATCACGGCCAGGAAGGAGATAGCCCAGGCCATGGCCTTGACCAGGGCCAGCGCCTGCTGCTGGCTGGCAAAGTCCCCGGCCGCCGAGACCGAGACTTTGGAGAACCGTTTGCGGATCCGCTCCTGGACGATCTCTAGCTCTTCGATGTTTTTCACCTTGACGCCGATGCCGCTGACCTTGCGGGGCTTCTGGAAGAGCCGTTGGGCCTCGTCCAGGGTCAGCACCGCGCCGCCGTCCTCCAGGCCCACACCGGTCTCGTAGATGCCCACGACGTGGTAGGTGCTCTCGAAGAGCCGGATCGTGTCGCCCACCTGCTTTTTCAGGTGCCCGGCCAACGATTGGCCCAGGAGGATCTCTTTGCCGCGCCGGCCCCCGCCGGCGGACAGAGTTTGTCCCCCGACGATCTTGAAATGCGCCATGGCGTACTCGTCCGGGTCGTAGCCAAAGACCACGATGTAGGGCACGCCCTCGGTGGAGACAAAGTTCACCAACATACGAGCCGTCTCGCGCACGCCGGGGACCGTGACGACCTGCGCGGCAATGTCCTCGTCGAAATTGCTCGTGGTAATGTCGTAGGCGTCGGCCTGGATGAGCAGCAGGTCGTGGCCGGAGCCAGTGACGACGCCGCTGTAGCCGGCCACCAGCCCCTCACCGATGCCGCCCAACGCCACCACCACCATCACGCCCAGACCAATGCCGGCGATGGTGAGCAAGCTGCGGACCTTGCGGTGCAGGATGTTCTTGAGGATCATGGCTTTGCTCCGAGCAGAGGTGCAGGGGAGCAGAGGAGCGGAGGAGATTCATGCGTTCCCTCGCTCCTCTGATTCAGGATGGGGCTTTGCCCACGAACAAGGCATACCCCAGGTAGTCGAACAGGTCCTTCGGGAGGTACTTGCGTTCGGCCATGTACTGGCGGAACTCCCGGCTCTTGACGTACAGGAACAGCGAGCGATAGGCCATGCGCCACATGTCGCGGAAGCGATAGCGTTTGACCTGGCTGGCCTCGCGCCGGGCGTCGAAGTGATAAGGACGCGCAGCGACGTCTACCAGGCCGGCGTTTGCCAGGAAGCCAGTCCAGCCCTCCAGCACGGGGATGCCCGGCTGGATTTCAAAGGTGTGCCGCACCCGTTCCAGCACGTGCGCGGGCGGCGGCTCGATCCAGTATTGCTCGTTCAGGCCCACATAGCCGCCCGGCCGGGTCACGCGCGCGCACTCGCGGATCGCCTGCTGTTTATCGGCCACGAACGTGAGCACCGATTCTACCAGCACGACGTCAAACTGCCCATCCTCGAAGGGCAGGTCGCACGCATCGGCGACGCGGAACTCCACGCGGTCGGTCACGCCCTCGTCCTGCGCCCGCTCGTGGGCCCGGGCGATCATGGCCTCGTTGGCGTCCACGCCGACCACCTGGCAGCCGTGGGTCTTGGCCAGGTAGCAGGCCGTGGCCCCGACGCCGCAGCCCACGTCCAGCACAACCGTGTCCCGGCCCAAGTGGCACATCTCGACAAGCTCTTTGGTGGTCTCCAGGCCCCCCATGTGCTTGGTGGTGCCCAGGTAGGCTTGCAAGCCAAAGTAGGAGATCTCCAGGGTTGACACCTCTTATACCTCCGCTCCCCTGCTCCCCCGCTC
>DAOTYG010000333.1:0-24713 GCA_034435155.1 Anaerolineae bacterium | reverse complement strand
TCATTCTGAGGAGCGTTTTTTGCGACGAAGAATCTCGTTGGTGTGAAAACGAGACCCTTCGCTTCGCTCAGGGTGACAATCCGAGTACCCAGATCGCAGAGGGCTGAGCAGTTACGCTGTGCAAGCATTAGCCTGATGCTCCTGACTTGGCTCCCGGCCCCGGCCGGCGTCCCCGCCCTCGTCGTCGCCGACTTTGACGGCCGGAACGAGGTGGTGGCCGGGGATTGGGCCGGCTGGGCCTATCTGTGGCGGCCGGCCAATGGGCCGTGACCCGGCAAAATCGTTGACGCCGGTGTTTTATACCCGGACCCGGTAAGCAGATAACTTGACATGGGGAGGTCAATAAATGGTACGCGAAGCTTTTGAACGCGAGTTGCAGCATTTGCAAGACGAGATCCTGGTCCTGGGCAGCATGGTCGAAACTGCCCTGACCGAGTCCGTGAACGTCCTCAAACGCCAGGACCTGGAGGCCGCCGAACGATTGGTGGCCGGGGATCGGTTCATCAATCAGAAACGGTTCGAGATCGAACAGGCGGCCCTTATCCTGATCGCCACCCAGCAACCCATGGCCGGCGATCTGCGGGTCATCGCCGCCGTGCTCGAGATCTCCACCGAACTGGAACGGATGGGTGACTATGCCAAGGGCATCGCCACCATCACCCTGATGATCGGCAAACAGCCGTTCATCAAACCCCTCATTGACATCCCGCGCATGGCCGAGAAGGCCCGCGACATGCTGCACCGGGCGTTGGATGCCTTCGCCCGCCAGGATGTAGAACTGGCCCGGTCTATCCCGGCCGAGGACGATGAGGTGGATGCGCTTTACAATCAGATCTATCGGGAGCTGATGACTTATGTGATGTCTGATCCCCGCAACATAGATCAGGCCAACCACCTGCTCTGGGTAGCCCACAACCTGGAGCGCACCGCCGACCGGGTGACGAACATCTGCGAGCGGGTGATCTTTACTGTCACCGGCGAACTGGTCGAGATCGGCGCAGAGGGGATGCGGGATGCCGGCCTGGCCGGGGCACAATGACCACGGGAGGATGGACCATGCTGCTGTGTATTGACATCGGCAACACCAACATCACCCTGGGGTTGTATCAGGGAGAGAAACCCGGCCCGCGCTGGCGACTGGCCACGGACCACGAGCGGATGCCGGACGAGTTTGGCCTGCAACTGCTGGGACTGCTGGCCTACGCCAGGCTATCGCCAGCGGACGTGGACAGCAGCGCCATCGCCTCGGTGGTGCCGCCCCTCACCGGCCGCTGGGTCGAGGTCTGCCGCACCTACCTGAACCACGACCCGCTGGTAGTGAACGCCGACGTGCACACCGGCGTGCGGCTCCTCCTGGATGAGCCGGCCGCCGTGGGCGCAGACCGCATCGTGGACGCCGTGGCCGCGTATCAGCTCTATGGCGGCCCAGCCTGCGTTGTGGATTTCGGCACTGCCACCACCTTTGATGCCATCTCTGCGGCGGGTGATTACCTGGGTGGGGCCATCGCCCCCGGCATCGGCATTGCTGCCGACGCGCTCTTTGCCCGCACAGCCAAGTTGCCCCGGGTAGAGATCGCCCGGCCGCCATCGGCCATCGGCCGCAACACGGTCCAGGCCATGCAGTCCGGCCTGCTCTTCGGCTACGTGGGGTTGGTGGAGGGGATGGTGGCCCGCTTTCGGGCGGAACTGGGACCGCAGATGAAGGTCATCGGCACCGGCGGCCTGGCTGAACTCATCGCTCAGGAGACGCCGGTCATCCAGATCGTAGCCCCCTGGCTGACCCTGGATGGGCTGCGCCTGGTCTATGAGCTGAATCGGGGAGGTGTTCTGAAATCTGTGCGTAATTAAACGCATGAGGGCATTGTCCCGCTCACCATTTCGCGGCCCTTCGGGGAGGGGAAAGAATGCCTGGAAGGTTTTTTTTGCGGCGGCTTCGCCGCCGCAAAAACCCAGAAAGGCTTTCTCCCCCTTGTCCCCTCCCTAACAGAAGTTATACACGGATGTCAGAGGTGTTGGCTTGCCAGGGGTTCGGAGGTGAAGTATAATAAATGCCGTGAGTAACTTGCACTCGGAGAAGTGTGATGCCGATACGACGGCGCAGGTCTAATATCGTACCTGCACCCGGCGCAGTGAGCAATAACCAGCCGGCCTTCACCGTCCTGGACCTGGGAACTACCTACGTCAAGGCCCTGGTCGTGACTACCAACGGCCAGCGAGGTGAGGTGTGGGGCGTGGGGCGGCAACGATTACGGGGCCTGCGCCGGGGCCGGGTGGCCGATGTGGCGGCGGTGGCGATGTTCTGCGAGATCGCCCTGTGCGAAGCGGAGGACATGACTGCGCGCACATGCGGCATTTGCCTGGTGCCAGACCGGGCCATCCTGGGGCTGACCGGGACCATGCTCCACACCGTGTTCGTGCCGGCCAGGACCAAACGACCCCGACCAGAGGAGCGCGTGCGCCTTGAAGAGCTACAGACCCTGGCCGAGCGGGCCTTGCGCCTGGCCTGGACGCAGGTGCAGGCCGGTGGACCGCTGGAACTGGTCCAGGTGGAACCACTGAGCGTCGCCATAGATGGTCATCGGGTCAGCGATGTGACGCATTTTCGGGGCCACGAGTTGGAGCTGGACCTGGCCTTTGCTTTCATTCCCCAGGTACAGGCCCAAACCCTGAGTCGCCTGAGCCGCCGGCTGGGGTGGGATACCGTAACTGCCCTGGCTGGCCCGCTGGCCCTGGCCGCGGCCCGACGTGAGGATGGGCTGATCATTGACCTGGGCGGTGCGGTCACCAATCTGCTCCTGGTGCGCGAGGGGCACCTGAGCGCCACCAGCCACCTGCCCAGCGGGGGAGATGCCTTTGACCGCGCCCTGGCTCACCACCTGCGCTTCACCCCGGCCCGGGCTGAACTGACCAAACTCAACTACCAGGCCGGTCAGCTCGATGAACCCATCGCCAGCCGGGTGACCACTGTGTGCCAACACGAAGCTGCCATCTGGCTGGACAGTCTGTTGCCGCTCCTGCAGAGGTTTAACGAGGGCCAGCCCCTGCCAGGCAGCATCTGGCTCTGTGGCGGCGGCAGCCAACTGACCGAGGTTGTGCAGCTTTGCCAGCACTACCCCTGGATGCAGCACCTGAATTTCGCCCGTTATCCCCAGGTTCGTCGCCTGGGACCGATGGAATTACCCGCCATACTGGACCGCACCGGCGGCCGCCTGACCGGGCAAGATGTACCGGCCCTGGCCCTGGCGCAAATGACCCTGCCGGCCCTGACCGCACAATCGCCCAAGAATGCCCTGACCTCCCTGTCCCGTACCCTGAATCTGACGAGCCAGGCGCGTCAGGAACACATGTGACGTTTGACGCCTGACGCTTGACGCCATCATGGAACAGATCATCACCCTGAAGCAAAAGGACACCTTCGCTGACATTGTGCAGCGTTTGCAACACGCGCAATCCCGCCAGGTCATCCTGGTGGTCCCCCGGCGCGCCCCCAACCTGAAGAGTCCCCTGCCCTGGCGCCGGTTGCTGCGCTATGCCGTGGATGAAGGTTTTGATCTGACCCTGGTGGTCCGCGACCGGCAGGTCAGGCGACTGGCCCGCCAGGTCGGCCTGAGTGTGGCCGCCTCTCTGCGCCAGGCTCAGGCCCAGTCACCACGTCCATTGACTGGACCGGCGCGCGAGCAATTATACCACCGCGCCTTTCAGTTGCCCCCCAGCCCGTCCCCGGCCGATCCCAGCGTGCCGTCCCGCTGGCAGCGCGTGCGTGGCTACCTGACGTTGTTAGTCATCGGGCTGTTCTTAAGCCTGGTGGCAGCCATCCTCTTGCCCCAGGCTACGGTGGTCATGGTGCCTTTCCACTATGGTCTGGATACCACTTTCGAGGCCCGCGCCGATCCCAGCGTCAAGACCGTGGACAGGGAGAACCGCTACCTCCCCGGCCGGGCCGTGGGCGTGCAGGTGGAAGGCACCATGCGCCTGGAGACGACCACAGAGGACCGGGTGGCTGATACCAGGGCCACCGGGTCCGTGGTCTTTGCCAACCGCACCGAGCAACCGGTCTATGTACCCACCGGCACCCTCCTGGCTACCAGTGCCGGGATCACCATCCGCTTCGAGACCACAGAGGCGATCACCGTGCCGGCCGGCCTGGGGCAAAACGCGCGTGCCCCGATCGAGGCCGTGGAACCGGGGTGGTACGGCAACGTGGCCGCCGGCACCATCAATCGCATCGAGCGGCCCCTGGGATTGCCGCTCTATGTCCTGAACGACAAGCCCACCACCGGCGGCAAGAACAAAACTGCCAAAGTCGTTACCCTGGCTGACCGGCAAACCCTGCGCGAGCAACTCGAGGAACAACTGACCACGGAGGCCTACCAGGCTCTGCAGGCGCAGTTGCGAGCAAACGAGACCCTGCCCCGCGCATCCCTGATCGTCCGGGTTATGGAAACGGTCTTTGACAAAGAGGCCGGCCAGGAGGCCGAGAGCCTGGGGCTGCGAATGCGCCTGGAGGTGGATGGGGTGGCCTTTGACGGGTCGGCGGCCAACGAGCTGGCCGCCCATATGCTGGCCCAGAAGATACGGCCCGGCTTTACCCTGCAACGCGCCAGCGTGCGCACGGCGCCCACCACCGTATTGCGGGTCGAGAACAGCCAGACCTTGCTCATGAGCTTTTATGCCACCGGCGTGGAGCGGTACACCATCAACCCCAGCGCGGTCCGACGGGCCATCACCGGGCAGAGCCTGGCCCGGGCCGAGGAGCTCATCGCCCGGCAATGGCCGCTTTTGGAACCGCCCCAGGTGTGGGTGGAGCCTCACTGGTATGGCCGGCTCCCCCTTTTCGACTTTCGCATCCAGGTAGTGGTGAAGGAGGGGTGAGATACCTGGCCCTGGACGTAGGCGAACGGCGTGTGGGCCTGGCCCTGAGCGACGAGACCGGCACCATCGCTCGCAGCCTGACCGTCATCCAACGCGCTTCGCGAGCCGAGGACTATGCCCGGCTGCGGGACCTGGCCCAGGCTTACGGCGTGGAAACGCTGGTGGTGGGCCTGCCCCTGGACGCCGAGGGGCGGGAAGGCCCCCAGGCCCGCCGGATCCGCCGCTACGGCCGACGAGTGGCTGAGGCCCTGGCGCTCCCGGTCGTCTTCTGGGACGAGAGCAGTTCCACCGTGCGCGCCCAGGAGGCGATGATCGAGGCCGGGCGCAGCCGCCGCGCTCGCCGCAACCGCCTGGACGCCGTGGCGGCCGCCGCCATCCTCCAGGACTACCTGGACCACGGTTGTGGCAAGCCAACGCCGGACACATAGCATCAGTACATGGAAAAAGTTGCTCAAAGCGGGTCTGCGACCCGCCGCTTCGCGCTCGGCGGTCACCCAGTCAGGCCTGGGCCTGGCAGACCGCCGAGAAGCACAAATTTACATCTGACTTGAAAATGGACTTCAGGAAGGCACGGCTATTGCCTGCTGCCTACCACATTTTCGTGCGTTGTGGCGAACGCAGTTCATGATGACTACTGAGCATCAGTAGATGGAAAGTAACTGCTCACCTGCCGCAGGTCCTGCCACTTACCTGCGGGCGGGTACAGGCTATTTTGCTACCGACTCTGAGGTGAACCCTGACCATGCCCAAACGTTTCTTGGTGATGATCCTGGCCATCGCCCTGCTCGTGCTACCCACCCTGGCCTGTACCAGCGAGGATAGTCTGGAGCGGGCGCTCATCGGCGTCTATCTCTCGTTGTACGAAGAGGAGCTTGGCACCCCCGCCTCCACTGACTCCACACCGGTCATCTTTGTCATCGAGAAAGGCGAGACTGCGGATAGCATCGCCCGCCGATTGTACCAGGAGGGCCTGATCAGCGACCCGGACCTGTTCCGTATGCTGGCCCGCTACAAGGGCGTGGATAGTCGGCTGGAGGCCGGCCAATACACCCTCCGCCGCAACATGACCATGGCAGAGATCCTGGAAGCCCTGGGTCATGGCACTGTGCCTTCCAACATTGTGACCATCCCCGAAGGTTGGCGGCTGGAGGAAATAGCAGAGCATCTGGGCCAAAAAGGGCTGGTTGACGCGACCGAGTTCCGGCAGTTAGCCCAGGCCGGCCAGTTCCAACGCGATTTCCTGGCCAGCCGACCGACGGGCGCGTCGCTGGAGGGGTATCTGTTCCCCGATACCTACCAGTTAGCCCTGGATTTCAAAGCGGCCGACATCATCAACCTGATGCTGGATACCTTTGACCGTAAGGTGACGCCGGACCTGCGCGCGGCGGCCCAGAAACAGAACATGAGCTTGCACGAGGCCATCACCCTGGCGAGCATCGTGGAACGCGAGGCCGTGATCGCTGAAGAATACCCGCTCATCGCCAGCGTCTATGTCAATCGCCTGGCGAAAAAATGGCCCCTTCAGGCTGACCCCACGGTCCAGTATGCCCTGGGCTACCAGTCTAAGGAACAGACCTGGTGGAAGAAACGGGTCTATTTTGTGGACCTGGAGGTGGATTCACCATACAACACCTACAGGCACGCTGGCCTGCCGCCTGGTCCCATTTGCAGCCCGGGACTCAACGCGATCCAGGCCGCGGTCAACCCGGCCCAGAGCGATTATCTCTTCTTTGTCGCCAAAGGGGATGGCTCCCACGCCTTCGCCAGGACCGCCGAGGAGTTCGAGCAACTGGTGAACCAATACCAGCCACGTCAGTAGGAGGCAACCATGTTCAGGCAGTTTAAGGTCATCGTGGAGAAACACCCGGATGGCTACGTCGCTTACCCCCTCAATCTGAAAGGGATAGTAGTCGGTGAGGGCGACACCTATGAGGACGCCTTGGCCGATGTGAAATCTGCCATCCAGTTTCACGTCGAGACGTTCGGGCCGGAAGTTCTCGAAATGGAACCTGTGGTTTTGGAAGCGTTCGTGGCCGAAGCGGGGGTCCTGGTCTGATGGCGAAGTTTCCTGTGGACGCCCCCATAGCGAAAGTCATCCGGGCATTCGAACAACTGGGCTTTCGGTTGGTGAGAGAAGGCAATCACCTCGCCATGGAACGGTGGAACGCTGACGGAACGCGCACCCCGCTGACCATGCCGAATCATCACCGAATCAAGGGTTCGACGCTACGCACAATACTTACGCGAGCCGGCATATCCAGGGATGATTTCCTGGAAGCATACGAAGAAGCATAAAGGAGAGGAGAATCAACTTGGATTCCAGAGAGCAATTATTCCAGCAGATCACCGAAGTCAGTGGTGTTCCCGGTTACGAGGGTGAGGTGCGGGCCATCATCCGCCAGCGACTGGCCGGTGTCACTACCATCGAGCAGGACAAGATCGGCAGCATCATCTGCAAGAAGGTGGGCACGAGCGAATCGCCGCGCGTGATGCTGGCCGGCCACATGGACGAGGTGGGCTTTATGGTCCGCCAGGTCACGGAGCAGGGCTACGTCAAGTTCGTGCCCCTGGGCGGCTGGTGGGACCAGGTGCTCCTGGCCCAGCAGGTGGTCATCAAGACCAGCAGCGGCGACGTATACGGCCTCATCGGGGCCAAGCCGCCCCACATCCTGTCTGATGAGGAGCGCAAAAAGGTCATCGAGACAAAGGATATGTATATTGACGTGGGGGCCACCAGCCGGGAGGCAGTCGAGGCCCTGGGGATTCGTCCTGGCGACCCCATCATCCCGCTTTGCGAGTTTCGGGTCCTGGCCGGCGGGCAGACCTACCTGGGCAAGGCCTGGGATGACCGCATCGGCTGCGCGTTGTTCATCGAGGCTATCGAGGAGCTGGCCCGGCTGGAACATCCCAACACGGTCTATGGCGTGGGCACGGTGCAGGAAGAGGTGGGACTGCGGGGAGCCACCACCTCAGTGCGGGTGGTGGACCCGGACGTGGCGATCATCCTGGAGGTGGACATCGCCGGCGATGTGCCGGGTATCGAGAAGGACCAGACGGCCGTGGCCCTGGGCCAAGGCCCCTCACTCCTGGTCTATGATTCCTCTATGATCCCCAACCTGGCCTTACGGGACCTGGTCATCGCGACGGCCCGGGAACTGGACATCCCGCTCCAACTATCGGTCCTGGCGCGGGGAGGCACCGATGGAGGCAGAATCCATATCCATGCGGCCGGGGTGCCCACGGTGGTCATCGGCGTGCCGGCAAGGCACATCCACAGCCATGCCGGCATCATCCACCGCCAGGACTATGATAGCGCCCTCAGGCTGGTAGTGGCCGTGGTGCGTAAGTTGGACGCGGCGACGGTGCGCGGGCTGACGGCGTAGTGCCGGGGAAGGATGAAGGCGGGAAAAAAGATGAGTTCATGGCAGGAGTAACGGGTCACGCATCACGTTTCACGTATCAGAGAGGTTCACCATGCTCGCCACCGTCACCAGTTGCGCTGTTGTCGGGCTGGAAGGGGCCATCGTGGAGGTGGAGGTGGACATCTCCCAGGGCCTGCCCAGCCTGATCATCGTTGGCCTGCCGGACGCGGCCCTGAAGGAGAGCCGGGAGCGAGTCCGCGCTGCCATCGAGAACAGTGGCCTGCACTGGCCCATGCGGCGCGTCACGGTGAATCTGGCTCCAGCCGACATGCGCAAGGAAGGTCCGGCCTATGACCTGCCCATCGCCGTGGGGATACTTCTGGCCTCACGGCAGGGCTGGCCCGACCGGCTGGAAGGTGCGGCCCTGGTGGGCGAGCTGTCACTGGATGGCCGGCTCCGCCACACCACGGGCATCCTGCCCATGGCTGCCTATGTTAAGGACTGCGGCTACCGCCGGCTGTTTGTGCCGGCCGAGGATGCCCCGGAAGCCGCCCTCATCCAGGGCCTGGAGGTGGTCCCGGTGGAGACGCTGGGTGACCTGGCCGCCTACCTCCAGGGCCTGCGCCAGCTAACCCCATACCAGCTCCCGACGGATGTGCTGACCCGGCCGACACCCTACTATGCCACGGATTTCAGTGAGATCAAGGGGCAAGAACACGTGAAGCGGGCGTTGGAGGTGGCAGCAGCCGGCAACCACAACCTGATGATGACCGGCCCGCCGGGGGCGGGCAAGACCCTCCTGGCCCGGGCTGTGCCCGGCATCCTGCCGGCCCTGACCGTGGATGAGGCCCTGGAGGTGACCAAGATCTACAGCGTGGCCGGCATGTTGCCCGCGGATGAACCCCTGATTAGCACGCGCCCCTTTCGCGCGCCGCATCACACCATCAGCTACGCCGGGCTGGTAGGTGGCGGGCACTGGCCCCGACCCGGCGAGATCAGCCTGGCCCACCGGGGCGTGCTCTTCCTGGACGAGTTGCCAGAGTTCGGGCAGCGCGTGCTGGAGGTGTTGCGCCAGCCCCTGGAATCACGGCAGGTGGTGGTGGCCCGTTCCACCACCACCCTGGTCTTCCCGGCCGATTTCATGCTGATCGCGGCCATGAACCCCTGTCCGTGCGGCTACTACGGCGACCCGGTCCGCGAGTGTACCTGCTCCATGACCATGGTCAGCCGTTACCAGAAACGCATCTCCGGCCCCCTCCTGGACCGCATAGACATCCACGTAGAGGTGCCCCGGGTGGACTATGAGAAGCTGGCAGACGACCGGTTGGGCGAGCCGTCGGCCCGCATCCGGGAACGAGTGGAGCGGGCGCGAGCCATCCAGCGCGAACGTTTCGCCCACACCCCCCTCAGCACCAACGCCGACATGGGGCCAGCCGAGGTGCGCGAGTTCTGTCCCCTGGACCCCACCAGCAAGAGCCTGCTCAAAGCGGCCATGAGCCAGTTGCATATGTCCGCCCGGGCTTATCATCGCATCTTGAAACTGGCCCGCACCATCGCGGACCTGGCCGGTTCCGAGCGCATCCAGCCGGCCCACGTGGCGGAGGCGATCCAGTACCGGCCCCGGCAGTGGGCGTGAGGGCCACAGGGCCGAAACCCTGCGCAACCAGAACGGGGCCGTACCCACAGAGGGGTATGGCCCCGTGTTTTTCGTGCCAACTGGAGGTCAAAAAGGGGTCTCTGCATCCCCATAGCACGGCAATCCAGCGTTCCCGAAGACGCCGGGCGGCCTGCTTTTACGTTTCAGTTCCGCAGCACCAGCGGCAGATACAGCTTGAACCCGCCCTCCTCGTTCAGTTGATAGCCGGGGGCCAGGGCCACACTGGTGGCGCTGGCCCAGACCGTCGTGGGGCTGACCGTGGACGTGGCCGTGATGGTGAACGTCTCCCGCACGGTGCTGGTGACGGGGATGGTGGGCGTGCAGATGGCCGAGATCTGGATGCACTCCGGGAAGTCGCCGGTCCCCGCTCCCACGGTGACGGTGAACGGCAGCCCTGGCGCCCGCTGGGATGGCGAACCGTAGTAGTAAGTGTAGGCCCAGCCCTGCGACGAGGAGGCGGTGATGGTGTACGTGCGCGCCTTCGTTTCATAGTTCCCCAGAAAGTGCGTGTGCGTGAAGGGCGCGGTGGGCGTGATGTATTGCAGGTACGTGGCAAAATATCCGCAGGCCTGGTCGAATACCACGGGCGGGTTGTTGGGCTTGGAGAGGGAGAATTCGATGACCAGGGGCGCCCGGAAGGGGCCGATGAAGGTGTAGCCGTTGTAGAGCAACACTTCCACCATCTGGCCGGCGAGGCTGCTCGCGTTCCCGCCACTGCCCACGTCCACCCGGAACTTCACCGCGATGGGCGGCGGCCATTCATCCTTCAGCCGGAACGTGTCGGCCGGGATGGGGAACTGGTTGCCTTGCACCCACCAGACCTCCCAGTGCGACTTGCCGTCGTTGATGGGGTACTTGGCGTTCACGATGTCCTCGTAGGTCAGCACCCGGGTGACGGTGACGGGCGCCGTCGTGCGGGTGATCACGTCGGGCGGCGAATAGTAGTTGAACTCGACGGCGTGGGGAGACCCGGAGGAGGGGATGCCGGGGATGAGGCTGCTGGACGTGTATGCAGGCGGGGCGTGGGGCACCCGGATCGCCAGGTAGCCCTTCTGCGCCAGCTCGTCTAGATAGGACGGCAGAGGCTTCACCGCGTCGCCGGCTTTCAGCCAATCGAGCGCCAGCGGCCCGCCGGTCAGCGCCGGGGAATACACCCCCGCCGCCCGCACGTCTATCCAGATGTCCAGGATGTTGGGAGAGGCCGCGTCCACCGCCGCGCGCGGCCGGATGGCGTCGGACGATAACAACGATGTGGTTTCGGTGCTGCACAGGCTCTGGCACTGGCTTAGGGCGGCCATGAGCAGCGTGATGAGCAGTACGTCCATGACGAAGATCAGCCGGGTCCAGATGGCCCCGGACCCTGCCGAGGGGGGAGTATTTGTTGTGTTCATCGCGTTTGTTTCTCCTCGTAGATGTGCTCACGCGGGGTTTGCGACCCCGCGCCCAGCGGCGGGTGGCACTCCCGGTTGTCACCGCCGCGGGCATGGATGTCTGTTTAGCGGTTCTGCACCTCCTTTCGCCGTCTGCGATAGAGATTCCACAGGATCAACGCTGTGGCTATTGCGAGCGCGATCAACGCCTGCAGGTGCATCTCGCTGAGCGGCCCCAGCACCGGGACCGCGCTCTCACGCAGGAAGCCCATCCAGAAGCGTTTGAGACTAAATAGCACGACGTAGAGCAGGGATAGGAAGCCGTCGAAGGGCCAGAGACGACCCTCACCCCCTTTGTCTTTCGAGAGCAGGTTGTTCGGGGCTGGCGCGCACGACCTAACCCCCCGGCCCCCTTCCCTATCAGGGAAGGGGGGGTCTCCCCTCCCCGCGTCGGGGAAGGGCCGGGGGAGGGGTTTAGCCCGGCGCAGCCCATACCGCTCCAGGGCCAGCAGCGACAGGAAGATGAGCAGATCGGCCAGGCCGCTCAGCAGTTGGGTGGGGTAGCGCACCGCCCAGTAGCCGTGCTCATCGGGCAGGTACAGCCCCAGCCAGGAATCGGTGATTTTGCCATAGCAGCAGCCGGCGGCCACACAGCCCAGCCGGCCGATGGCCTGGGCCAGGGGCACGGGCAGCCCGCCCAGGTCGAACACCTGGCCCAGCGGGCCTTTGTACTTCCAACAGTAGAGCGCGCCCACCACGCCGCCGCAGACCATGGCCCAGATGACGCTGAGGCCCTCCAGCGGGGCCAGCGGCCCGCTGACGGCCTGGATCGCCAGGTTGGTGAGCCAGTTTCCCAGCAAGCCCCCGGCGATGCCGGCCAGGAACGTCAGCAGCAGGCCCCGGCCGATCAGGGCCGGCGGATAGGGCAGCTTGAGCAGGCGGTGGAGGCTGTACGCGCCCGGCAGGGTCAACGCCAGGGCGAGGAAGACGTGATAGGTGCTGAGTTGCCAGGGGCCAAACTCGATAGTTGGTAGCATCTCGGGTCGTCCTGTCTTTCCGTCTGATGCCAACCGCTCTTGACAACCGCCGCCTTTGCCAGTAAAATGCAGTCAGATTGACGCCCCATTCTTGTCCTACAAGGATGGGTAATTACCGCCAGGGGGTTGATGCGACTCAACCCCCTGTTGACTATCTGGGGGCTTTGATGGCTGAAGAACGGGTCATGGTGTTCATTGACGGCAGCAACTTCTATCGGTGCCTCAAGAGCCAGTTTGAGATGACCAATGTGGACTTTTTCAAGTGGAGAACGCTTTTGTCCACGCGGGTCACTCTCGGCACCTGCGCCAGACCTGCGACCGGTTCGTTCTGCTGGACAAGTCGCTGATGGAGCAGTGTGGGCTGGGCAGATAGAACGGCATTTTCCAGATGCGACGTAAATACCTACCCGCCACCCTCCCGCAGGTTAGAAAGTGGCTGGCAAGAGAGCGAGCAGCTCATTGCGGCGCACTTCAGTGCGGAGATTGCGCCCGAACCTGCGGGAGGGTAGGCAGTTACGATGCGACGCACTTGCCAGGGCGCGTCGCACTTTGGTTACACGCCCTTGTACTCTGTTCGGGCGATGACCTCATCATGCGCGGTGACTGCCCGGCCGGTCCCCCCACTCCAACGTGGAGCGATGGCCCAGACGATACTCGAGGGCGGCCGGCGGGTCTCAGAGCCGGGACATCCCAACGGCCAGTGCTATCATACCACAATGCTCCCTGATAGTCAATGCTTTGTGCCTGAGAATCAGGGTCATTTCATTTTGTATAACTGTTCACCCTCTCGCGGGTTCGTGCGTTTTCGCGGACACGCCAGGGGACAGCATACAGACGGAAAAACACCGTTCCCGGCAACCTGCGGGAGGGCAGGCAGGTAGTTACGATACACTTGCGTTTTGCCAGGTTTTAGTACATAATTAAGATGTGCTTCTCAAGGGGTAAATGGCCTGGCCAGGGGCGGGCCTTATTAAAAACACCAGGAGGAGGAACGATGAGACCATACCGTATCTTATTGCTTCTTGGCGTGATCATGGCTCTGGCGCTCAGTGCCTGTGGTGGTGGCCGGCCGGCCGAAACGCCGGGCCCCGGTGGCCCGGCCGGCGGCGCCCCCGGTGCCCTGGGGGGCTGGGAAAAAGTAACGGTACTGCCGGGCAGCGTGGATGCCTTTGCTGCCCTCTACTTCCCCCTGAGTGACATCCGGCGGGCTGACATCCAGGCGCGCTTCCCCATCATCAAGGGCAAGGTCGAAGGCCCTGTCGAGAAACTGGGAGGTGCACCTTTCTTCCGCTTCAAACTCAAAGCCGGGGACAAGACCTACGAGGTAGAGGGTATTCCCGAGGCCAGCCATGCGCCGGACATCTTTGCCAGCCCGGTTATCCAGGAAGACCTGGAACCCCAGGCTGACAGTGCCGTCACGGTGATGGGCGAACTTAAGGGCAACCAGATCATCGCCAACTATGTGGCCGTGGAGGGGCAGGGCGTCTGGTTCTATCGTAGCTATCTGCTGAACAGGAACGTGCAGGTCGAGCTGCGCCCGGAGATCGCCGACCTCTACGATGGTCTGCCGATCGCGGTGAAAGGCATGATCAACTCGGCTAACCCCAAGGGCGAGTTCTACGAGTTCGATGCCAGCCTGACCATCTCCAGCCAGTACTTTGGCCGGGATGGTTTATTCATCGGCACGTTCCGCAAGAGCAGCCCTACGCCCTATGTGGAAGTGACCGGCATATTTGTCAAAGAGGGTGATAATTACACGCAGGTATTGCAATGATGTGTAACTGCACGCCCTCACGCAGGTTTTCGCGGCTGAAAAAAACAACCTGCGGGAGGGTAAGCTGAGCAGTTGCAATGATGATGTCTGCCAGGCTGAGACCACTCCCACAACGCCCGCCGGCCGCTCTGGTGGCGGGCGTTGTTTTTGCGTGCCCCCCTGGCCAGGTTGGGCAGCAACTTCTGCGACCTCAACCGGTACGTTGCAGGTGCGCCACCGCCATGTTCCAGAGGTGATACATCGGCCGGGAGTAAACCTGGTCGAATGCGCCGACGTAGCGCACGTTCCGGCCCCCAAAACCCCGTTTGAACCGGTAGACCCCCCATAGGCCATCGCTGCGAGACGTGAACTGGGCCTCTAGTGTCGTCTCGTCTTCATCCGGGATGCCCCACAGGTCATAGACGGTACACCCCTGGGCTTTGGCCCACCGCATGGCCTCCCATTGCAACAGGTAATTGGGCATCCGCTCACGGTGCCGGTCAGACGAAGCCCCATAAAGATAGACGGCCGTCCGGGCAAAAACGCCCACCATGATGCCAGCCAATAGCTCGCCAGCATAATAGGCCAGGAACAACTTGAGCGAACGCGCCGGGGCCAGGCACTCCCAGACCGCCTGATAATAGTCCTGCTCATGGATGGCAAAGCGGTTCCGCTGGGCCGTATCCGCCATAAGGGCGTACCAACCCGGGATGGCGGCAGCCGTGCCTTCCCAGACTTCCACTTCCTTACGACTCGCCAGGCGGATGTTGTAGCGCGTCTTGGCATTCATGGTCGCCAGGAGGTCCTCTTCGCTCAGCGTCAGGTCCACCAGCAAGGTGCGTTGGGGCTGCACGGTCTGGGTGGTGGGTTGGAAACCACAGGCGTTCAGCGCGGCCACAGCGACCGGTTCGTCCGGCCAGGGCGGCTCCACGCGCAGGAACGTGGCCCGTCCGGCCCTGGCCCGCTGACCCAGGGCGGTAAGCAGCACTCCCAGCCGTCCCCGGTCGGCCGGGTCCACCAACGGTCCCCGTGGCACATAGGCCATCCGCAGCAGACCGCCAGGCAATTGCCGTAGCAGCATCTGGGCGGCCGCGGTGATCTGCTCTCCCTCTACCAAGACCAGGCGAATCGGCTGCCAGTCATAACGGGCCTTCAACTCCCCCCAGCCATAGGATTGCAGGAGATTGGCTCCCGGCAGGGATTCGACGATCCGGTTCCAGGCCAGCGGGTCATGGATCTCGTGGACCAGGTCATGCTCGCTCATAGGCCCAATTATAACACAGATAGACCGGTTTGGGGACTGGACGAAGGCCGCCCGATCTGCTAAAATTGAAATGGGTGTAATCATGCTCGTCTATTCGGCAGTTATTTCGCCACGAATTGCACGAATTGGCACGAAAATAGGAGCGGAATTGGTGAAAATTCGTGTCATTCGTGGCTGAAAAGTAAGCAAACCGCTGGTGCGAGATAAGCGTAACTGCACCCAATTGAAATGAAATCGCTCCTCAGGAGTAGTGATCATGCTCTCGCGGCGACGATTCCTGCTGGGTCTGGTCGGACTGGGGGCCGGCGCCGTCAGCGCGGCCGCGTTGCGTGCCCTCCACTCCCTGCCTGCAAGGTCGAAGATGTTGTGGTCGCCGCTGGCCGTCTGGGCCGCCGAGCCTCGGGTCCGCGAAGCCCTCTACTATGAGGCCGTGGAAGGTGGCGGGCTGGACTGCGCCAGTTGTCATGATGCCGACCCCTCCCGGGTGCGCTACTGCCACACGCCCCACACCGGCCGGTACGTGCGCTGCCGGCTCTGCCCGCGCGGCTGTATCATCTCCGAGGGCCAGCGGGGCGAGTGCCGGGTGCGAGAGAATCGCGGCGGTCGGCTCCACACCGTGGTCTATGGCTACCCCTGCGCCCGCGCCGTGGACCCCATCGAGAAAAAGCCCTTCTACCATTTCCTGCCCGGCTCCCTGGCCTATTCCATCGCCACGGCCGGCTGCAACCTGCACTGCCTTTATTGCCAGAACTGGGAGATCTCCCAGGCCACGCCGGAGGAGACCGGCGGCATCCTCCTGCCCCCAGAGGCCCTGGCCGCCGATGCGGTGCGCACCGGCGCCCAGTCGGTGGCCTACACCTACTCCGAACCGACGGTCTTTTACGAGTACATGCTGGACGCGGCCCAGGCCGCTCGCAAACTCGGCCTGCGCAACGTGGTCATCTCCGCCGGCTACATCAACCCGGCCCCTCTGCGCGAGCTGTGCAGTGCCGTGGACGCCATCAAGATCGATTTCAAGGGCTACTCCGACGACTTTTACCGGCAGGTGTGCGCCGGCACGCTGGACCCGGTGCTGGATGCCATGCGCACCATCCGCGCCGCCGGCACGCACCTGGAGATCGTGAACCTGGTGGTCCCCACCCTGAACGACGATGAGGCCCACCTGCGGGGCCTGAGCCGCTGGGTGGTGGAGAACCTGGGGCCGGACGTGCCGGTCCACTTTTCGCGCTTCCACCCCCTGTACCGCCTGACGCACCTGCCGCCTACACCGGTGGAGACGCTGGAGCAAGCCTGGCGGTGGGCCAAAACCGAGGGGGTGCGCTACGCCTACGTGGGGAACGTGCCCGGCCACCCGGCCGATAACACCACCTGCCACGCCTGCGGCGAGCTGCTCATCCGCCGGGCCGGGTACACCATCCTGGAGAACCACCTGGCGGACGGCCGCTGTCCCCGTTGCGGCGAAACCATCCCGGGGGTGTGGCAATGAAGATGGAAGATGGAGGACGGAAGGGGGAGTGGGAACGGAGATGGTGCGGAAGATGGTTCTCGCAACCTGGGTGACGAGTCTGGTCATGCTGGTTGCCTGCGCGCCGGCCCCGACGCCCGCCGGCAAGACCGGCACGCCCGGCCCCACGTCGTCGGGTGCGGTTCGCCGGTCAGTGGTGGCCGGCCAGTTCTACCCCGCTGACCCGGTCGCCCTGCGGGCTGACGTGGATGAGGCCCTGGCCGCGGCCCAGGTCGTGTCCCTTGAGGGCGACCCCCTCGCCATTATGGCCCCCCACGCTGGCTACGTCTACTCCGGCGGCGTGGCCGGCTGGGCCTGGCGTCAGGTCCAGGGCCACCAGTACGACGTGGTCATCATCGTGGCCCCGAATCACCGTGTGGCTGGCTTTAAGGACATCTCCGTCTACCCGGCCGGCAGTTTCGAGACACCCCTGGGCCAGGTGCCGATAGACAGTACCGTGGCCCAATCGCTCCTGTCCGCCGACCCGCACATCGTCTTCGATCCCCGATGTCACGAGCAGGAGCACGCCATAGAGGTACAGCTCCCCTTTCTCCAACGAACCCTGCCCGGCGTGCCGCTGGTGGCCGTGGTGATGGGCGAGCCGACGCCGGAGTCTGCCCACCGGCTGGCCCAGGCCCTCGTCCAGGCGGTACAGGGCAGGCGCGCCCTCCTGGTCGCCTCCTCCGACATGACTCACTATCCGGCCTATGCCGACGCCTGCCGGGCCGACGCCGCCACGCTGGAGGCTATCGCCCGGCTGGAGCCGGCTGCGCTCTGGGAGAACGAACGGCACTGGCTGGCCCAGGGCGTGCCGAACCTGCACTGTACTTTGTGTGGCCTGGGGCCGGTGATGGCCGTGGTGGAGGCCGCCGTTGCGTTGGGCGCGAACCGGGCCACCGTGGTCCACTATGCCAACTCCGGCGATAGCCCGGTCGGCGACCGGTCCCAGGTGGTGGGCTACGGGGCGGTGGTCTTTTGGCGCGGCAAAGGCAGCGGCCCCACCTCAGTCTCACCCAACCTCACCCCCCAGCCCACCAGCACCAGCACCGGCCCCCTACCCCTCAGTGCCGGGGACCGGGCCACCCTGCTCCGTCTCGCCCGGGAAACGCTGACCCAATACCTGACCGATGGCCGCATTCCCCGCTACGATCCCCCGGCCGACTCCCCCCTGCGCACCCCCAGCGCCGTCTTTGTCACGCTGAAGAAAGGCGGGGAACTGCGCGGCTGCATCGGCGACGTGGTGGCCCAGGTGCCTCTCTACCTGGCGGTACAACGCCGGGCGTTATCGGCGGCGTTGGAGGACCCCCGCTTCCCGGCGGTCCAGGCCGCCGAACTGCCCCAGCTCACCATCGAGATCTCGGTGCTTTCGCCCCTGACCCCGGTGGGCGACGTAAACGAGATCAGCGTGGGCACCCATGGGTTGCTCATTGTGGGCAACGGCCACAGTGGGCTGCTCTTGCCCCAGGTGCCAGTCGAGCAGGGTTGGGACCGCGCCGAATTCCTGCGCCAGGTCTGCCGCAAGGCCGGCCTGCCGGACGACGCCTGGCACCAGGGTGCCCGGCTCTACCGCTTCACCGCTGATGTCTTTGGCGAGCAGGGGTAGCACCCGGGTCAACTCAAGCGGTCTGGACCGCGCCTGGGGTGCCTGCGGTGGCGGCATGCCCACGCGGCGTGCCCACGCGGAGCGTGGGCACGAGAGGGAGGGGGGCGGCGTGCCCACGCGGAGCGTGGGCACGAGGAGGAGGGGAACCCCAGCCGGCTCAAAAGTCATACCGGTTACACGGTCCGGGCCAGGCGGTGGATGGCGATCTCGCCAGGGCCGAGGATTTCGGCGGCGGTGGGTTGCCCGGCCAACACAGCCCATAGCCGCTCCAGCAAGGCCCGGGCCAGTTCTTCCATCTGCGCCGTCCCATCAATCAGGCCGGAAGCGTCGAAATCCAGGTCATCGCGCTGAGCCGCCCAGGTGCCGGCGTTGGCCGTGAGCTTGAGGACCGGGGCGAGCGGAAAGCCCAGAGGGGTCCCCCGCCCGGTGGTGAACACGACGATCTGGGCCCCGCCGGCCACCATGCCGGTGACGCTCTCCGCATCGTGACCGGGGGTGTCCATGATATACAGGCCCCGGCCCGGCGGCGGCTCCGCATAGTCCAGCACACCCTGGATCGGCGCGCTCCCGGCCTTGTAGACACACCCCAATGATTTCTCCTCAATAGTGGTGATCCCCCCAGCCATGTTCCCTGGCGTGGGCTGCGCTCCACGCAGGTCCACGCCCAGGCCCTCGGCCACGGCCTGCGCCGCCGCCGTGATGCCCCAGATGCGCGCCCCAACGGCGGGTGAAACAGCCCGCCGCGCCAGGATATGTTCCGCGCCCAGTAACTCAGCCGCCTCTGAGAGCAACACCGTCCCCCCCACCGCGACGATGGCATCAGCCAGACAGCCCACCAGCGGATTGGCCGCCAGACCAGAGGTGGCATCGGAGCCACCGCACTCAGTAGCCAGGATGAGATCGGCGGCCGGGCAGGGGACACGCTGGAGCCGGGCGGCATCGGCCAGGAAAGGCCGCAGCAACTCGCGCCCACGCTCGATGGCCCGACGACTGCCCCCGGCCACCTGGATGACCAGCACTTCCACCGGCCGGGCCGGGGCTATGTCTGCCGCCAATTCGTCAGCCGCCAGAGTCTCGCAGCCCAGGCCCACCACCAGGGTGGCAAAGACGTTGGGATGCCGCCCCAGGCCGGCCAGTGCGCGCCGCGTGGTCGCCAGGTCCACACCCATCTGGCAACAGCCGTGCCCGTGGGGCAGGGCCACCACGTCAAGGCCGGGCCTGGCGCCAGCCAACCCCTCAGCGATGCGCCGGGCCACCTCATTGGCGCAGAGGGAGGCCGGCAGCACGGCGATATAGTTGCGACAGCCGGCCGGGCCAACGGGACGCAGGTAGCCGGGGAACGTAGAGTCGGGGATAGGGAATGAGAGGCTAAAGGATGGGGAAACCAGGGGGCAACGGGGCAGGGAGGCAACGGCGCCGGGGCTGACCAGGTTGTGGATGTGGACGTGATCGCCGGGGGCAATAGGGGCAGTAGCCTGACCGATGACCTCGCCGTACTTGCGGACCGGATCGCCAGGGCCGATGGCGCGCAGGGCCACCTTATGCCCAAAAGGGATAGGGGTGCGGGTCACCACCGGCAGCCCATCGGGCAGGACTAACCTGGTCCCGGCAGGCAGTCCGGCCGGGGCCAGGACCACAGCCACATCGTCATCCGGGTGAAGCCGGTGTACGTTCATAGCCTGCCCTCCCACAGATTGGAGCGCAATAGCCAGACCTGACATCCGGGCGTAATTTAAACGCCTGAGGACACTGATCCACTCCCCACTTCGTGTCCCTTCGGGGGAGGGAAAAGAATGCCTCATAGGGGTTTTTGCGGCGGCTTCGCCGCCGCAAAAACCCCAGAAAGGCTTTCTCTCTTTGTTCCCTCCCTGACAGGAGTTATGCCCGGATGTCAGTCAGACCAGATGCCCGGCAGGATAACCGCCTGCATCGGTTACCTGTAGAGGGCCTCGCCCCTACTCACTGGCAGGAGGGTTAAGGTTCCCCACCAGCCGCAAAAACCGCCGCCTGCCCACCCGGAGCACCGCCGGTCGGGCCGGCACCAGGAGATCCGCGCTCTCCACGCGCCTGTCATCCAGACGCACGCCGCCCTGGGCGATGAGCCGCCGGGCCTCGTTCCGGCTGGGGGCCAACCCGGCTGCCACCAGCAGCTCCACCACGTTCAGCGGCGCGGTCAGGGCGAACGTGGGCATATCGGTGGGCAGATCCCGCTGTTGGAAGACGCGCACGAACTCGGCTTCGGCCTCTCGCGCCGCCTCTGGGCCGTGAAACTGGGTCACCAACTCCCGGGCCAGACGCATCTTGGCATCGCGGGGGTTCATCGTCCCCTCTCGCATGGCCTGCTCCATCTCCGCCAGCTCCTGAGCCGGGATGTCCGTCAGGCAGGTCAGGTAATCTATGAGCACCTCATCGGCCAGGGACATGGTCTTGCCATACATCTCGCCGGGCGGGTCTTCCAGGTCAATGGTGTTGCCAAAGCTCTTGCTCATCTTGCGACCGTCGGTGCCGGGCAAGAGGGGCACCAGGAACACGTCCTGCGGCGGCTGCCCGAAGATGGGCTGCATCTCCCGGCCGGCCAGGATGTTGAACTTTTGGTCCGTGCCGCCAAACTCCACATCGGCCTGGATAGCCACAGAGTCGTAAGCCTGGAGCAGCGGGTACAGCAGTTCCATAAGGGTAAGGGGCCGGCCCTGCTCCACGCGATTGCGGAACGTCTCGTGGGCCATCATCTGGGCGAAGGTAAAGTGGCTGGTGAGCTTGAACACGTCGGCCAGGGTGAACTGGCCGAACCACTCGCTCTGCCAGCGGACCTCCGTGCGGCTCCGGTCCACGATGTGGAAGAACTGGCGCATGTAGGTCTCGGCGTTCTCCAGCACCTCCTCACGAGACATGACGGTGCGGGTCTCGTCGCGGCCGGACGGGTCGCCGATCTGCGCCGTCCAGTCACCCACGATGAGGATCACCTGGTGACCCAGTTCCTGGAACTGGCGTAGCTTGCGTAACGTGGCGGCATGGCCCACGTGCAGGTGGGGTTTGGACGGGTCAAAGCCCTCCTTCAAGCGAAGCCTGCGGCCGGCGGCCAGTTTCTCGCGGAGTGCGCTCTCCACGATGATCTCGGCCACACCCCGGCGCAACAGGGTATCAAGGTCTACCGCAGTCATGGAAACCTCCCGGAAGGTTCAGAAATAAAAGCTGCCTGCCCTCCCGCAGGTTGGGGCGCATCAGTTGCCAGCCCCATTCCTGGCCTGCGGGAGGGTTTAGGCCCTGCTCTACCCCGGCGTGTCGGTCACTCCACCGTCACGCTCTTGGCCAGGTTACGGGGCTGGTCCACGTCGGCGCCCCGGCGCACGGCGATGTGGTAGGCCAACAACTGCATGGGCAGGGCGGCCAGCACCGGGGTGAGCAGTGGTGAAGTGCGCGGCACATAGATCACGTGATCGGCCCTGGCGCGCAAGAACTCGTCGCCCTGGGAAGCCAGGGCGATGACCGTCCCACCCCGGGCCTTGACCTGCTCGATGTTGGCTATCATCTTGTCGTACACATGATCCTGCAAGGCGATAGCCACCACTGGCATCCGCTCGTCAATGAGGGCGATGGGGCCGTGTTTCATCTCGCCGGCCGGATAGCCTTCGGCGTGAATGTAGGAGATCTCTTTGAGCTTCAGGGCCCCTTCCAGAGCGATAGGATAATTCACGCCCCGGCCCAGATACAAAAAGTTCTCGCGCTTGAAATACTGGGCCGCCAGGTCCTCGTAGATGCGGGTATCTGCCAGCAACTCGCCTGCCTGGTTGGGTAACCCGGCCAGGTCCTGAAGCAGGGGCATCATCTGCGCCGGGGTCAGCACCCCGCGCGTCTGGGCCAGATACAGGGCCAGCAGGTACTGACACACCATCTGCGAGGTGAAGGTCTTGGTGGCCGCCACGCCGATCTCCAGCCCGGCGTGCATGTAGATAGCCCCATCGGCCAGGCGACCGGCCTGGCTACCGATGACGTTCACCACGGCGATGGTGGGGATACCCCGCTCGCGGGCCTCTTCCATCGCCGCCAGGGTATCCACCGTCTCGCCGCTCTGGGTCACGGCCAGGAGCAGGGTCCGCTCGTCCAGGATGGGTCGGCGGTAGCGAAACTCGGAGCCATAATCCACCTCCACCCGCAGGCGGGCCAGTTGCTCGATCATGAACTTGCCCACCAGCGCAGCGTGCCAGGCCGTGCCGCAGGCGACGCTATAGACCTTTTCGGCGCGGCGCAGGGCCTCCGCCAGGTGGTCCAGCTCCGGCAGCAACACGCGATGGCCGGCAAAGTCCACTCGCTCGCGGATGGCGTCGGTGACGGTGATGGCCTGCTCGTGGATCTCCTTGAGCATAAAGTGCTTGTAGCCACCTTTGGCCGCCGAGATGGGGTCCCAGGGGATTTGCTGGACCTCCTTTGTCACCGGCGTGCCATCCAGGCGGAGATATTGGGCCCCGCTGCCCGTCACCACGACCATCTCCCGGCTATCCAGGAAAGCCAGGCGGCAGGTGTGCGGCAGCAAGGCGGGGATGTCAGAGGCCAGGAACATCTCCTGGTCACCATAACCCACCGTCACACCGCCAGCGTTGCCGATGCGGGCCGCGATGAGCCGGTCTGGCTCCCGGCTGCTGAGGACCACGATGGCATGGGCACCCTTTAGCTCACCAAAGGCCCGGCGCGCCGCCTCTAACAACGATGCGCCGTCCCGATCCATATAGTGCTCGATCAGGTGAACGATCACCTCCGTATCGGTCTGGGAGCGGAAGGTGTGCCCGGCCGCGCTGAGTTGTTCCTTGAGGGGGGCATAATTCTCCACAATGCCGTTGTGCACGACGACGATGGTGGCTGAACAATCGAGATGAGGATGTGTGTTGGCCTCGCAGGGCACGCCGTGGGTGGCCCAGCGCGTATGCCCCAGACCGATGTTCCCCCGGATGGGGGACTCGGCCAGCCGCTGTTCCAGCCTATCAATCTTGCCCACCTCCCGGCGCACGGCCAGGTGGCCCTCCTGAATCACGGCCAGGCCGGCCGAATCATAGCCCCGATATTCCAGCCGCCGCAGGCCCTCCACTATGATGCGCACCGCATCGCCGGAGCCGATATAGCCCATGATCCCGCACATAATTCACCCTCTGCCCGTAACTACCTACCCTCCCGCAGGTTTGGGCACAATGACCAGACCAGACGCCGCAGGCGCGCCCAGGTCCGGCTGCATCGGTTGCCAGCCCCTTTCTAACCTGCGGGAGGGTTCAGGGTAGGCAGTTATCTCTGCCCGTCAAATCTCCACCCGGCCGGCTTTCATCATACCACGGACGGCCCAGAAAATCAATAGTGCCGGGATGGTTCAATTTTCTGGGGAAATTAGTTTACACTTTGTACGGGCGTTAAAATCCTCACCCCTTCCCCTACCCCCTTCCCTCTCCCGCTCGCCTGGAACGGCGGGCGAGGGTAGGGGTGGGAAGTGGGGTTTTGCGGCGGGCGGCGAAGCCGCCCGCCGCAAAACCCCTTCCTTATCCCCCCTCTCCCCTGGCCTTGCGGCCAGGGGAGAGGGGGGACAAAGGGGGGTGAGGGGCAATGAAGGCCTTCGGTCACAAAAGTGTCAACCAATTTTGAACAATCCCCAAGGGGGGTAGGTTAACTTTCCATAGCCACGGGAACAAGCTCGCGGTAACTACTCCAGTCTCAGCAGCGGGGAGAAAAATGGATAACATCATACGGAACCCGTACACCGAGCGGGCCATGATCACAGACCCGGCCATGTTTTTCGGGCGGCGGGCGGAACTGGAGACCATCTTCAGGCGACTGGCCGGTTCCCAGTGTGTCGCCGTTGTGGGTGAACGACGCATTGGCAAGTCATCCCTGTTATATCGCCTGACTCAACCCGATGTCTGCCAGACCCACCTGCCGGACCCGGCCCACACCGTCATCGCCTACCTGGACCTGCAAGGCTTGGGCGAGCTGACCCCAACCACTCTCCTGACCGAGGCCCTCCGTGTCCTGGGCCAGGTCAGTGGCCGCCGGGTAGTCCCGGAGCGGCACGCCACCGAGAGCGGGTTCCGCAACTGGGTCCAGGCTGCCTGTCGGGCTGGCTGGCGGCTGGTCCTCTGCCTGGACGAATTCGAATACCTGGCTCGCTGTGAGAACCTGGACGAAGGCTTTTTCGCCTATCTGCGTAACTGCCTACCCTCCCGCAGGTTTGGGCGCAATGACCAGACCAGAGCGCGCCCAGATGACCGGCTGCATCGTTCGCCAGCCCCTTTCTAACCTGCGGGAGGGTTCAGG
>DAOTYG010000332.1:0-3793 GCA_034435155.1 Anaerolineae bacterium | reverse complement strand
CCTCCGGGGGCGTGATTAGCTGGTGCAGGGGCCAGTATACCACAACTGAACCGAGTTCGCCAACGGTATCTTTGTAACCCCGCGTCGGCGGCGGGTTGCACTCCCTACGGCTTGCCACGAAGTCAGGCGCCAGCGTGAGGTCGCAGACGTGGTCGCCGCCGCGAGCAGGACCTGCGGGAGGGTTCAGGGTCTGAGCGCGGCCAAATCGGTCAGCTGACATCCGGGCATAACTCCTGTCAGGGAGGGAACAAAGGGCAGAAAGCCTTTCTGGGGGTTTTTGCGGCGGCGAAGCCGCCGCAAAAAAACCTACCAGGCATTCTTTCCCCTCCCCGAAGGTACGTGAAGGGGGGAGTGAGGCAGAGCAATTACGCACGGATGTCAAGGTCAGCCCTTGACAACGCCCCCGGTTATCGCCTATAATAGTGTCCGGTTTAGCACCGATGAGAGCCACTGTCCGTCCCGGATCGCCAGGACCTCGTTAGCGAACCAGACGGGACCATAAGAGAGGAGGTGATGCACCGCCTGCACGTGCCTGGCAAGTCCGCGTTAGAAGAGCGTTTGGCTCACTCTCTATATCACTCACCAGGAGGAAAGGACGAACATGAAGAAGCTAGTCTTTGGTTTGGTAGCCCTGATGGTGGTCCTGGGTGTCATTGGCGCCCAGTGCCCCCCGCCACCGGCCCCGACCGTTGCCCCGACCAAGCCGCCTGAGGCAACCAAGGCCCCGCAGCCGACGAAAGTGCCGGAGCCGACGAAAAAGCCCGAGCCCACCTACATCAACCTGAACCTGGGCACGGAGCCGCCCACGGCGGACCCGCAGTTGGCGACGGATACCACCTCGGTGCAGGTGGATGAGCTGCTGTTCCTGGGCCTGACGGACTTTGACGACAAGACCCTGGAAGTCATCCCCGAGCTGGCCGAGAAGTGGTCGGTCTCTGCCGATGGCCTGAAGTGGACCTTTAACATGCGCAAGGACATCTACTGGGTGCACTACTCCCCGGCCGATGGCAAGGTGGAGAAGAAGCGCCCGGTGACTGCTCACGACGTGGAGTACGCCGTGAAGCGCTGCCTGGACCCGGCCACGGCTTCCGACTATGCCTATGTGCTGTACATCATCAAGGGCGGCGAGGCGTTCAACACCGCCACGGTGACGGACGCAGCCGCGCTCAAGGATGCGGTGGGCGTGAAGGCCCTGGATGACTATACCGTCGAGTTCGAACTGGTGGCCCCGGCTGGTTACTTCCCCGGCATCGCCGGTATGTGGGTGGCCCGCCCAGTGCCCAAGGAGGTCATCGAGGAGCACAAGGACAAGTGGACCGAGGCGGGCAATATCTGGACCAATGGCCCATACTGCCTGCATAGCTGGGAGCATGACAACAAGATGGTCATGGTCAAGAACCCAGAGCACCCGGATGCGGCCAACGTCCAGATTGACCAGATCAACTGGTACATGATCGTCGAGGCCAGCACGGCCATGGCCATGTACGAGAACGGCGAGCTGGATGTGACCGGCCCGCCCAGCGAAGACCTGGACCGCATCAAGGCGGACCCGGTGATGAGCAAGGAGCTCTACATCGCGCCGGTGTTGTGCACCTACTACTATGGCTTTAACACCACCAAGGAGCCGGTGAACAACAAGAACGTGCGCCGGGCCCTGAGCTACGCCGTGGACCGCAAGACCCTGATCGCTACGGTCCTCAAGGCTGGTCAGAAACCAGCCAAGACCTTCGCCTGCCCCGGCATCTTTGGCTCGCCGGCCGAGGACCCCAACTTCAAGGGCATCGAGTTCGACCCCGAGCAGGCCAAGAAAGAGCTGGAGCTGGCCGGGTATCCGGGTGGCAAAGGCCTGCCCAAGATCACCCTGATGTTCAACACCTCGGAAGGCCACAAGAAGATCGCCGAGTTCATCCAGGCCAACTGGAAAGAGTACCTGGGGGTGGAGGTCGAGCTGGCCAACCAGGAGTGGAAGGTCTACCTGAAGACGCTGGACGAGGACGCGCCGCAGATCTACCGCCTGGGGTGGTGCGCCGACTACCCGGACGAGAACAACTGGGTCCTGGAAGTCTTCCACAGCACCAAGGGCGCCAACCGCATCAAGTGGTCCAACGCCGAGTTCGACCAGTTGACGGAGCAGGCCGCCTTCGAGAGCGACCCGGCCAAGCGGAAGGAGCTGTACTTCAAGGCGGAAAAGATCCTGTGCGTGGACGAAGCCGGGATCATCCCCATCTACTACTACACCCGCGTGGTGTTGACCAAGAGTTATGTGACCCGCACCTACGCGCCGTTGGGTGGCGAGCACATCAACTTCTGGAAGATCAACCGGCCGTAAGGCCACAGGCATAAGGTTACGTGGCCCCCACGGGGGCCACGTAACCTCTCTTTTTTTATGCTATCGGCAGGATGGGGTTGGGTGCATCCCCTTATCCGTGCTGGTGTGGGGTGTGCCACCCCGCGCCTCAGGCCTGGGCCTGGCAGACCCGCCGCGAGCAGAATGTAGGGCGGGGTTTCTTACCCGCCCCAAGGCGGCGGCTATGGAAAGCCGCCCTACGATAAGTTTCTGAGTAGAGAGACCTTTTTTTCGAAGGAGTCCATTAATGACCCGTTACATCATCCGACGGCTGCTATGGACCATCCCGGTGGTGATCGTCATCTCGCTGGTCACGTTCGGGCTGATGCACGCCGTGCCTGGCGGCCCATTCGATCGGGAGAAACCCCTGCCCAAAGAGATCCGCGAGAACCTGGAAAAGTTCTATGGCATGGACCAGCCCCTCTGGAGGCAGTACACCGACTATATGGGGGGGCTGATCCGCATAGAGTTAGCTCTGCCCAGCGAGGGGAAACCCGCCAGGTTGCAGGGTAATTACCTCCTTGAGCTGCGCGTCCCCCCCAACCCCCAAGAGACCCAGTTCGCCCTGGGTTTCTGTAATATGGGCCCGACGTATTCCTCGCGTGCTCGCACGGTGAACGACATTATCCGTGAACAGTTCCCTATATCGGCTCAGGTAGGGGCAGTGGCGCTGCTCATCGCCCTGCTTATCGGCATCCCCTTGGGCCTCATCAGCGCCCTGAAGCAGAACTCCTGGATTGATTACACCAGCATGTTCTTTGCCGTGTTGGGGGTGAGCGTGCCCAATATGGTGATGGGGCCGCTGCTGATCTATATCCTGGCTGTGCAATTGGGCTGGTTCCCGGCTGCACGGTGGGTCCACCTGACGGATGATCCAGGGCAGTGGTTCATGCACATGATCCTGCCGGCCTTTACCCTGGGCTCCGGTTCATCGGCCATCATTGCCCGGCTGACCCGGGCCAGTATGTTGCAGGTGATCCGCGAGGACTATATTCGAACCGCGCGGGCTAAGGGCCTGGCCGAGCGGGCGGTGATGGTCAAACATGCCATGAAGAACGCCTTCATCCCGGTGGCCACGGTGCTGGGGCCGATGTTTGCCTTTGTCGTGACCGGCTCCCTGATCGTGGAGACCATCTTTGCCCTGCCAGGGTTGGGGCGCTACTTTGTGACTTCCATCGGTAACCGAGACTATCCGGTGATCATGGGTACCACCCTGCTATTTGCCATTATCATCATCCTGGCGAACCTGGTGGTGGACATCACCTACGCCTGGTTGGATCCCCGTATCCGCTTCGACTAGCGATTAGTACTACAACCCATCTGGCCAAAGCGGTCATTCTGAGCGACCGAAGGGAGCGAAGAATCTCGTTCCTGGCAGGCGGTTCTTTACCACAATAACGGGATTCTTCGTCGCTTCGCTCCTCAGAATGACGAAATGCGGTTGTA
>DAOTYG010000331.1:0-8666 GCA_034435155.1 Anaerolineae bacterium | reverse complement strand
TACCCGCCACCCTCCCGCAGGTTAGAAAGCGGCTGGCAAGAGAGCGAGCAGCTCATTGCGGCGCACTTCAGTGCGGAGATTGCGCCCGAACCTGCGGGAGGGTAGGCAGTTACAGACTGTGAACGGGAGGAGTAGGCGGGGCCGGCCGGCCAGAGAATGGGGGTCACCGGGTGCAAGCCCCCTCCAGGTACACCCGCCGAACGTCGCCCGGGAGTCGCGTCACCCAACGGGTTATCCTCAGTAGGTGACGCCGGCGGCTCCGTTATCGCCACGGGAGTGCCGATCAGCGGCCGGCGTATACCGGCCGGATCGGAAGCAAGGTGGTACCGCGCGGGGGACCCAGACGCCCTCTCGTCCTTGATGGATGGGAGGGCGTTTTGATTAGCCTTTGCTGACCAGGCCGCCCAGGTGTATAATGATGCCACTGTGGTGGCCCTGGAGGTGCGACATGGGCTTGATCAAGTTAACCGTGCGATTGCCGCAACCGCTCCAGGAGCGGGCGCGTCAGCGAGCGCAGAACCGCCGGTCTGTGCGCCGTCGCCCAGGCCGAGGGCCTGCGTGCCGAGAACCCGAATGATTACCCCTGGGAGGTGCCCCATGCAAGCAATAGAAGTGACGATCCGTATGCCAGAACCGCTATACCAGAAATTGCAGCGGCGAGCGCGCGAAATGGCCCGGCCGCTGGACCAGCTCCTGGTAGAAGCCATACGTCACACTGTAGAGGAACCCGTGCCGGCGCAGCGGTCAGAACGGGAGCTGGTCCTGGCAGTCCTGAAAGAAAGCGGAATGCGGGAACCTATCGGACCAGAATGGACCCATCTGCTCAGTGGCCGACCGCTCAAGACCCACGCTGAGTTAAGGGCCTCTTTGCAGGGCGTCGCTCCCCTCTCGGAGGACATCATCGCCATGCGGGGAGAACCGTGATGTCGGCCTACTACCTCGACTCAAGCGCGTTGGTCAAGTTCTACATCCCAGAGACGGGCAGTGTGTGGGTAGATGCTTTGGTCAATGCCCAAACGCCAACCGGCGAGCGGGAGGCTACCTGCACTATCGTCAAGATCGGCTTGGTGGAGGTGGCGGCCGCGTTTGCCCGTCGGCAGCGGATGGGAGACATCTCGTGCGATCAGCAGACCGAATTGTACGACCGCCTGATTCAGGATGCCCAGAACCTCCTCGAAACAGTCGCTGTAGACGATAGTACGGTTGCGTGGGGCATGGAGTTGACCCAACGCCACCCGCTGCGTGGCTACGACGCGATCCACCTGGCCGCCGCACTCCGGCTGGGCGCGATCCTGGTGGCGGCTGGCCTGCCGGCTCCGGTCTTTGTCAGCGCCGACGCCAACCTGTGCGCCGTCGCCCAGGCCGAGGGCCTGGCTACTGAAAACCCCAACGACCACCCGTGATATATGATGCAAGAAGAAGAGGCACCCATGACCAACCTGCCAAAGCCCAAAGCCCAGGCCCCCAAGCCTGATCTACCAACCTACCAACCTGTCAATCTACCACCGGCCTACGACCCCCATGCCACCGAGCAACGCCTCTACGAGTGGTGGGAAAGCCAGGGCTACTTCCGGCCGGAAACGTTGCGCGAGAAAGGACTGATCCCGCCGGATGCCCGGCCCTGGTGCATCACCATGCCGCCGCCCAACGTAACCGGCGCGCTCCATCTGGGCCACGCCATGACCGCCGCCATCGAGGACCTGATGACGCGCTACTACCGGCTGCGCGGCCGCTTCGCCCTGTGGTTGCCCGGCTCTGACCACGCCGGCATCGCCACGCAAAACGTGGTGGAGCGCGAACTCGCCAAAGAGGGCCTCACCCGCCATGACCTGGGCCGCGAGCGGTTCATCGAGCGGTGCTGGCAGTGGAAAGAGGTCTACCACCGGCGTATCACCGACCAGCACCGCCGCCTGGGGGTGTCTTGCGATTGGACGCGAGAGCGATTCACCCTGGACGAGGGCCTCTCCCGCGCCGTGCGCACCGCCTTTGTGCGGCTCTACAAACAGGGCCTCATCTATCGCGGGGCTTACCTGGTGAACTGGTGCCCGCGCTGCGAATCAGCCATCAGCGACCTGGAGGTGATCGGCGAGGAGCGGGATAGCCACCTGTGGTATGTTCGCTACCCGCTGGTGAACGATGCCTGGGCCGGGCCTACCTCCCCCGGCCTCCCCTATAGGGAGGGAGAGGGAGGGTGGGGCAGCGGCCAATGGGCCGCCGGGGCCACCGAATTCATCCAGATGGCGACCACTCGCCCGGAGACGATCCTGGGCGATACGGCCGTGGCCGTCAGCCCAGAAGATGCGCGCTATGTCGGTTGGATAGGCCGCACGGCCGTGCTACCGGCCCTCGGTCGGCGCATCCCCATTATCGCCGATGAGCTGGTGGACCCGGCCTTTGGCACCGGGGCAGTGAAGGTGACGCCGGCCCACGACCCCAACGACTATGAGATGGGCCAGCGCCATGGCCTGGAGATGCCCACCGTGTTGACCGACGACGGCCACATGAACGAACTGGCCGGGCCTTACGCCGGCCTGGATCGCTTCGCCTGTCGCCAGGCCATCGTGGCCGACTTGCAGCGCGAGGGCCTGCTGGTCAAGGTGGAGCCATACCATCATACCGTGGGCACCTGCCAGCGCTGCGGCACCGACATCGAGCCGCGCATCTCCACCCAATGGTTCGTGCGCGTCAAACCCCTGGCCGAGGCCGCCCTGGCGGCCACCCGTAGCGGCCGCATCCGCATTATCCCTCGCCGCGAGGAGTTGCGTTGGGAACAATGGATGACTAATATCCGCGATTGGTGCATCAGCCGCCAGCTCTGGTGGGGGCATCGCATCCCGGTTTGGTACTGCGACGATTGCGGTGCGCAGACCTGTGAGTTGGAAGACCCCACTGTTTGCGGCTCGTGCGGCAGCGCGCACATCCATCAGGACCCGGACGTGCTGGACACCTGGTTTAGCTCCGGCCTATGGCCCTTCAGTACCCTGGGCTGGCCGGACGATACGCCGGATATGCGCACCTTCTATCCTACCGACATGCGCGAGACCGGTTACGACATCCTGTTCTTCTGGGTGGCCCGTGAGGTCATGCTGGGCCTGGCGATGGTCGGCGACGTGCCGTATCGCACGGTCTACCTGCACGGCCTGATCCGTGACCAGCAGGGCCGCAAGATCAGCAAATCGTTGCCGGATGCAGAAAAGTACGACCCGCTCACCATCATCGCCAGGTACGGGGCCGACACCCTGCGTTACACGTTGACCACCAGCTCCACGCCGGGCAACGACATGAACCTGGACCCACGCCGCATCGAGGGGGCGCGCAACTTTGCCAACAAGATCTGGAACGCGGCCCGGTTCATCGTCAGCAACCTGCCAGACTCCCTCGCGCCCTTGGGGGAGGGGGCCGGGGTGAGGGGGAATCTCACCCTACCTGATCGCTGGATCCTCTCCCGGCACGACCGGCTGGTGCAGGAAGTGACCCGACTGATGGACGACTATCAGTACGGCGAGGCTGGTCGCCAGATCAACGATTTCCTGTGGAGTGAGTTCTGTGATTGGTATATCGAGATCAGCAAGCTGCGGCTTTATGGTGCTGACGAGGACGCCGCGAACATGGCCCGGCGCGTGCTGGTCTATGTGTTGGAGCGCACTCTGCGCCTGCTTCATCCGTTTATGCCTTTTGTAACGGAGGAGATCTGGCAGCACCTTCCGCACGAAGGCGAATCGCTGATGGTGGCTCCGTGGCCGGAACCGGCGGGGCTGTCAGACGAGGTCGTTGAGGCCGATATGGCCGTGGTGATGGACCTGGTGCGGGCTATCCGCAACGCCCGCGCCGAGTACGACGTGGCGGCTGGCCGGCGCATCGCCGCCATTATCGCCGGGGGTGAACGCGCGGCCATGCTGCGCCAGCAGGCCCCGGTCATCGCCGCCCTGGCCCATGTGGACCCGGCTCAGTTGCGCATCGAGGAGACGTTGGCGCAAAAGCCGGAGCAGGCTATGGCCCTGGTAGTAGGGGCCGTGGAATGCTACCTGCCCCTGGCGGGCCTGGTGGACATCGCCGCCGAGCGTGCCCGGTTGACCAAAGAACGGGAAGAGGTGACTGCCCAGATCGCCCGGCTGGAGAAATTACTGGCGAACGAGGGGTTCACCAGCAAGGCCCCGGCCCCGGTGGTGGAGAAGGAGCGCGCCCGGCTGGCGGAATTGCAGGAACGCCTGACCAGGCTCCAGGCCCACCTGGCGGAGTTGATGTGATCATGGTCAGAGCCTAGCCCCGCACCCACAGGCGCGCCGGCTGGCTCACTATCTCGAAATGCTGCCCTGCCGTTACATAGACCTCACCATCCAGGTGGGAAGGCAGGGGCACCGGGCTGCTGACCGTGACCCGGCCCCCGCGCAGCATGGTGCACTTGGGATGGGTGACGTGGCTGCCGTTCAGCAGGCGGGGGATGACCGGCAGGGCTGCCAGGCGGCTCACATCGCCGGCGATGCACACGTCCAGCAACCCATCATCGGGGATGGCAAAGGGGGTCAAGAGAAAGCCGCCACCGAGCCGTCGTCCCACGGCGATGGAGACCAGGAGCAGGTCCTGGGTGTATGGCTGCCCGTCGCAGTTGATGGTCACCGGGGAGATCTGGTAATGCAGAAAGAGGGCCCGAAAGATGGCCGTGGCATACATGGGAAAGCCGTGCAGCCACCGGACTTGGCGGGTCTCTATGTTGACCTGGGCATCCAGGCCGGCGCCAAAGGCGTTGACAAAGTAGCGTGTATGCCCGCCGTCGGCCGTGGTCAGGCCCACGTCCATCAACCGGTCCTGCCCCCGCACCAGCCGTTGGCACGCCTCGGCGATGCTGAGGTCGGCTCCCAGCACCATATAGGCAAAGTCGTTGCCGGAACCGACCGGGATCAGGCCCAGGGGGACCGTCGTCGGGCCAGGGCCGGCAGCCTGGATCAGCCCATTGGCGACTTCGTTGGCCGTGCCGTCACCGCCGGCCACCGCCACGACCTCGTAATCCCCCCTGGCGGCCTGCCGGCCGATCTCGATAGCGTGCCCCGGCCTCTCCGTCTGCACCAGTTCAAAATCGGCCCCCAGGTGACGCAGCGCCTGGCGGATGGCCGGCATACTGCGCGCGCCGTTACCGCGCCGGGCCGTGGGGTTAACTACGATCAGGAAGCGGCCCATTTCGTTGGATTCCCCATTTAGTCAAAAAAACGCCCGCTTCGGCGGGCGTTTGCTCTTAGCGGCAGGGAGTGCCTCTCAGACCCAGCCCAAGATGAATTCTCCCCACTCCTCATAATCATCCAGCAACGAGATAAAGGCCCGATAGGGGCTTTCGCGGGGTTCGCCGGGCAGTCGCAGCAGGGTCATGTGCGCTTCCTGGGGGGTGCGCCCGCCCTTGCGCCTGTTGCAGGCCCGGCAGGCGGTGACCAGGTTATCCCAGGAGTGAGTGCCACCTTTACGCCGGGGGATCACGTGGTCCAACGTCAGGCTCTTGGTACGCCGGCCGCAATACTGGCAGGTATAGTCGTCGCGGCGGAAAACCTCCTGCCGGGTCAGCCTGGGCCGGCACAGCGGTCGCCGGATCATATATTGCATACGGATCACGGACGGGCGCAGGAACTCGGCGTTGGGGGTGCGGATCACGCCCCGGCCGTTCAGCACGATCTCGGCCTTGCCGCCAAGCAGTAAGCCCATGGCCCGACGGGTATTGCACACGTTCAGCGGCTCATAGTTATGGTTGAGAACCAGGACGGCCGCATCCATGATGATCATTGCCCTTCTTGCTGTGCAGTGGCCCTATTTTACCCCTGGTGAGCTTTTTGGTCAAGCGTCTGTTGCCTGGCATCCGTGCGTAAATTAAACGCACGAGGGCACCGCCCCCCCCGCCCCGCTTTGCGTCTCTTCGGGGAGGGGAAAGACGCCTTATAGGGGGTTTTTGCGGCAGCTTCGCCGCCGCAAAAACCCCCAAAGAGGTCTTCCCTTTCTCCTCCGCCTGTGGCGGATAAGGGGGCCGGAAGAGGGAGGAGATGCCCGGCTGACACGGTAAATAAATAAAATATTTGACGCCCCCTTGACAAATCTCCAATAATGACTATAATTCAATTTAGTGAATGTGTTTTTTATTTTGTCCACTGAACATTCCATAAATTGAATGTAACCCAGGGAGGTTCGTTGTTCATGACTATCGAGGCTATTCTCAACTATGTGAGCACTTTGCTCATGGCCGGCTGGATCGGTCTGCTGGATTATCTGGCCGCCCACGTGCTGCTGTGCCTGGTGCCGGCCTTTTTCATCGCCGGGGCGTTGACGGCCCTGGTGCCCAAAGAAGCCGTCACAAAGTACCTGGGGCCAAAAGCCCCCAGGCTCGTCAGCTACCCGGCCGCGGCCGTGGGCGGGTTCGTGCTGGCGGTGTGCTCGTGCACGATCCTGCCCCTGTTCGCTGGCATCTGGAAGCGCGGGGCCGGGCTGGGGCCGGCCATCACCTTCTTGTTCGTGGGGCCGGCCATCAACATCCTGGCTATCGCCTATACCGGCGCGGCCATCGGCCTGGACATCGCCATCGCCCGCATCGTGCTGAGCATCGTCTTTGGCATTGGCATCGGCCTGATCATGGCCGCCGTCTTTCGCAACGGGGCCGTGGTGGAGGACGCCGGGCTGTTCGCCGGGGAGGCCCGCATCCGGCCGGCGATCTGGGCCTTCTTTGGCCTGCTGGTGGCCATCCTCATCACCGGGACGCTCCAGGTGGACGCGCTCACCGGGAGCTGGTTCACCGTGACGCTGCCGGTGGACGTGCCGGCCGGCCTGGTAACCACGCTGGCGGGCCTGAGCCTTACCCTCCAGGGTGCGCTGCTCATCGGGCTGTTGGTGCTCATCGCCGGGGCCGCCTGGCTGGGACTGGAGCGCGTGACCGAGGGGGTGAACCGCTGGACCGGCGCGACGCTGGCCCTGGTGGTGGGCACGCTGTTGGTGGCCGCGCCGCGCCTGGACACTTCCGGCAGCATCGTCGTGGGGTTCACCGGTCGCTTTTTCGTCGAAGCCGCCCTGCTGGTGGCGTTGGGCCTGGTGGCCGTCCGGGGGCTGGAACGGCACGAGATCCAGGATTGGCTGTGGGAGACCTGGCGTTTTGTGAAGCAGATCTTTCCCCTGCTGCTGGTGGGCGTGTTCGGGGCCGGCATGTTCCGCGTTATCATCCCGGCGCAATGGATCCAGACCCTGGCCGGAGAGAACACCCTGTTCGCCAACCTCCTCGGCGTGGCCTTTGGCGTATTCATGTACTTCCCCACCCTGGTGGAGGTGCCCATCGCCCGGATGTTCCTGGACCTGGGGATGGCCCGGGGGCCGCTGCTGGCCTATCTGATGGCCGACCCGGAGTTGTCGCTCCAGAGCATCCTGGTGACCAGTCGCCTCATCGGCTGGAAGAGGAACCTGGTCTATGTGGGATTGGTGTCGGTCTTTAGCACGCTGGCCGGCTGGTTGTTCGGCCTGGCCCTGGCGGCGATGTGAAACGTTAAGCGTCAAACATGAAGTGTCAAACGCCAGGAGGGGACTATGGAAGCCACCTATGCACAACAGGCGGCCCTGTTCAAGGCCCTGGCCCACCCGGCCCGGCTGTGTATCCTGGAACTGCTGGCCTGTCAGGATGAGGCTTGCGTCTGTCACCTGACGACTGTCTTGCGCCGGCGGCAGCCCTACGTGAGCCAGCAGCTCATGATCTTGCGCCGGGCCGGGCTGGTGGAGACGCGCGAGGACGGGCTGATGGTCTATTATCGCCTGCGGGATGGTGGGGTACGCGAGCTGTTGGCAGCCGCCCAGGCCACGTTGGGCCTGCCCAGGCCAGAGCCGGTCTCCCCCGTGGTGCCAGGGTGCACCTGTCCGGTCTGCCGGTCGAGATAGAGGGCCTGACCCATGAGGGAGCAACCCTGTGACTGTCTGAAGAATCCGTTTGCGGACTTGCCGCCCGAGATACGGCCTCAGACCGCTAAAAAGAGCCTGCTGCGCAAGGTGACCTGTCCCGGCTGCGGCCGTGAATACTGGACCAATCGAGACACCGATATCTGTTTCGATTGCGAGAAGCGCGGCGTCGTGATCCAAACCCCATGACTATCGGAGGTATATCGTGCTGGACATCAAGGTATTAGGTCCTGGTTGCGTCAACTGTGAGCGATTGTTCCGAACCGTGGTGGCCGCCCTGGAGGATCTGGAAGCCCGGTTGGGCGACGACTGCCCGGAGGTCACCCTGCAACATGTTACCGACTATGCCGAGTTTATGAAATACAAACTCTTGTTCACGCCGGGCCTGGTCATCAACGAGAAGCTGGTCAGCGCCGGGCGCGTCCCTTCCAAGGCCGAGGTGACGGCCTGGATCACCCAGGCTGCGGCCGAGGCCCGGGCCGGGTAGCCCCAGCGTGGCGCAGGCTTCAGCCTGCGGGCGATTGGGGGCGGGCTGTCCCCAGCCCAGGGCGACCACGAGGGGGCGACCGCGAGACCACGAGGGGGCGACCGCGAGACCACAAGGGGGCAACCGCGAGACCACAAGGGGGCGACCGCGAGACCCCGAGGGGGCGACCGCGAGACCACAAGGGGGCGACCGCGAGACCACAAGGGGGCGACCGCGAGACCACAAGGGGGCGACCGCGAGACCCCGAGGGGGCGACCGCGAGACCCCGAGGGGG
>DAOTYG010000330.1:0-21095 GCA_034435155.1 Anaerolineae bacterium | reverse complement strand
CGCCAGCAGGTGATGCTCCGCTTCGCCCACAGGGGCCACCGCGTCCTGTTCGTCGAACAGCCGGCCGGCCTGGAGCACCTGCTGCGCTACCCGGCCCTGCGCCGGCGCAAGCTCCGCCGCTGGCGCGAGGGGCCGCGTGCCGTCGCCGATAACCTCTGGATCGTCTCCCTGCCGCCCCTGCTGCCGGGCCGGTACTACTCGCCGACCATCAACCGGCTCAACCAGTATCTCACCGGCAAATCGGCAAATCGGCAAATCAGCAAATGGGCAAATCTACCAATCTACCAATCTACCAATCCACCAATCCTCCTATGGCTGTACAATCCCGAGCAGGGACCGCTCATCGGCCGATTTGGGGAGCGGCTGGCGGTGTATCACTGCATTGACGAGTTCACGGCGGGGACGACCGGGCGCAAGCGTCGCACCATCGCCGCGCTGGAAGCAGACCTATTGCGCCGGGCCGACCTGGTCTTTGCCAACTCGCTCCTGACCTACGAGAACAAGCGGCTCCTGAACCCGCGCACCTACCGTATCCCCAGCGGGGCAGATACGGCGCACTTTGCCCAGGCGTTGGACCCGGCGATGCCGGTGCACCCGGCCATCGCCCCTATCCCGCCGCCGCGCATCGGCTACATCGGCCACGTCAACGAGCGGCTGGACTACGCCGTGCTAGAATACCTGGCCCAGGCGCGGCCGGCCTGGTCGCTGGTCTTCGTGGGCGACACCTACCCGTGGACGATGGACGCGCCCCCGCTGCGCCGGTTGCGGGCATTCCCCAACGTCCACTTCCTGGGCAAGCACCCGTTTGCCGAGATGCCGGCCCTGGTCAAGGGGCTGGACGTCTGCCTGCTGCCCTACGTGAACGACGAGCGCGGCGTCTACCGCAGCCCACTGAAGCTATACGAGTACCTGGCGGCCGGCAAGCCGGTGGTGAGCACAGAGCATCCGGAGGCACGCGAGCTGGGCGCGCTGGTCTACCTGACCGCCACACCAGGAGCATTCGTCGAGGGGGTGGCCCAGGCCCTGGCCGAGGATAGCCCGGAGCGCCAGCAGAGCCGGCTTGCCGTGGCCCAGGAACACTCCTGGGACCGCCGCGTGGACGAGATGGAACGCATCGTGAACGAGACTCTGCGGCGGAAACTTGCCCTCATTGACGCCAGGTGACACCGGGCGGCAGTGGAAACCCCTACCTGAAATCACCCCAGCTCTCGCCACCGCCCCTGGCGCAGTAAATCCTCCCAACTTGTTGTCTCCAGGTGGCTCTCGCGCCCGCTCAACAGCACGCTGATGATGATCAGCCCCGCGCCCACCATCTGCCATAACGACAGGTACTCCCCCAACCACAGCCAGGCTGCCGCCAGAGCCACCACCAATTCCGCCACACCCAATAGCGAAGTCTGCACACCTCCCAGATAGCTCAAACCGGCGAACAAGAGCAACCGGGCCAGTGCTGTGGGGATCAAAGCCAGCAAGATGGTGGCCGTCCATCCGTCAACGGTCGTGGGGGCCAGGGGCGCGCCACTCAGCACCTGGGCGACGAACACCACCCCGGCCTGCGCCGTCAGCACATAAAGGGTCACAGAACGCGAGTCCACGTCCGCCAGAGACCACTGCCCCAGTACCAACATCCAGCCGTACAAGGCCCCGGCACTGAGCATCAGCATGATCCCCAGCCAATCCAGGGGGCCACCGCCCACGGCCGTGAGGAAATAGACCCCGCCTAACGCCACTCCCAGGCGTAATAGGGCCAGTCGGGAGACACGATGGCCGGCCGCGCTGAGGAAGATGAATACCCAGAGGGGATAGAGGGCATAGAGAAGCTGCCCCAGGCTGGCGTCAATGCGGGCCAGGCCGATGTAATACAACAGCGAGCCGAAGCCGTTAGCCAGCCCCATGCCGAGGCAGCCCGGCACCGCGTGCCAGGGGATGGGGATGGCCCGGCGCCACGCCGCACGGGTCAGGTAAAAGACCCAGAGCACCGCCGCCGCCAACGCCGTGCGCAGGGCGACCAGCGTGAACGGCTCCACCCCGGCCCGATAGGCCAGCTTGCCCAGGATGGGAGCCAGCCCCAGACATACGGTAGAGGTCAAGATCAGCCACGTGCCCCGGGTCAACACACCCGGGGCACGCCAGCGCTCAAGGTATCGGAGATATGGGATCAACCGCCTGGTCCGCAATCCTTACTCCCTCGGGGGGTACTTCAATAGTGGTCGTAGGGTACGCGCCGCCAGCCCCCTGGCCTGGCTCGCGGCGGCGGCCACCGGGAGTGTGACCCGCCGCTGGCGCCAACTTACTGCTTGCTCGCACCCACGCTCTGCGTGGGTGCGAAACACCGGGTTGCGCGGCCAGGAACGCCTGGCTGTAGCTCATCAACTGTCTACGCCCTGTGAGCAGGCTGCCTCGTCTGCTGCGTGCCCACGCGGAGCGTGGGCACGAGGGAGGATAGCCCCGCCGCCGGCGCGGGATGGCACACCCCGCGCGAGCACGGTCGCGCAGCATATTTTCATCCTACGGAGTGCGCCCGGCGCACAAGTCTCCCTGGGGGATAGTTACTTCAATAGTTCCTGGATGTCCGCCAGGAGATCGGTACTCAAGAAGGTGCCCTTCTGGAGCAGGCCCCGCACGTGCCCGTTAAGCCGTTGCCGTTCGCCGGCCGTCAGGTCCCTGGCCGTGACGACGATGACCGGGATGTCGGCCAGTCGCTCGTCGGCCTTCAGCGCTTCGATGAAGGTAAAGCCATCCATCTTGGGCATCATCAAGTCCAGCAGGATCAGGTCCGGCGGTGTGGCCCGCACCATAGCCAGGCCGGCCTCGCCATCATAGGCCTCCTCAATCTGGTACTCCCCGTGGGCCTGGAGAACCCGCCGTAACAGGCGCGCGGCCTCGGGATGGTCTTCGATAATGGCTACCCGGCGCACCCGCCGATCCAGGCGTTCCAAAGAGGCCAGCACCCCCTCCTCCGGCAGGGCCGCCTCCACGCTGCGGGCATAGTCATCACCCAGCAGGAACTTTTCCACCGGGAAAGTATGGCCGGAGCAGTTCACCACCACCACATCATCCGGCGCGATGGTCCCCTCGGCCACCAGCTTGAACAGCCCGGCGAAGGCCATCGCGGCCGCTGGTTCCATGGAGATGCCGTCCATCTTGGCCAGGACGTGCATGGCCCGAAACGCCTCCTCGTCCGAGACCATCTCAAAGGCCCCACCGTGCTCCAGGATCACCCGCCGCAGGAATGGGTAAGCCGCCCCGGGGTCACCGGTCGCTACCGTGGCGATATGCGTGGTGGGGTTGCGCACCGGCTCGGCCACCTCCAGCCCGGCCCGAAAGGAATGCACCATAGGCGCACAGCCCTCCGCCTGGATGCAGGCCAGCCGGGGCCTGTGGGAGAGCAACCCCATCTCCTCCAGTTCGGTGAACCCCTGCCACACCCCCACCGGCCCCAAACCACCACTGACGGCCTGAATGTACCAGTCCGGGGCGCGCCAGGCCTGTCCGGCGCACCGGGGTTGCGCCGGCGTTTCCGGCCCCAACAACTGGCCCAATTGCTCCGCGATCTCAAAGGCCACCGTTTTCATGCTCTCCCGGGCCGCGATGCTCTTCAACCCCCGGTCATACAGCAGATTCCGCCGCCCGGCAAAGTTGAGAGCCACCCGTTTGGTCTCGTCGTAAGTGGCCGTGACCTTGATGACCTCGCTGCCATACAAGGCTACCTCGCGCATCTTGTCGGCCGGCACGGTGCTGGTGAGAAAAGCCCAGAGTTTGATCCCGGCGCGCGTGGAATAGGCCGAGTACGAGATCGCCACGTTGCCGGTGGAGGCCACCACCGCCTCCGTGATCCCCTGCTCGCGCATCACTGAGATGGCCAGGGCGGCCTGGCGGTCCTTGAACGACCCGGTGGGGTTCTGGCGTTCGTCTTTCACATAGATGTGAGGTCGGCCGAGCATCAGGCTGAGGTTGGTGGCCGGATACAGGGGCGTGCCTCCCTCGCCCATGCTCAGGCGATGGGCATCATCGCGCAGAGGCAGCAACTCGCGGTAACGCCACATGTCGAACGGCCGGCGGGCCAGGTGCTCGTCCCAGAGCCGACGCACGGCCGGGTAATCGTAGCGGGTCTCCAGCCAGTCGTGCCCACACTGGGGGCAGTCACTCCGGGGGTACTGATATGGCTCTCGCCAGCCACAGCGCGCACAGCGCAGATCGAAAGACGGTTGAGACAACTTTTTCTCCTTCATGCCTGGTGTGAATCGGAACCACCCTCCCGCAGGTTCGCCCGGCAACCTGCGGGAGGCCAGGCTGAGCAATTACGATTCAGCAAAAGGTTTCAGGGCTTCCAGCAGGTCATCTTCCAGCACGGGCTTGATCAGATAGGCCGCTGCACCCCGGCGCAGGGCCTGGTTACGAGCATCGCGATTCATGGTGCTGATGATCACCGGCACCTGGCGGGTCTCGGCTGCGGATTTCAAGGCCTCCAGCACCATCCAGCCATCCTGATCCGGCAGAGTGAGGTCCTGGATGATCGCCTGGGGCCGGAGAGTCCGCGCCCATTCCACGGCCTTGGCGCCTTCCTGCAAGCCGACCACCTGATAGCCATGCTTCTCCAGATAGCGTTTGTACAGGGCGATAACCCCGGCCTGGCCATCCACGGCCAGGATGACGGGCCGTGTCGGATCAAGCTCCACGCCGGCAAATCCCGTCGGCAAAGAGCGGGGGTGGAGGGGTACGGTGAAGCTGAAGGTGGAGCCATCGCCTAACGCGCTCTCGACCCAGATGCGGCCGCCTTGCTCCTCCACCAGGTGGCGGCAGATCGCCAGCCCCAGGCCACTCCCCCCAGCCTGCCGGGTGAGGGAGGCATCCACCTGCCGGAACTCCTCAAAGATGAGGGCCTGATGCTCCGGCGCGATGCCGATCCCGGTATCCGTGACGCTCACCGTCACCTGTTCGGCATCGGCCCAGGCGCGCAAAGTGATGGACCCGCGTTCGGTGAACTTGGCGGCGTTGGAGATGAGATTGACCAGGACCTGACGCAGGCGCATCTCGTCTCCCCACACCCGGGGCAGATTGGGTTGGACCTCCTCGCGCAACTCGATCGGCTTGTCCTTCACCAGGGCCACGGCGGTGGACATGACACTGCGGATCACCGGTTGGAGGTCCACATAGGCAAAGGACAGCTCCATCTTCCCGGCCTGGATCTTGGAGATGTCCAGGACGTTGTTGATCAGGGCCAGCAATTGTTGGCCGTTCTCATAGATGGCATTCAGGTCCACCTTCTGGTTTTCCGTCAAGGGGCCGTCAATGCCCTTGAGGATGACCCGTGAGAAGCCGATGATGGCGTTGAGGGGGGTGCGTAACTCGTGGCTCATGTTGGCCAGGAACTGGGTCTTGAGCCGGTCCATCTCCTGGAGCTTTTCGGCGGTCTCCTGGAGTTTCTCATAAGACCGGGCGTTCTCAATGGCGTTGCTGGTATAGCCGGCGATGGCCCGCAGGAGCCGCAGTTCGTCCGGCCCAAACCCGCCTGGGCGATTGAGCACATAGATCTCGCCGATGCTGCGGTCCCGCACGCGCAGGGCGACACCGCAAAAGTTCTCCACATCCAGGGCCTCCATGTATGGCCGGTAGACGGGAATGATGTTGGGGTCGGTTCGGGCCTGGTTGGAGTAATAGACCCCACCCCGGGCATAGATGCTCCGCTCAAAACCGGGGGTGTCCATAGGAATCTGCCATTGCACCGCCGGCATGACCTCCGCCCCCATGGAGACGTGATGCGTCCTCAAAGTGCGGCTATCCTCATCGGCCAGCAAGATCACGCAACCCTGGGCACCGACCAGCCGGGCCGCCTCCTGCATCAGCCGACGAAGCAACTCTTCAAACTCCAGGGTCGAGCTGGCCAGGGCGGCAATGCGGGCCAGACCTTCCTGCTCAGCGGCCCGGCGTTGGGCCTCGGCGAAGAGCCGGGCGCTCTCGATAGCCTGGCCCAACTCCGTGGCCACGCTTTCCACCACGGCGATGTCCTCGCTGGTCCACTGGCGGGCACCATCGGCCTGGAGGCCCACCGCACCCAGGACCTCGCCGCGCAGGGCGATGGGCGTGGCCAGGACCGAGCTATCCTCGCGCCGGGAGACGACAGCGCCGCGACGCTGGGCAAGGGCCTGCTGGATCTCGGGTAACTGGAGGTTATCCAGAGCCGGGACGCCAGGGGCAGTGGCCTGAATGGCACGGGCCTGACGGGTGGGCAGATAAGTGGCCCAGGCCTCGCGCAGATAGCGCCGGTGCATGGCCTCCACCTCGGCCAGCCGGGCCTGCGCCTCATCAAAGAGGCGCGCGTTCTCCAGGGCCAGGGCCAACTCCTCGGCCACAGTCTCGATGATGGCCAGCTCGTCTGCGGTCCACTGCCGGTCTGGCGCGTCCTGGAAACCCAACACCCCCATGACCTGGTCGCGCAGGCTCACCGGCACGGCCAGGGTCGTTGCCGCTGGCGACCGGGTCTCGGCGCGGCGGGTCACGCCCCGCAGCCGGTCGGTATCCACTGGGGGCAGGTTCTCCGTAGCAGCGTATTCATACCAGGTGGCCGGTTGCAGGGGCAGGTAATCGCTCCAGGCCTCGCGCACATAGCGCCGGTAGGTGGCAGTGACCTCGGCCAGGCTGGCCTGGGCCTCCTCAAAGAGGCGCGCGTTCTCCACAGCCAGGGCCACCTGTTCCGCGATAGCCTCAGCCATGGCGATCTCTTCCGCCGTCCAGGTCCGGCGGCGGCTATCTTGTAGCCCCAGAGCGCCGATGACATGCCCGCGCAGGGTCAGAGGGGCCACCAGGGTCGGTTTGCCGTCTGAAGCGGTGGTCAGGGTCCGGGCCGCCTGCACCGTCTGCCGGACTTCGGGCAGCAGGCGATGGCCCAGAGGTCGGAGATCGCGTTCCTGGTATTGGTAGCCGGTGATCCGTTTCTGGGGCAAGTATTTGGTCCAGGCCTCACGCTGATACTGTCGTTGGGCCTGGGTGACCTCCGCCAGGGCAGCCCGGGCCTGCTGCAACAGTCGGGAGTTGACGATGGCGTTGGCGACCTGGTCCGCCACCGACTGGAAGATGGTCACGTCGCCCTCATCAAAGGCCCCTTCCTCTGTGCTCTGGATCGTGAGGGCGCCCATGATCTCGCCCCAGGAGAGGAGGGGCAGGATCAACTCAGCACGGGTCTCGGCCAGCCAATGGGCCTCGGTATCGGGGGGCGTTACCAGCAGCCCCTGGCGAGTGGTCAGGCACCAGGCCAAAGCTGATGTCCCTTGCAAGTCCACCGCATATCCCGGCTCTGGGGGGTGCTGGCCGGTCGCGCTGGCTCCGGCGCGGAGCCGGGCCACGGAGGGGGATTCGCCGGCCGTGCCGACCAGGAATAGCCCCACGTAGGCGGCATGGAGTTGCTCACGGATCAACTGCACCAGGCGGTCCATGAGATCGGCCGGGTCTATGGCCGCCGCCGAGATGGCCCGGGAGGTCTCGGCGGCCAGGGCCAGCCGGTGCGCCCGGTGTTCGCTGCGGGCGATGGTTTCCCGGAGTTCCTGGCTGGTGCGCGCCAGCTCGGTCACGCGTTGTTCCAACGTCACGTTCAACGCGGCCAGCTCCTGCGCCTGCTGACGTGCCCGGCGGGTCAAACCCAGCAGGCTACGGCTGAATAACCAGGTTAAAAGGCCCAGCAGCGGAAAGAGAGCAAACTGCATCAGGGCCTGGTTTTGCAGTTCGTACAGATCGGTTCCCGGTTGGGCCTGGCGGATGAGATAGACCCCGGCTGTAGCCGCCAGGCCGGCGATGACCCCCAACGCGATCCCGGCCGTGCCGGCCAACAATGCCGCCAGGGTGATCATCCCGGCCAGCATCACGAAATTGGCCGCCGACAGGCCATAGGCGATGGCCGAGGCCGTCAGGATCACACTAAACGCACTCAGCAACCAGTAGATACCCGCCTGGAACCGGCGCAACCGGATCAGGACCAGGGCAATGACGGGGATCAGAAAAGTGGTCGGGATGGTGAACCAGCTCAGCGGGTCCAGAAACGGCGAACTGCCGGCCAGGATCTCCAGTCCAATGACCAGCGGTATGGCGATGATGGCAAAGACCGCCGTCAGGCTGGCGGCCTGCACCCGGCGGTTCAGCTCCTCATCGCCCACATCTGGCCCGACGATCCACCGCCAGATCTCACGCATGAGGTTCCTCCTCCAAAATAGACCCCGTTCGCGGCGGGTGTGCCACCCGCCGCCGGCGCGGGGTCGCAGACCCCGCGCGAGCACACCGGCGTATTTTCGTGCCACGGGGTGCGCCCGGCGCGTGTGAGTCTCCTCCAGAAAACGGGTTTCTGAGGGTTATGGCTGCCACAGGTCGTCTACGGCGACGGCCAGGCCCGGCAGGGTCTGGGCCTGCGCCTGCTGGCCGGGGCCATATTCAGCCGCCAGGCGATATTCCTCGCCTGCCGACACGTATACCGCCACCGTGCGCCGTTCCGGGTTCACGATCCAGTACTCCGGGATACCGGCCAGCGCATATTCGGTCATCTTGGTCATGGTGTCCAGCACAATTGTAGATGGTGATAGCACCTCGGCCACGAAATCCGGGATGCCGCTATAGGGTATGCCGATACGATCCAGGTGCTCGGCCCGGAAGAACATCACATCTGGCTCGCGCATCTTGAGTGGCCAGAGACGGATCGGTGTCGGCGCGAACAGGACGCGCCCTGGGACAGGCAGCGTCCGCGAATATTCGCGCAGTGCACTTGCCAGATTGAGTACAATCGTCTGATGCTCCGGTGTCGGCATCATGTGGATCACCACCTCTCCATCGTCCAGCTCGACATAGGCGTTCCGGTGCTCGGCCAGTTTGAGGTACGCCGGCTCATCCCACCAGGTTTCGGTGAGCCATTCATAGGCCAGTCGTTCCGGCGCGCTCACCGCCAGCCGCTCCCACGTGGTGGTCATTGTGGTCATTCCCCTCGCTCCTTTCACGCACTCCCGCACCACACATCATATTACGCATTACGTTTCCCGTTCCAGCGGCGGCGGTGTGCCCAACTGTACGAAAGCCCGTTCCACACCCAGGGCGCGGACCACTTCCTGCACTGCCGTCTGGAGGATAGCCTCCAGGCCGGGCGCGTCGCGCACCTGGGCCGTGATGGCCCGCAGTTCCCGCTCGTCGCGGGCGCGGCGTTGGGTCTCCTCGAAGAGCCGGGCGCTGTCCAGGGTCGCGCCGAGCTGGTCGGTCAGGGTCTCCAGCAGGGTCAGTTCTTCCGTCGTCCAGACCCCGGCCACTGCTGGTTTGCGGGCATCAATCACGCCGATCACCTGGCCGCGCACCCGGATGGGGATGGCCACGGCGGTGGCCTGGTCTCCCTGGCCGGGGGTCAGCCTGCCGGTTTGCAAAGCCTCCACCATGTGGGGCCGCCACGCTTCGCTGGCCGGGGCCAGGCCCTGTGGCCCCCGGCGATAACCGGCGTCCGGCCGACTGCGGACCCGCTCGATCCAGGCCTGGCGACCCAATTCGCCGTAGGCCCGACGCGTGGCCTCCAAAGCTTCCTGGCCCTCGGCGAACAGCCGGGCGTTGTCCAGGGCCACAGCCACCTGGTCAGCCATGGTCTGAAGCACGGTCAGCGTGGCCTCATCAAAGGCGCCCGGCTCGGTGTGTTGCACGGTGATCGCGCCGAGGACCCGCCCCCGGGAGCGCAAGGGCAGGGCAGCCTCCGAGCGGGTAAGGGGTAACTCGGCTGTGGCCAGGCGCACGGCATCCTCGCCCACTTCCAACGCCACCCGGGCCTGGTCATGGGCCACGCACCAGCCGATCATGCCCTCGCCCACCCGGATGCGGTGCCGGCGCGCCAACATGGCCCGGCCGGCCTCGCCGGTGCCAGCCCGCAGCACCGCCCATTCACCGCTCGCGTCCAGCAGGAACAGGCCCACATAGTACAGGTCAAAGCGCTGGCGGATCAACTCCGTCACCTGCCGGATGAGCTGGTCCACGTCCAGGATGGATGTGGCGGCATGACCCACCTCGGCGGCGGCTTGCAGAGCCACCGACCGCCGGGCCAACTCGCTGGTCCGGTCGGCCACACGCTGCTCCAGCCCGCTGATCAGGTCGCGCAACTGGCCGGTCATACTGTTGAAGGCCCGGGCCAGCACCCCGATCTCGTCCTGGCGTTGGACCGCCACCGTCTGGCTCAGGTCACCACTGGCGATCCGGGTGGCAGTCTCGGCCAGGTCCAGGATCGGGGCCGAGATGCGGCGCGTCACTCCATAGGCGATGACAGCCACCGCGCCGGCCGCGATGACGCCGAACATAAAGATCGTCATAGCCAGTCGCCGCACCGGAGCCAGGGCTTCGTCCAGTTCGATCTCGGCCAGCAAGGCCAGTTCTCGTTCCGCCAGCCAGCGGTAGGAGCCGGCTACCGGCACGCCGCGATAGTTGTCATAGATGGCGGCGCCGCTGTTTCCCCGCAAGATAGCCTCATCTATGCCGAAGGAATGCACCCCCTGAGGATACAGTTCGCTGCCGAACCGGGCCCCGGAGACAAAGACATTGAAACGGTTCACCAGATAGGTTTCGCCGGTAGTTCCCAGCCCGCTGCGTTCCCCCATGATCTCGTTCATCTTGGCCAGGTTCAGGTGTACTGCCAGCACACCGATGGTGCGCCCGGCCTTGTCCAGCAAGGGCGTGGCGATGGTGATGGTTTGCTGCCCCAGACTAACCGAGGGGTAGATGTTCTGGACATAGGTGGCCTTGCGCCCTTCCTGGTAGAAGGTACTGCTCACCTCATATGTCCCCTCGTGGGCCGGGTTCGTGGTCAGCAGGACTTTACCCCCCACGCCGTGGAGGATCAGGATCTCCATAAAATCGGTCTTTTCGGCCAGGACGCTATACAGATAGGGCCTCAGGCTCTGATAAGCCGAGGCAAAGGCCGTGCTCGTCTCCGGCCGGGTCAACAGCGTCTCAGCCTGTTCCCGCACGACAGGGTTTTGCGCCAATAGCCGGACAGTCTGTTCCAGATCCGCGATCCAGCGGTTGATCTGGTGTTCCTTCAAGATCGCCGTCGTGGTGAGGTGATTGAGGACGTGTTCCTTCAATGCTTCCTCGCCCCGGTTGTAGGCCCACAACCCCACGATAGCCAGGGGGGTGATCGCCAGCAGCAGAAAATAGATTAGCAAACGGGACAGCAGGCTGGTGCGCCAGAACCTCATCGCTTCTCCCCTTCGCCGTCAGGCATCGCCAACCGGATCACGATCTCGTCCAGTCCCAGGGCCTGATACATCTCATCGGCTGCGGTGCGGAGCACGGTATCCACATCCAGGGTCTCGCGCATCCGGCGGGTGACCTCGCCGGTCAACTGCTCGCGGACGGCGCGCCGTTGCGAATCCTGGTAAAGCCGCGCGCTTTCCAGGGCCAGGCCCAGTTGTTCGGCCAGGGCTTCCAGCAAGGCGATCTCGTCCCTGGTCCAGGGGCCGGCCGGGCCGGGTTTGTATGTATCCACCAGGCCGATCACCGTATCACCGACCCGGATGGGCATGGTTAAGGGGTGCTGTCCCTCAGGTTGAACGACCGGCGGCGCGGTCGGCTCCACTGGGATCACCCCCCGGTCGTCGCTGCGATAACCCCGGCCGGGTTGGGCCCGTAACAACTGGCTCCAGGCCGTGCGGCTCACCTCGCCATAGGCACGGCGCACGGCCTCCAGGGCCGCCTGGCTCTCGGCGAACAGGCGGGCATTGTCCAGGGCCACGGCCACCTGATCGGCCATGGTTTGCAAGACAGAGATGGTCTCCGCATCAAAGGCCATGGGCTGGTCGCTCTGGACAGAGATGGCCCCGAGCACGCGGCCTCGAGAGCGCAAGGGCAAGGCCGCCTCCGAGCGGGTAGCAGGCAGTTCGGGCACGGCCAGGCGCATGGCATCGGCCTCGGCCTGGGAAGCGATGCGGGCCTCCGCATGGGCCACGCACCAGCCGATCATGCCCTCGCCCACCCGGATACGGTGGCCGCGGGCCAATAGGGCCTGGCCGGCCTCGCCGGTGCCGGCCCGCAACACCGCCCATTCGCCGCTTTCGTCCAGCAGGAACAGCCCCACGTAATATAGCTCGAACCGCTCACGGATCCGGTCCACCACCTGCCGGATCAACTCGTCCATCTCCAGGATAGAAGCGGCCGCGTGCCCCACCTCAGCGGCAGCTTCCAGGTAGGCAGATCGCCGGGCCAGTTCGCGGGTCCGGTCGGCCACGCGCTGCTCCAGGCTGGCGATGAGGCCCCGGAGCTGAGCGGTCATGCTGTTGAAGGAGTTTGCCAGGGCCCCGATCTCGTCATAGCGGTGGGTTTCGGCGGTGCGCGACAGGTCCCCGGCAGCGATCTGCGCGGCCGTCCGGGTCAGGTCAGCCAGGGGGATGGCGATGCTCCGGGTGATGAGCAGTGCCGCGCCAGCAGCCAGGGCCAGCATGAACAGGGTGAGACCACCGATGATCCCCAGGGAGAGGAACATCGGCTGAAAAGCCTCGGCCTGGGTCTGCTCGGCCAGCAAGACCACCTCCAGCCGGGGCAACCAGTGATAGGCCCCCACCACCGGCTCCCCCCGATAGTTGTCGTACAGGGCCACACCGTTGTTGTGATTTTTGATCGCCTGCTCAGCGCCCAGGCTGGAGACATAGATCTGTTTCACGCCAAAACGGTTGTCGGTCAACGAGAGTTTCAGGTTGCTGACCAAGTAGGTTTCGCCGGTGAGGCCCAGCCCGGCTCGCTCACCCATGATCCGGTCCAGCACAGCCAGGTTGGCATGACCGGCTATGACTCCCACTACCTGCCCCCGGTCGTCCAGGACAGGCCGGGAGACAGTGATCGCGGTTCGTCCCAGGATAAGGGAGTAGAACGGTGGAGTCACGTATGGCCCTTGCAAGCCCTGGCGGAAATAGTCCAGGATGCTGTGGGAACCCACATGTTCCCTGGTGGGGTCACTGGACAGGACAACCTCGCCATCCAGGTTCATCAGGAACAACTCGTCAAAGCGTCCGGTGCGTTCGTTAACTCGCTGCAAGTGTGCCTGCAAGAACGCATGAGTCTCCGTGAGATACACCAGGCTGGGGGTCCCCAGGAGCAACACCCGCATCTGGCGCAGCGTATCCTCATTCGCCAGTATGAACTCCAGATCACTGTGCAAAGTGTCTAACCAGGTGTTGATCTCCGCTTCTTTCAGGGCTGCCACGGATTCCAGGTGGTTTTGCATCTGCTTCTGGACCGCCAGCGACCCGATGGCGAACGTACCGCCGCTGATGGCGATGGCCGGCAACAGGGCCATGGCCACGAAGGAGATGAGCAAGCGGGTACGAATGGTACCGATACGTAAGGCCCGGCCGACCCGCCACAGACTGGCCAGGAGCAGGATCACGATGATGGCGGGGATGAAGGCCTGCAACCCGGCCAGGCGAGCGATCTCGTAGCGGGGCAGAGGGAGCCACCAATTGACCAGGGCGATATAGGCGAGGAACAAACCGCCGATAATCAACCAGGCCGGCCATCGCCGTGGCAGTACCGCGTAGCCCACGACGAGTAACAACAGCGTTCCGCCCACCGCCAGAAACAACGTCGCCCCGCTATGAACCAGCTCGGCCACGCCCAGGGCCAGGGCCAGGCTCGCCAGTATCCAGTAGCCAGCGGCATATAACCGGTCCCGGCGCGCCAATCGGCTGGCCCAGAGCAGGCCCACCAGGGCCAGCATCTCGCCCGCTGCGACCACCAACACCTGCCACACGCCGGTCTGGAGATAGATCACCAGATTGAAGATGGTAGCGGTCACGGCCCCCAAACCACCGACGCGCAAGCCCCACTGGATCATGGCGCGATGGCGAGCGGCAGAGGGGGCAGGCCGTGTCACGTGCTCTTTAGTCATGGGGGCCTCCGGTCGCCGGGTTTTCATCCCCGGCTTTTCCATATGTCTCCGGCGGCATCAGCCGCACCACCAGTTCCGGCAGGCCCAGGGCCTGGCGCACCTCCTGCGCCGCCGTCTGGAGTACGGTATCAATGTCCAGCGTCTCGCGCATCCGGCGGGTGACCTCGCCGATCAGCCGTTCCCTGGCAGCGCGACGCCGGGAGTCCTGGTAGAGCCGCGCGCTTTCCAGGGCCAGGCTGAGCTGCTCCGTCAATGTCTCCAGTAAAGCCCGTTCTTCTGGGGTCCAATCACCACTCCCGGCCCGTTTGTGGGCCTGGAGGATGCCCAGCACCTGGCCGCGATATTGCACTGGCAGGCGCAGAGCAGGCAAGTCCCCAGCGGTGGGCGGCAGTTCCGCGCCAGCTTCTATGGGGACCACCCCCTGCGCGCTGTAGCGGTAGCCCCGGCTGGGCTGAGCGTGGAGCATCTCTGTCCAGGCCTGGCGGCTGATCTCGCCATAGGCCCGCCGGGTTGCTTCCAGGGCCTCATGAGCCTCCCGGAACAGCCGGGCATTGCTGATAGCTACGGCCACCTGGTCCGCCAGGGCCTGTAACACGGCCACATCCTCGGCGGTGAAAGCGGCCGGCTCGGTGCTCTGCACGTCCAGCGCACCGATGGTCTGCCCCCGGGCGCGCAGGGGCAAGGCTATCTCAGAGCGCGTCTCTGGCAGGTCCGGGTTGTCAAAGAACACCGCATCGGCCCCCACGTCCAGGGCGATGCGTGGCTGGCCGGTGCCAACCACATAGCCCACGATGCCTTCCACGCCCACCCGCAGACGATGGCCGCGCTCCAGCATCCGCTGCCCCCCACTGCTGGATGCGGCCCGCAGCACTGCCCACTCGCCGGTGGGGTCCAGCAGAAAGATGCCAGCGTGGTAAAAGCCAAAACGACTGCTGATCTGGTTGACGACGTGCGTCAGCAGGTCCTGGAGGTCCAACATGGTCGTCACATCCCGGGCCACGGCCGTCGTGGCTTCCAGGTATTGCGAACGCCGCTCCAGTGACCTTGTTCGCTCGGCCAATATGCCCCGCTGCACATCTAACTCGCCAGCGTAGCGCTCCACCTGGGCCAGCGAATCCTCGTAGCGGCGGTCTCGGGATTCCAGGATCAAGGCGATCAGGGGTATCACCGTCAGCGCGGCGGTGATCGTGGTGATCAACTGAACCCAGGTGGGGATGGGCAACATCTCGAATATCCGCAAGCCGCTCAGCGCGATCCCGGTGACGATGGCCAGGCCGGAGACCAAAGTTACCACCCGGTTCTCGCGCCGGCCGGCCAACAGGCGCGCAAAGATGATGGCGATGATCCCGGCGAGCAGACCGGGCAAGATCATCCCTTCCACCAGGGCCGGGCCGATGATGACCGTGACGTTGATCGCCAGCATGGTCAAATAGACGGCCGCCGTGGTGTGACCGCGCCGCACCAGGACATAGGCCAGGGCAAAGAGCACTATAGCCTGCAAGATCTCCAGGATCATCCAGACCCATTGCCAGGGCTGGCCCAGCCAGAAATAGGCGCCGATGAAAAATACGAGCACGGCGACAGTGACGCCGAGCATGATGGGCAGGGTGCGCCGGGCAATACGACTGCGTTCCGCGTTCAACGCGGCCTGCCAGCCCATAAGGGGTGGTGAGGTCGCCTCCTGGTTAGCCATCATCGTGCCTCCGTGACCTGAGTGTCCATCACGCCGAGCTGGATCGTCACGTCATGCAAGTCCAGGGCCTGGCCGATCTCGCGTACAGCGGCCTGCAATACGGTATCCAGGTCCAGCGTCTCGCGCATCCGGCCGGTGACCTCGCCGATCAGTCTTTCCTGGACGGCGCGGCGTTGGGTGTCCTGATAGAGCCGTGCGCTTTCCAGGGCGATGCCGAGCTGGTCCGCCAGGGTCTCTAACAGGGCTAACTCCTCGCCTGTCCACGACCCGTCGGCCGTATCTTTGTAAAAGCCCAAGACGCCCACCACCTCATCCCGCACCTTGATGGGGATCGCCACCGTGGATTCACCGCTGCTGTCCCCCCATACCCGCTGGCCGGTCTGCGCCGCCTGAGCCATCTCCGGCGGCCAGTCGCCGGCGAGGGGCATGACGGTCTGATAGGCATACCGGTAACCCCGGCCGGCGCGAGGTCGCAACAGGTCAAGCCAGGCCCGCTGGCTCAACTCGCCATAGGCCCGCCGCGCCGCTTCCAGGGCAGCCTGGCTCTCAGCGAACAGGCGGGTGTTGTCCAGAGCCGTCGCCACCTGGTCCGCCACAGTCTCGAATACGGTGAGGGTGGTGGCATCAAAGGCGTCGAGGTGGCGGCTGGCGATGGTCAGTGCCCCCAGCACCCGGCCCCGCGAACGCAGGGGCAAGACGGCTTCGGCCCGGACACCGGGCCATTCTTGTATAGCCGGGCGTCTGGGAGACTCGTCGGTCATGCCTGCCACCTGAAGCTGACCCTGGGCCACGCTCTGGCCTACCAGGCCCTCGCCAACCCGGACCCGGTATTGGCGGGCTAAAAGAGCCGGTGCGACCTCGCCGGCGGCGGCACGCAAGACGACCCACTCGCCAGTTTCGTCCAGCAGGAAAAAGCCCACCTCGCCCAGATCGAACTGCACCCGGATCAGTTCGGTTATCTGCGGAAGCAGCACCTCTGTATCCAGGATAGATGTGGCAGCGCGCCCCACGGCGTTCGCCGCCTGCAGTAATATCGCCCGCTGTCCCAGATCGCGGGTCCGGTCTGCCACACGCTGTTCCAACGTGGCACGGATGGCCTGTAGCTCGCGGTTGGCCTCAGCCTGGGCGCGCTCGTTCTCGCGGGCGCGGCGGAGCGCATCAAACAGGCTGTTCACGGCATAACGCAGCAGTAACCCGATCAGGAACACCGGCGTGGCACTCAAAACCAGGTCCATGATCCCGGCTTTTTCGTGTTCTGGCACGAGCCAACCGCTGGTCTCCGCATAATAGGCCCCCCCTATCGCCAGGAGGCTGAACAAAGTGAGCAATAACGCCGCTCGCCCGCCCAGGAGCAACCCGCCCAGCATGATGAGCAGGGCATATTGGATGAGGCTGCTGTCGCTGGCGATGCCAGCAAAGCCGCAAACCCAGGTTGTCGTAATCAACCAGAGCATGGCAGATAGAATCACGCTCACTATGTGCACCTGGCCCCGGCGCGTCAGGAGCAACAGCCCCAAGACAACTCCCAGCACGAGCAAGCCGGTCAGCCAGGTAAACAGGCCCGGCTCGCTCAGTGGGAGACCACCCAGCAACGGTATGAGTACCAGCAAGAGTACCAGGGCCACCAACAAACTCAGCAACACCACGTTCAGCAGCCGGGTCGTGCGGGCCTTTTCTTCTTCCTCGAAAACCGGTACGGCCAGGAACCGTTTGATCCGATCTCGCATCGTCGTCACCTACTCTGTGGCGGCGTCGTCCGCTGTGGTGACCTGAGCCAGCCGCACATCCACTTTGCTCAAGCCCAGGGTCCGGCCCATCTCACGGATGGCCGTCTGCAACACGGTGTCCAGGTCCAGCGTCTCGCGCATCCGGGCGGCAATCTCACCGATCAGCCGTTCCTGAGCAGCATGGCGCCGGGTCTCCTCCAGCAGGCGGGCATTTTCCAACGCCAGACCGATCTGCAGGCCCACCTCTTCCAACAACAGGGCCTCTTCATCGGACCAGGGTTCGGCATCGGGAGCGCGCCGCAAGACCACCGAGCCGATGGTCTGGCCGCGCAGGTTGATCGGCGCCGCCAGGCGATGGCCTTCGTCTGGGCCGGCCGAGGGGGCGGCGCTCCCGGTCACAGCCTCCACGTCCGCGCCGGTATAGCGATAGGCCGTGGACCGCCCGGCCACCCGCTCGGCCCAGGCCTGCCGGAGCCGCCGGCCATAGAAGGCCTCCAATTCCTGTACCGCGCGCTGGCTCTCCTCCACCAGGCGGGCATTCTCGATGGCCAGGGCCACCTGGTCCGCCATCGTTTGCAGCACCTCCACATCCTCCGCCGAAAAGGCCGCCTCCTGCGTGGATTGCACATCCAAAACGCCGATGACCCGCCCGCGCACCTTGAGAGGCAGGGCCATCTCAGACCGGGTCTGGGGCAGGTCGGGGTTATCAAAGAACACGGCGTCTGCGCCCACATCCAGGGCGATGCGCGGTTGGCCGACACCGGCCACATAGCCCACGATGCCCACCTGCCCCACGCGCAGGCGGTGGCCCCGGGCCAACATCCGTTGCCCACCCTCAGAGGAGGCCGCCCGCAGGACGGCGTACTCGCCCGGCTCGTCCAGCAAAAAGAGGCCGGCGTGATAAAAGCCAAACTGCTCGGAGATGAGGCGCACGGTGGCGTTCAGCAACCCGGCCACGTCCCGGATAGCCGCCGCCTCCCGGGCCACCTGAGCGGCGGCTTCCAGTTGCCGGGAGCGGCGCTCCAGGTCGCGCGTGCGCTCGAGCACGCGCTGCTCCAGGCCGATATATAGTTCTTCCAGCCGAACGGCCATCTCGTTGAAGGCCTGGCCCAGGGCCTCCAGCTCATCCCCGGTGCGCAGGTCAATGCGATGCTCCAGGCGACCGCTGCTCAGGAGCATGGCCCCGTCCTGGAGTTGCGCCAGCGGGCGGACAACCCGCCGGGGCAGCCAGGAGGTCAGCGCGCCGATGACCACGACCGCCGCCAGCAGCAGGCCCGCCAGAGACAGGAGCATCTGCCCCAGATTGGCGTAGGCCTCTGCCAGCGGCAACTCCACGATTGTGACCCAGGGGGTGCCCTTGATGGGGGCGGAGGCGCCAACCACCCAGCCCTCATTCAGGCCGGTATACTCGCCAGCCTCTGGCGCCGCCAGACCGCTCGTCACCCGCTGCACAGCCGGCACCCGGCGGATGTCCTGACGTTGCAAACGCAGATAGCGACCCAGGTCCGTATGGGCCAGCAGCCGCCCGGTCGCATTGACCACGTAGATATAGCCGGTCCTCCCGACCTCGATCTCGGCGACCAAATCCCACATCTGCTTGATGCTGACCTGGGCCAGCAGGACGCCCACCACGTCCCCGCTGCCAGCGTCCCGGACCGGCACGGCCAGCTCGATGATGGGCAGACCACTCTGAGGGGACATGGTCACCTCATCCGCCAGATAGTTTTGTCCCGCCATGGCGGTCTGGAAAGCGAGCGTCAGGCTGTGATCATAGATGAGTTCCTCTGGGAGGAAGGTGTGAAAGCGCGAGACCCTGGCGATCTCAAAGCCGTTCCAGTCCAGGAGGGTGAGATCCTCATAGATGTCCTGCCGTTGGGCCAACAGCTTTTCGATGGCGGCCTGCTGGCGGGAACGCTCCAGAGCCGGCAGGTTCTGCAACTGGACGAACAGGCTCAGGCTCTCCCGCGCGCTCTGGAGGTAGGCGGAGATCGAGAGGGCGACCTCTTCGGCCGTCCGCCGTTGGGCGCGCAGGATCTCTTGCCGCTGAGCCTGGCCGCTCACGGCGATCAGGACCAGGCCGGTGATCAACACAGCGATCACCACAAAGGCGACGATGGGCCAACGCAGCCGGTTGACCAGGCTCCCTCGACGTCGGGCTGCTCGTTCTGTCGTCATCGCATACCCCCGGTTGGGCCGGCGCCTTGTCACGGCATCGGCCAGACCAATGGCTCGGTGGCCATATCCCACGGCCAGACGGTGTGGTAAATGCCGTCTTTCATCTGCACGATGATTCCCCGCGCCAGGGTATTCTGGCCGGTGGCGGCGTCGAAGCGAATGCCATCCCACGGCATGATCAATTGCGCGCCGGCCAGGTCCGTCGCCAGCAAGGCCTGCCGGATCGCCTGCGGGTCCGTGGAACCGGCGCGATTGATGGCATCAGCCAGGGTGAGCAGGCCGGTGAACACGCGGGCGCTGCTGCCGTCCAGATGGCTGCCATAGCGTTGGAAATACAGGTCGTCCACCTGTTTGACCAGGGGTTTCTTCTGCCCCAGGTCCAACGCCCAGACCTCACGGCTGAGGATGTAGTCGCCGTCTTTGCCCACCGCCCCGGCGAAGCCAGGGCTGACAAAGCCGGCATCCATCGCCAACAGGCCGGTGGGTTTGAAGCCCTGCTCCTTGTAGGCGCGCACGTAGAGGATGGCATCATTGAGGTAAGAGGCCTGCATGACGATGGGGTGGCCGGTCTTTAGCAGGGTCTGGACTTGCTCCTGCACGGATTTAGTATCGGCCGCATAGGGGATGTCGGCGACAACGCGGAAGCCGAACTGCTGGGCAAAGGTCTTTTCCATCTGGCTCACGCCGGTGCCGAACATGCTGTTCTCGTAGACGATGGCGACATCCCGCGTCCCCAGGCCCTGGCGTTGGTCTACCTCTTGCAGGAACTCGAAAAAGTTGCGGGCAAAGATCCTGTCGTCAGCGGTGATGCGGAAGAACCACTTGTAGCCCCGCTCCGTCAGGGCCGGGGAGGTGGAGGCAGCATTCAGGAAGGGGACACCGGCTGCTTCGGCCATCTGGCTGGCCGTGGCAGTGACGCTGCTGTTATAGGCCCCCAGCAAAGCCACGACCTTTTCCGTTTCGATCAGGCGTTGGGCCTCAGTGGCGCCCTTCTGGGGGTCGCCCGCATGGTCAGCGAAGATGACTTCCAGGCGAGCACCGCCCAGACCGGGCAGGCCGGCGGATCGCGCCAGGGGCAGGTCCAGGTCATACTCCTGGTTGACGATCTCCTGGGCCAGCTCGATGGCCTGCTTGAGGGCCTGGCCGGTGGGCGCCAGGGACCCGCTGAGGGGGTAGATAGCCCCGATGCGCACGGCTTGCGGTTGGGTCGGCCCCGGCAGGTTACAGCCGGTCAGGCTGGCCGGCGCGACGATCAGGGCGACGATCAGGACCAACAAGGTAGCAAGTCTCCTGTTCATGTTCTTCTCCCGTAAATCACCTGTAACTGCTCACCCTCCCGCAGGTTCATGCGTTTTCGCGGACACGCCCGTGGACGGCGCGCAGACAGGAAACACGGTTCCCAGCAATCTGCGGGAGAGTAGGCTGAGCTCCTTGACGCCCCACGTTCTTGACAAACGAGGCAAAATTTTGGACGCGGATTCACGCTGATTTTCGCAGATTTTTGTGACTGCCTACCCTGGAACCCTCCCGCAGGTTAGAACGGGGCTGGCAGCCGATGCAGGCAGTCATTTAGGCATGTCTGGTCTGATCATTGCGCCCCAACCTGCGGGAGGGTAGG
>DAOTYG010000329.1:0-4255 GCA_034435155.1 Anaerolineae bacterium | reverse complement strand
GCGATGATCAACGAAACGGTAGGCTCAAAGCCCTCCGCCGCAGGGAGCGGCCGGGGGCGTCTGAAGCGGCACAGCAGCCACAGCAGCGCCGGGTAGCCGAAATAGACGTAGGCGACCACGGCTGCAGTGGCCCAGAAGAATGCCTGGAGGACTGTACTCATCCTGCCAGCTTCATGATGGCTTGCATCCGTTGAGCCACATGCCGCCAGTCCAATTCGTTCTCCACTCTTTGGCGCCCCTTGCAACCCAACCGTTGAGCCTCGTCGGGGGCGCAGAGTAGATGGATGATCGCCTGCGCTATTGCGTCTTGGTCGTAGGGGTTGACCAACAACCCTGTTTCTCCGTGGATGATCGCATCGCGCACACCGCCGATATCCCCGCCGATCACCGGCTTGCCGCAGGCGTTCGCTTCCAGATAGACCAGCCCAAACCCTTCTACGTCTTTCTCATCCTGGCGAGAAACCAGCACAAAGAGATCGCAAGCGTTGTAGTACGCAACGAGCTCATCATCAGGCACATAGCCGGCAAAGATCACCTTGTCCGCTACTCCGACTTCTCTTACTATCTGCTCCAGTCTGATTCTCTCCGGCCCCCGGCCCACGATGAGATACACCGCCTGCGGGACCGCCGCCAGCACCTGAGGCAGTGCACGGATGACGGTGTCATGACCCTTGTAGTCGTCCAGCCGCCCCAGCGTGAGGATCACCTTGCGGCCTTCTATTTTGTGACGGACCCGCACCCAATCCGCATCCTGCAATGGCTGAAAGCGCTCCGTGTTAACGCCATTGAGGATCGTAACGACCTTATCAGGAGAGATCCCTTGGGCGATCACGAGCTGGCGCGTGTATTCGCTGACAGCAAAAATAGCTTGAGCATTGTGCAGAGTGATCGTCTTAAGCCAACGCAAGCGTTTTCTCACCTGGTGCTTGAGCGGATTCTTGAGATTTTGGGTGTCCAGGATCTCTGAACCGTGAGCGGACAAGAAATAGGGAATCCTCAGAAAACGGGTCACCAACCAGGAGACGACCCCACAAGGAAGCCACACGGTGGCTAATATGCGAGCTATGCGGTGCTGTCTTATAAGCCAGGGCAATGCCAGCACCATCCACAGCTCGCGGAGGATCAGTGTTTTCGGAACGCGATAGATAGGAAAGGGCTGGCAAGGATCTGAGACTCTGGATCCGGCAACACGCGGGGCCAGGACGACGACTGGCTGGCCTTGTTGCCATAGTCCGTTCGCCACCCCTGCCGAATAGACCTCAACCCCACCGTCGGCAGGGGGATAGCCGTAAGTGAATACCAGCGTGGTCAATGACTACATTCCTCTGCCGGGCTATACGCTCTTGCCATCCCCTCTGCAAACGGCACACTCGCCCGCCACCCCAGCCCGGTTTGCGCCGCCGTGGTCTCGTATCGCGGCCCGCGGGCGATCGAACGCAGCCGATAGCTCAGGTGTGGCGATGCCCCGCGCGCCAACCGGAGCAGGCCGTCCAGCAGACCAAGGCCGGCCAGCCACAGGAACGTCGGCAGGTAGATCGCGGTCAACCGTTGGCCGGCGGCCTGGCGATAGGCCCGCAGGTACTGCCTCACCGTGGGCGCAGCGGGGTCCACGATGTGATACAGCCCACCCACCGACCGCCCATTTCGTTCGGCCAACAACAGCGCGTCCACCAGGTTCTCCACATAGGTCAACCCCAGTCGCCGGCCGCCCATCCCGACCACCAGGACCAGCCCGTTGCCGACTCGAAAGCCGGCATCGGACAGGAGCTCGTTCCGGCCCGGCCCATACACCAGCCCCGGGCGCACGATGCAGACGGGCAGTTTCTCCCGCTCCATGAACTCCCGCGCCACCTGCTCGGCCTCCAGCTTGGCCCTGGAATAGTGACCGCGCGCCTCCGGTCGCTGCTCCAGAGGAAAACTCTCGTCAACCCGGCCGCCGTTGGGAAAGCGACTGGCGTGGAGCACGCCCAGCGAGCTGACATAGACCACCTTCCTGACTCCGGCTTCGGCTGCTGCCTGCAATACGTTCCTGGTTCCAACCACCGTGCCCCGGTAATGGGCAGCCCAATCGCCGCCGGTCGTTGCCGCCAGATGGTACAGCACCTCAATGCCCGGCATGGCCCGGCGCACCGAAGCCAGGTCGCCCACGTCACCAAAGGCCAATTAAACGCCGTCGGCAGGCAACGCATCCAGATTGCTATCTGAACGGCACAGCACTCGCACCCGCCGTCCCTCGGTCACCAGCCGCCGCACCAGGTGGCTGCCGATGAAGCCGGTGCCCCCGGTGACCAGTATGTGGGCGGGCGCAAGGTCTGCTCCTACGCCGGCCACGGCAAAATCGGCGGGCGTCTTGCGGACGATGGCCTGCCCTCTCTCGTCCACAGCCGGGCGGAGAGCGCCGGGGGTTCCCTCCAGCGCGTCCCAGATCGCCGTCGAAAGTTCGACCACTGCCCGGGCCTCTTCGGGACTGACGGGAGGGGGCTTTCCTTCGGCAATGGCCTGGTAAAAAGAGCGGATGGCCCCGGCGGTGCCAGCCCAGGGATCAAACCGCCCCAGAAGCAGGCCAATGGCGCTCCCCAGGGTACCTCTTCCTCGCTGCCATGACTCGGATACCGTGTTGACCAGCCGCGCTGCCGGCCCAGGCAGTCCGCGCTCCGGCAGCACCGCCAGACAAAAGTTGCGCAGGTCTATATGAACGGTTCCCCGCGTACAGTAGAGGCGCAGGGCGTGCTCGAGGGGCCGCTGGTTCAACGACATCCACAGGCTGGCCCCGGCCGCGCCGGCGGCAAAATCGGCCCACAACTCGCGCAGGTCGGTTATTCCCGCGCCCACGGCCCAGACTGAGGCAAGCTGCAAATCCGGCAGGAAGGCGCGGAACAGGTAGAGCGGATGGGGGATCAGGTCGCAGAAGGCGCCGCCGCGCAGCTCTCGCGCCCAGCGGGCGTAGCCGCCCTTGACCACTTCCAGATAGTCATCGCCCATCGTATACTGGATATGCAGCACCCGCCCCAGCCGGCCCGAGTCCACCACCCGCCGCGCCTTCTGCACCAGCGGCGACCAGAGGTGGGTGTGATCTACGCTCACCCATCGTCCGGCCGCGTGCGCCGCCTCGTAGATGGCGTCGGCCTCGGCCGGGGTCAGGCAGAGCGGTTTCTCCACCAGCACGTGGCAGCCGGCCTGCAAGGCCTGGAGGGTCAGCGCGGCGTGGGTCTGCGGTGGGGTGAGGATGTGGACGGCGTCGGGCCGGACCTGGGCGAGCATCTGGGCCAGGTCGGGGTAGTGGGGGACTCTGTATCGGTGGGCCAGTTCCCGGGCGCGCAGCTCATCCCGGTCGCAGAGGGCGACCAGGTCAACGCCCGGCGTCTTGCGGAGGCAGGCCAGATGCACGCCGGCGATGTGGCCGCAGCCGACGAGGGCGATCTTTGTCAACTGACTATCTCCAGTAATGGTTGCATTGCCTGCAGTACCCTCTCCCCTACTGCCTCCCAGCTATAAAACTCGCGGCGTTCCGTGATGAAATTATGGCCGGCCTGCCCATACTGCTCTCGCAAGGTCGGGGAATCCAACAGGTGGCGAATCGCCTCGGCCAAGGCCGTCGGATTGGCCGGCGGGACCAGCAGGCCATTCACACCATGCTGCACCAATTCAGGAATCGCACCCACCAGTGTGGCAACAATCGGTAACCTGAATGACATCGCATCTAGCAGCACAATCCCAAATCCCTCCACCACTGAGGGAAGCACGAACACATCGGCGCGCTGATAGAATTGTGCTAACATCGCTTTATCACCTACGTGTCCGTGAAAGGATACCTTGCTCTCCAACCCTAACTCCTTGACAAGATGCTGCAATTTGATGTAGTAACCTGGTTCAGCCGCCGTATCTCCTACAATGTCCAGAGTCACTTGGTCGGAGAGCATCGGCATAGCCCGTAGCAGAAACTCGATGCCCTTACACTCGGCGCATTGACCTACGAACAAAACACGTTGCTGACTCTTCCTGGATGCCGGTGTTTCTGCAAATCTCATCTCTGGATCTCCGTCGTAACCGCAGTAGATGACCATTGTTTTACGCGGCTTCGTACCCAACGACAAGACTCTCTGACAGGTAAACTCGCTGTTGGTCAGGATCAAACTCGATTGGTAACTGCCTACCCTCCCGCAGGTTCGGGCGCAATCTCCGCACTGAAGTGCGCCGCAATGAGCTGCTCGCTCTCTTGCCAGCCGCTTTCTAACCTGCGGGAGGGTGGCGGGTA
>DAOTYG010000328.1:0-8352 GCA_034435155.1 Anaerolineae bacterium | reverse complement strand
ACGTTTTACGTTTGCCGTTTGCCGTTTCACGAATCACGTCCACCTCATCCACAATGGCGGTGATCGCATGGTCCACCGGCACGAACTTGATCGGCAAGGCCAGGGCAGCCTCGCGGCTGGCGACCACAGTGACGAGCGTGCCGGGGCCGGCCTGGGCTGTGCCATCGGCGGCGACCACCGGCTCCCCTTGAGGTCGCAGGCCCTTGTCCAACGGCTGGACCACCAGGAACTTGATGCCTTCCAGACCCTGATATTTGCGTGTCGCCACCACCGTGCCGATCACTCGCGCCAGAAACATGGTTCTGCCCTCGATTTGTAATTCATTGGGCCTTCGCACACCACAAGGGCTTTAGCCGGTCGTGCCCACAAGAATTGAAACCTGCGGGGGGTAGGCAGTTCAACCGGCTGCCTCTACCGTGGCTGGTGTAGGGGCCAGGAGCGTTGCAGCCAGGGCACTCACCCCCTGGGCCAGGCGGCTGCCGCCGTGGCTGAGCACAAAGGGTACACCCCGATTGGCCGCATAAGTCGCCAGGCGCCAGTCCGCCGGGACCTGGGCGATGAACGGCCGCTGGATGCTCCGTTCGATGTCTGCCGGATCGATGCCGGCTCGCGGATCGGCCCGGTTCAGCACCAGGCCCAGCTTGCTCAAGGAGAACTGTGCCGCCTCTAAAGCATCCAGGACCAGTTTGGCGTTCTTGACCGAGGGGATCTCCGGCGTGACTACCAGGAGCAACCGGTCACATAACTCCAGGGATACCAGCGTGACCTCTTGCAGGAGGGACCAGCAGTCAATGATGATCACATCAAAGGTCTCAGCCATGAGGGTAAGGATACGGCGCAGGGCCTCGGCCGTGATCAGATCACTCAATTCTGGCCGGGGCGGGGCCAGCAAGACGCGCACCCCCGACGAATGAGGCAGCATCACATCCTGGATGTATTCGGCATCCAGGTCATCTAACGCCGTCACCAGGTCCACGATGGACCGGCTGGCGGTCAGGTTCAGGCACAAACCCACATCCCCGAACTGGAAATGGCCGTCCACCAGGGCCACCTTGTGCGCGCCAGCTTGCTGGATGGCCACCGCCAGGTTGGTAGCCAGGGTAGTACAGCCGGCGCCCGGCTGGGGGCTATAGACCACGATGATCTGGGCGCGCCGCGTGACGCCGGGTCGCGCCGGGCCAGGGGCCGGCCCGGCCGCTCCCGGCGCCGGCGGCCCGGCCATCGCCCGCCTGGCCCCCAGGGCGTATACCCGGCGAATGGTCACTATCAAATCGTCCGCGTTAAAGGGTTTGATGAGAAAGTCTCGTGCCCCGGCCAGCATGGAGCGGCGCAAATAGTCGGCGTCGCTCTGCACCGACATCATGATCAACTGCGACTGGGGAACCTCCCGGCTGATGGTCTCGGCTGCCGCGATGCCATCCATATCCGGCATGTTGATGTCCATCAGGATGATATCCGGCTGGAGTTCCCGCCCCGCCTCGATGCCTTCCCGGCCGGTGCGGGCTGTGCCCACCACCTCAATGTCCTTTTCGAAGCGGAGCAGTTTGATCAGCCCTTCCCGTGTGTCGCTGACGTCATCCACGATGACGACCCGGATCGGGCCAGTGGGGGCGACGGCCTGCTCAGGAGCTACTGCCTCAGCCCGGACCGGCTGGGGAGGTTTGGACGGAGGCCCAACCTCACGGCCTCTGATCGTCGGTCGGGGGACAGGAGACGCCGGCTCTGGCGCCGGGGCGGGCGGCTCTTTCTGGGGCACCTCGCGTTGGACCGGGCGCACCGGTGGCGGGGCCGGCCTGGGCCGGGGAGTGGCGCGCCGGCCCCGGGTGAGCCGACGCAGTACCACAAACAATACCAGCATCGCCAGGAGCAGCAGGAGTATGCTCAGAATCAGAAGCAAGACCAGGAGATCCATTCGTCACTTTTGCTTCTTGGTCCGCTCTTGCTCTTGCCACAACTCGTTCCAGGTGCGCACAGCCCGTTGTAGCAACTGCTTGGCCCGACCTTCTGGCATCTCAGCCACGCTGAGGTAAAAATCGTCGCCCACTTTGATCTTGACTCCGCCCTGTGGGGTTGGCTCCACATGGATAACCCCTTGCAGGTGCGCCGCCTCACGCCGGATCAGGTCTTGCAGGATCAGCTCGATCCCGTCAGCCAATGTGGGTGCAGATAGCGGGCTGGGCATCTGGCGCGCGCTCTTTTTGACCCGGCGCGCGCGCTCCTCCACCTGGTCACCCCGGCTGGCCGGGGGCCTGGGCCTGGCGCGTTGGGGCATTCCCTCGACGGCGGCCTGGGCCTGGGACTCCATGGCTGCCCCCGCACCCTCCGGCGCCGCCTCAGCCCCCCTGGCCCACGGTGATTCGACGGTGACGATCTCCCCTATGTCCGGTATCTGAAGGTCAAAACCTGGGATCTCTGGCATGGCGATCTGGATGTCGTCAATCGCCTCGGCCGCCTGCTGGGCGGCCGCCAAAACCGCCGAGAGGTCGGTGGCCTCTGTGGTCTGGGGAGTGCGCGAGGGACGGGCCGGTCGCGGAGGGGCTGGGACGACTGGCTGGCGTGGGCGTTGGGAAGCCGCCCGGCGCGCGTGTTCGGCCTGACGCCGCTGCGGCCGTTCCGTGTACGTGCCCTCCACGCGCGGCGAGAGCACCCAGAGCAAGAGGATCAGCCCCAGGAACAGGAACCCCAGACAGATACAGCTCGTTACTCCCCAGTTGAACAGGCTTGCCGGGTCCATTTTTCCCCCTCCCGATTGTTCGTGGCTGGTTGCTCGTTTCTACGAACCATAACTCTCTCCTCCGCGCCCTGCCATCCTCACCACAAAACCCGGTCTCTCAAACTCTCGTGCAGGCGGGGGATGACCACGCTGCGCACCAGCAGGCCGGCTCCCTTTGCCAGCCGTACCCCGGCCTCTACCGCCGCCTCCACGTTGCTCACGTCGCCCTGGATGAGCACGAAACCCTTGCCTCCCAGCCCGTTCGCCAGACGAATCTCGCTCAGGGTCACGTCGGCGGCCTTGGCGGCGGCGTCGGCGGATAGGATGCACGTGGCAGCGGTGATGGTCTCGATGACCCCCAGGGCCTCCATATCCACGGGCCGGGCCGTGCCGGTGAGGGCCGGGAACACGCCGGGATGCACCTGGGGCAGGAACAGCGTATCCACCACATCCTCGCCGCCGGCCTCGATCCCGGCGCGCAGCGACTCCTCCACCGGCGCCGTCAGCCCGCCGATGATCACCAGGTACTTGCCAGGGCAGATGGTGTGCGCACCCAGGAGCGTCACCGGGGCCTTTTTCATCATGGCGTCGCCAGCCCGGATGCCGGAGGCGATACTGTTAAACTCTACGATAGCCAGGGCCGGGTCCATCACTGCCTCGATTGCGGATTTCGGAATGCGGATTTCGGAATGCGGAATGCGGAATGCGGATTTCGGAATGCGGAATGCGGAATGCGGATTTCGGAATGCGGATTTCGGAGTGCGGAATGCGGAATACGGAACCGAATTCTACATTCCGCATTCTACATTTCACATTCCGCATTCCGCAATGGGCTACCGCTCCAATTCGTTGATCAATTGCTGGATCGTGGGCCGGGCCGTGTCCGGCGCGCGTTCCAATGCCTTTTTCGCCATCTCCAACGCCTGCGCCTTATCGCCGGCCGCCTGGTAGACCTTCGCCAACTCCAGATACGGCCCGTATTGGTCCGGCCGCAGCCTGATCACCTGCTGATAGGCGGCGACGGCCTGGCTGGTCTTGTTCTGTTGGGCATAGATCGAACCCAGGTAGCTCCAGGCTTCCACGTCATCTGGAGTCAGGGTCACGATGCGCTCGAACGCGCGGGCTGCTTCGGTGAGCCGGGCGTTCTTGAGGTACATATCCGCCAGCTCGCGCAGTAGCTTCACGTTGTGCGGCGTGAGCTTCACCGCGGCCTCATAGGCGGCCCCGGCCTGGTCCACACGCGTCTCCTTTGCGGTTCCGGCCCCGGTCATGCCAGCCCAGGCCGCGTACATCCGTCCCAGGTTGGCGGCGTGGTCCGGGTTCAGGGGGTTCACCTCCCGCCCTCGCGTGAAGGCCGCGGCCGCTTTTTCCATTCCCTGGCTGGGGTCCGGCCGGGCAGTCCTGGCGTATTCCAGGTAGGCCCGGCCCAGGAATGTGTAGTACCAGTCCCGGTTGGGGGCCAGGGCGATGGCCTGCTGGTGCAACTCGGTGCTGATCTCCCATGTCTGGGCCTGGTCGTTGAGCAGGGCACTCTTGTGCGTGATGTCCGCCAGGGTGGGCTGGTAGACGGTGAGAAAGACGACGCCGGCCAGGATCAGGGCCAGTACCAGCGCGGCCGGGACCAGCAGGGCGAACGTGACCAGTCGCCCCCAGCCGATGGGCTGGAGTGGTACGGCCGGCCGCTTGAGGGAGATCGCCACGACCACTATGCCCCCAACGACGGCAAGCAGGGTGAGCGCCACCACGAGTTGCGGCGTGACCTGCGGGTTGGTCGGGCGTTGCGGCGTCTCCAGGTTATACAAGGCCAGCAGTGCCAGAGCCAGGGTGATCAGCACGGCGATCACAGCCCCAACGACCATAAAGGCCGCCCAGGCGATGCGGGCAACGCCGGTGCCCGGCGTCTCGGCGCCGGGCGCGCTCGAACGTCGTCGCTGCCAGAAGCCCAGGCCGTTGTTCACCACCGCCACCAGGATCGCCAGGCCGACGCCGGGACCCACCAGGAGCAGGGCCAGCGATTCCAGGTTGAGCCGACTGCTATAGGCCAGGTTTGCCAGGAAAAGGACCACGGCGGCCACGTCCAGAAGCAGCAAGCCGCTAAAGACCGCGCTGGCCCGCTGGGGTTCCTCCAGTTCCCGTAGCCGGTACGCCTGCTCCGCCGGGGGACGCTCCCGGGCCTGCCGCCCCACGGCCACCAACGCTCCCAGGATCAGCCAGCCGGACAGCCAGACGCTCGTGGGCACCGGGTAGAACTGGGCATAGACCATCCAGACGGTTAGCGCGGCCAGCAGGCCAACCAGCGCCAGCCGGTGGTAGATGAACCGGCCGCGCACCAGCGAGTAGAGGCCCACCAGGAATCCGCCCATCAGCAGGGCCAGGTGCAACATCAGGCCCAGGTAGCCCAGCTCCGCCGTAACCTGCAAAAGGATATTGCACGCCCGGTCAACAGAGACACTCCCGGTCAACAGCATGAGCGCGAGCGGATAGACCTGGTTGAAGGGATAGGCGAACGTTTCCGGCCCATAGCCCACGACTGGTCGCAACGGCTGCCACATATCGCCGTCTGGATTCGCCAGCGGCCATTGGATCACCACAGCGCGCGCCCCGGCCCAGATGAGGGGGCGCGCCTCGCCGGTCTCGCCCAGGGATATGGCCGGCGTTGGTATGGCGTCTGTAAATGCCAGTCCCACCGCCCCCAGCAAGATCAGCGCGATGACCACAGCCCCGGCGATGACCAGCAGCACCCCACCCAGGCGCGGGATGCGACCGGCTGCGCCCAGGAACGCGGCGGCGAGTAGCAGCACAACAAAGATCGGGCCGGCCAGCAGCAGTCCCAGGATGGTGTAGGGCGCGCTGGAAACCGTGAATAGCAGCGCCAGGAATTGGAGCAGCAGGGCCGGCAGGTAGACTCCCAACGCTGCCAGCAGGTCGCCGAGCACCGGGGCAAAGAACCCCAGGCCCCGGGGCCGATCGGCGCGCAACACGCCCCGCAGCGGCGCGATGACCATGAGCATCCCGGCCAGTGATAGCGGCAGGACGACGGCCAGGTAGCCGGCCAGGAAAGGCGTGTTCCCCAGCGTGGCAGCGACGACGCCCTTCGTGCCCCACGGGATCGGGTCTATCTTCAGGGCCTGGGCGATGGCATAGGCCGCCACCGGCAGGCTGCCCAGTGTGACGGCCAGGAACAGCCGTTCCACCTGGGCGCGGCCGCGCAGGTGCCCCGCTGCCAGCAACATGATGACCACGTAGCCCAGGGTGGTGAACAATCCCTGCGCCCGCTGATACGATCCCAGCAGGCTGGCCCAGCCCTGGCACGACGTGACCGTGGAGACGAAGACCAGCAGGGCGAACAGGATCGCCAGCACCTCCAGCAGGTTGGGGCCGGCGATGCGGATCTGGGGAAGCCGACGTTCCACGGGGGTGAGGATCACCTCCGGCGGGCTGTACTCGTCCGTCGCCTTTGAGCGCGCCGCGCGGGCTGAGGCGATGGCCCAGCCAAGGCGGTCCACCAGCCAGCCCACCGGCCGCTGGGCGAAGCGCGTAGCCCAGGCCAGGAGCATCACCCAAACGATGGTTTGCAGGAGCGCAGCCTTGTCCGGCTCAAAGATCGTGGCCGTGTAGAGGTTGAAGAACAGGGGCACCAACACGGCGGCCAGCAGCCAGCCGGCCTCTATGACCATCTCGCAGAAGCGCCCCAGACGTGTAGGCATCTCTCCCTCCTGGTTGGTAGGTTGGGTACTGGTCAATTGTAACTACCTACCCTCCCGCAGGTTTGGGCGCAATGACCAGACCAGACGCCGGCAGGCGTGCCCAGGTCCGGCTGCATCGGTTGCCAGCCCCTTTCTAACCTGCGGGAGGGTTCAGGGCAGGCAGTTACGGTCAATTCTGACAGGCGGGGGTCATGAGGGCACTGCCCCACTCCCCACCTGGCGTCCCTTTGCCCCTACGCTGTGCTGGGAGGGGAAAGAATTGCCTCATAAAGGCTTTCTTCCCCCTTATCACCGCGCCTCGATGATGATATGGCGGGCCGGGGCCACGGCGGTCACCACACCGTCTATAGAGGCGTGGACGCGGGCGCCCAGCCTGTCGGCGGGGATCTCGCCGATGAGGTCGCCGGCCCGCACCCTGGCGCCGACGGCGACCGCCGGTTCGGCCGGTACGCCGGTATGTTGCTTGAGGGGTATGATCACCCGTTCCGGGAAGTGATCGCCGTCCTCAAAGGGAACTGGGGTGTGTTCATAGTGCAGCAGGTTGACCCGGGCCAGCAGTCGATCAAACGGCACATGCCGATAGGCCCACATGGGGCGTGGCTCCAGGTTCTCCCGGCGATGGACGGTGTTGCGCCAGCCCTGCTCCGCCAACACGCGCTTGATCTCGCGGTTGACCTCCAACGGCGACAGATACAGGGGGCAGGCATAATACTCGCAAACCCCGCACTCGCAGCACATCACCGCCGAGGTGATGATATAGCTCTCCTCAGCCAGAGCCAGGCCCACCACACGCATGATGGCATGGGGTTGCAGGTCATGGCCGATGAGGTAGCGCGGGCATAGTTCCGTGCAGTCGCGGCACTGATCGCAGGCCGAACGCGCCCAGCGCACGTTGGTACTCACCGGACGACTCTTGCGGCGGACCAGGTAGTGGTCAGCCGGGAGCACCACCACGCCGCCGGTGGTCTTGGTCACCGGCGTATCCAGGGCCTCATCCCCGGTCAGGAGCCGGCCCATCAGCGGGCCTCCCAGCAACACGGCGAATTCCCCGGCCGGCAGCGTGGTCCCACCGGCATAGGCCAACACCTGGCGGATGGGCGTGCCCACCGGCACCCGCAGGGTGACCGGCCGCTGGACCTCGCCGGTCACGGTGAGGAGCCGCTGCGTGACCGGTTGCCCACGTTGCGCCTGGGTCACGTTCGCCAGGGTCCCCACGTTGTTCACCACCACGCCCACGTGTAGGGGCAGGCCGCCCTCCGGGACCACCTGGCCGGTTATCTCTTCCACCAGCAAGAACTCGTCGCCGGCCGGGTAGTAGCTGCCCAACAAGTGCAGCTCGATCCCGTCGTGCGCCAGGGGGCGCAAGGCAGTCACCGCCTCCTGGTAGTCTTCTTTGAGGGCGATGACACCCCGCGACGCGCCGGTGGCAGCCATGGCCAGGCGCAGTCCGGCCACCACCTCGGTCGGGCGCGCGGCCATGAGGGCCCGGTCGGCCCGCAGCAACGGCTCACACTCAGCGCCGTTGGCGATGACGGTCGCCACCGATGCGGCCAGCTTGACGTGAGTCGGGAAGCCGGCCCCGCCGGCCCCCACCACGCCGGCCAGGCGCACGTTGTGGACGATCTCGTTGGCGGTCATGACTTCTCCAAAAACCACAACGGACACGTCTCACCACAAAGGACACGAAGGACACAAAGGATGATCCAGGATCGTGATAGTCTCAGTAGTCATCATGAACTGCGTTCGCCACAACGCATGAAAATGTGATAGGCAGCAGGCAATAGCCGTGCCTTCCTGAAGTCCATTTTCAAGTCAGATGGTAACTGCCTACCCTCCCGCAGGTTCGGGCGCAATCTCCGCACTGAAGTGCGCCGCAATGAGCTGCTCGCTCTCTTGCCAGCCGCTTTCTAACCTGCGGGAGGGTGGCGGGTA